>JBHHUP010000014.1:0-30034 GCA_046753845.1 Thermodesulfobacteriota bacterium
GCCTCGGGATTTACGGCGGGGTATTTTTCCTTTAACGTCCCCGGCGGAAGGTGCGAGGCCTGCCGCGGCGAGGGCTCCGTAAAGCTGGAGATGTACTTTCTGCCCGATGTATACATTAAATGCACAAGATGCGAGGGCGCACGTTTTTGCCGCAGGGCGCTAAGGATTAAATACCGCGGCCTCAATGTAAATGATATCCTGCAGCTCACCTTTGACGAGGCAGCGCGCATCTTAAGGGGCAATAAAGACCTCCATAAAAGGCTTACCGCCATGGTGGACGTGGGGCTCGGATATCTGCGCCTCGGCCAGCCCGCCCCGACGCTATCTGGCGGAGAGGCTCAGAGAATAAAAATAGCCAGAGAACTGCTAAAGGGAGGCACTGAGGATACGCTCTACATCCTTGACGAGCCAACAACAGGGCTTCATACCAATGACATAAAGAGGCTCCTTGAACTTCTCGGCAGGCTCGTGGACAAGGGCAACACGGTCCTTATAATAGAGCACAATATGGAGGTCATAAAGACAGCGGACCATGTCATAGATCTCGGCCCTGGCAGCGGCCCGCTCGGGGGGCGTATCGTAAGCTCAGGGCCGCCGGAGACCGTTGCTCTTACCCCTGCGAGCATTACCGCTCCATTTCTCAAAAAAGCCCTGGAAGTATAGCGGGACAAGCATATTAAAGGCCTTTTTCTCCCGCGGAATTTCCCATGGCTCAAGGCTAAAATACCACTACAGGCCCACATGGAAAAAGCCTTTTACCTTGACACCCCACATAATAAGCATATAATAACTATCTATACTGAGAACAGTTTATTCTAACCTTAAAAGGGCCTGTTCCAAGGGGCTGTCTTGAAGAAGAATATACACTGTTCTTATGAAGCCAAGTTGATTTGGAAGGTTTTACCCTTTAACAAGTTTTTTTTGATAAATCGTATTTTTAATCAACAAAACCGCAAGGCTGCCCGTTAAGAGGCACCTTTGCCATAAAAAAAGAGCTATTATGAAAAAAATCATCTTCGTAGAACCAAAACCACCGGATCTTCATGTCTTCGCAAGGATGCCTCTTCCACGCCTCGGCACAGTGCTTCTCGGCACCACCTTGCAGAAGCACGGTTATGACGTTAAGACCTATATAGAGGTTGTGGACGAGCTTGATATAAAGGATATTCTATCCGCCGACGTAGTAGGCATATCTTCTATTACCTCTACATCTGCGCGCTCCTACGAGCTTGCAAAACTGGTTCGCGAGGCGGGCATACCCGTATTCATGGGCGGACCTCACGTTACCTTCCTGCCCGATGAGGCCCTTGATTACTGCGATTACGTGCTTCGCGGCGAGGTAGATGATATTATAATGGACTTCATGAAGGCCCTTGAGACAGGCAAAGGCCTTGAGGCCATACCGGGTATTGTCTTCAAAAAACCTGACGGCACTATCTTCAAGAATAAGACCGTGCCCTTCTGCAAGGACGTAAATACCATACCCGTCCCTGATTTCACACTTATGAGCGGTTTTAAGGAGACCCCATACAAAAAGCTGACTATAACCCCGATTATGACATCAAGGGGCTGTCCCTATGACTGCAACTTCTGCTCCGTTACCTCCATGTTCGGGAGAAAATACCGCTTCAGAAAGACAGAACTCGTCCTTGAGGAGCTACGAAGGAACAAAGAGGGCGGCGGCAAATGGGTCTTTTTCTATGATGACAACTTCGTAGCCAACAAAAAAAGGACTAAGATACTCTTAAAAGCCATGATAGCCGAGGGCCTTACCCCCAACTGGACGGCACAGGTGCGCGTTGACGTAGCCAAGGACCCCGAGCTCATGGACCTTATGAAACAATCAGGCTGCCATACCGTCTACATCGGCCTTGAGTCCGTTAACCCCGAGACCCTTGAGGTCTACAACAAAAACCAGACCGTGGAAGACATCGAGTGGTGCATAAACAAGCTCCACGATAAAGGCATACGCATCCACGGCATGTTTGTATTCGGCTCGGATTATGACAATATAAGCACCATACACGACACCGTGCGCTTTGCCAAAAAGAACGACCTTGAGACCGTTCAGTTCCTTATACTTACGCCGCTTCCAGGAACGGGTTGTTATAAAGACCTTGATGACGCGGGACGCATCGTATCCAAGGACTGGAGCCTCTATGACGCGCATCACGTTGTCTTTACGCCCAAGCATATGAGTTACTATGAGTTGCAGTCAGAGACCGTACAGGCCGCGCGCAGATTCTACTCCGTTCCGCAGATATTAAAACGTGCCCTCAAGCTCGACCTCTTCAACGTATCACTGAAGGCTTACGGCAGAAGCGTGACAAGACGCTGGATTAAGGGCAATCAGGGCTTCCTGAAGCGTACCAGACAACTTACCGCCACAGGCAGTAATTCCGTAGAGACCATGGCAAAAGACACGGCTGATGATATAAAACTTAAGTTCAGCCAGTTAAAACCCGTCAGGCCGGCCCACTCCAAACAACACTGATACCTGAGACTGGGGATCTTTTTATGAGAAAGATAGTCACATGGATTTTTCTCTCCATACTGCTATGTCCGGGGTTGACTTCCCTTGCCGTAGCCGGTTTTACGGACAACTGCCCTGATGGCCACTACGGCCCTGTAGCCGAGGTCTGCGCCGAAACCATTGCCAAACCCCATAAGCTCCTGCCGCCGCCTATGGCTCACAGGACCCTCGGCACTGAGAGCCCTTACTTTATTAATGATAATGCCGCAGGTGAAGACCCCGCTGAAGATGCCCTCCCCGAGATACCTATCATTGTAAACAACAGCGTAGAGTCCTTTATAAAATACTTTCAGACAAGCGGACGGCCTTACTTTAAGAAGTGGCTCGCAAGGATGGGAGGATACAGAACTCTCGTAGAGGAGACACTGCACGATGAAGGTATGCCCGAAGACCTCTTTTACGTAGCTCTTATTGAGAGCGGTCTGAACCCGAAAGCAAGGTCAGACAGAAAAGCCGTTGGCATGTGGCAGTTCATAAGAGCCACTGCACGGCGCTACGGCCTCAGAGTGGACTGGTGGATAGACGAGAGGATGGACCCGGAGATGGCCACCATCGCCGCCTCCAAGTATCTTAAGAGGCTCTATGAACGTTTCGGCTCCTGGCAGCTCGCGATGGCAGGTTATAACGCCGGCGAGGGCAGGATTGCGAGGGCCATAAAAACGCACAAGACCAACGACTTCTGGAAGCTCTCACGTTACAGGCGACCCCTTAACAAAGAGACGCGCCAGTACATACCAAAATTCATGGCCGCGGCCCTAATCGCAAAAGACCCCGAGTCTTACGGCTTTACAGACCTTGTCTACGATGAGCAGGTAGTCTATGAGAAGGTGGCTATCTCGCACGCTACGGATATAAAGGTCATAGCCGAGGCCGCCGATATAAGCATTAAAGAATTAAAAGACCTGAACCCCGCGCTCATACGCTGGTTCACCCCGCCGGACTACTCTGATTATCATATAAAGCTTCCACCGGAAAAGGTTGAAATTTTCAAGGAAAACTTCAGCAAGATCGCACCTAAAGACAGACTCAAGTTTTACAAACACCGTGTAAGGCGCGGCGACACTCTCTGGGCCATTGCGAGAAAATACAGGACCGGCATGAGCCTCATACTTTACCTCAATGATGTAAAGAACCCGCGCTACATCCGTCCTGGCAAACTCATTGTAATCCCCGTGAGGGCCCGAGCGACAAAAAAACATCCTTTAAAAAAAAGGGCCTCACTTAAGGGAACCCCTACCAGCTGACGGCTGCTAAAGAATTACTGAAGCAGCCTGAGGATGCTGATGAGTTTCTATGTCTTTAAAACCTCAGGGAAGATAAGGGATCAAAAAAATGTTAAAGATAGACGAAGCCTTAAAAATGATACTCGCCGAGATCAGACCCCTTGGCAGAGAGATCGTTAATATAGAGGATTCGGCAGGCAGGGTGCTGGCTGAGGATATCACGGCCAAGAGGGGAAACCCGCCATGGGACAACTCGGCCATGGACGGCTACGCCCTGCACTCAGCCGATGTGGCCGCGGCTTCCGGTGAGAGGCCTGTACAACTAAAAGTCCTCTACGACCTTCCCGCAGGAGGAGTACCAGAGGGCCCTGTTGGGGCCGGCGAGGCTGTCCGTATAATGACAGGAGCACCAACGCCCGTGGGGGCCGATGCAGTTGTCATGGTAGAGCAGACACGTAAGGCCGGCGAGAATGCAGTGGAGATACTCAGACCCGTAAAACTCGGAGCCAATATAAGAAAAAAGGGCGAAGATTTTAAAGAGGGTGAGAACGTTATATCAGCAGGTACATCCATCAGACCCGCCGAGATACTCATGCTCGCCACCATGGGCAGAGAGAAGATTCCCGTCTACAAGAGGCCCAGTGTGGCCGTAGTCTCAACAGGCGACGAGCTCGTGGATATAAACGTAACTCCTGCCCCGGGAAAGATTACCAACAGCAACGGATACGCCCTTACAAGCCTTGTTAAAGATACAGGCGCAAAGTGCGTAAACCTCGGCATAGCCGGAGATAATAGAGAAAAACTTAACGAAAAATTCACAGAGGCCGCCGAGCATGACCTTGTAATTTCATCAGGAGGCGTCTCTGTAGGCGATTACGACCTTGTAAAAGAGGTAATGAAAGACCTTGGCTCGGAGATGAAGTTCTGGAAGGTAGCCATGAAACCAGGTAAACCCCTTGCCTTTGGCCTCATGGGTGGAAAACCAGCCTTCGGGCTTCCCGGCAACCCCGTTTCCTCCATGGTGGCATTTGAGCAATTCGTACGTCCAGCGCTTCTTAAGATGGCGGGACGAAGCGATATATTCAAAAAGACCTTTGCCGCACGCCTTACATCGCCGATAAGGAAAAAGCCGGGCCGTGTTAATTTTCTTCGCGGCACGCTTACCTCCAAAGATGGAGAGTATCTGGCCACGCCTCTGCAGGGGCAGGGCTCAGGCATGATTACCTCCATGGTGCGGGCTGAGATATTTATTATTGTGCCCGAAGAGGCCACAGAAGTTGAGGCCGGAGAGATGGTTATGATTCAACCGCTGGGCAATGCGGCGTTGCAGAGCAATACCCCCGGTTACTAAAATAAAATTCAAAGGAGCGAAGTGTAAATATGTTCAAGACAATAGAATGGGTAGATAAGGGCGTGCGTATGATTGACCAGCGGGTGCTGCCTACGCGCGAGGTTTACAAGACCTTTAAGGGTTATAAAGAAGTAGCCGGAGCCATAAAAGACATGGTCGTAAGAGGCGCCCCCGCCATAGGTGTAGCCGGGGCCATGGGCATAGCCCTAGGGGCCTCAAAGATAAGCCCAAAGGATTTTAAGACCTTCAGCAGGGACTTTCGGAAAATCGTAAAACACGTGGCAGGCGCGAGGCCAACTGCGGTGAACCTTGCATGGGCTGCAAGAAGGATGGAAGACGTCTTTGAGAAAAACAAGGACCGGCCCACGGAAGAGATAAAAAAAATCCTCATCGCCGAGGCACGCAAGATGCATGACGAGGACGTCCTAATAAACAAAAAACTCGGCGCTAACGGGGCCCGTCTCTTAAAGAAAAACTCCACGGTCCTTACGCACTGCAACGCAGGGGCCCTTGCCACGGCAGGCTACGGCACGGCACTAGGCGTAATACGGGCGGCTGTTGAGAAGGGAAAAAACATCAGCGTCCTCGCCGATGAGACAAGGCCATTTTTACAGGGCGCGCGCCTTACGGCTTGGGAGCTTAAAAAAGACAACATTGACGTCACACTCATAGCCGATAATATGGCCGGGCACCTGATGAAGGAGGGGCTTGTAGACGCCGTTGTGGTAGGCGCCGACAGGATCGCCTCCAACGGAGACGCAGCCAACAAGATAGGCACCTACACCGTGGCCGTACTGGCCAAAGAGCACAAGATACCCTTTTACGTTGCCGCTCCCACCTCTACCATAGACATGGATATTAAGACCGGTGCGGAGATACCCATTGAGGAGCGGAGCACAAAAGAGATTACTCACATCGGCGGTAAGAGACTGGCGCCCGCGGGGATAAAGATAAAAAACCCCGTCTTTGACGTTACTCCCGCAAAGTTGATCACCGCCATTATCACAGAAAAAGGCGTAGCGAAAAAACCCTTCAGGGCAGGCATCAAGGCGCTCTTCGCAAAATAATAAATCATCCATATAGGAAACCTGAAAACCCCCCTCTGCAAAATAAAAGCAGATGGGGGTTTTATAATGATAAGAGGGGCTCCTTCGTATGGTTAAAGCAGCGACGTCCATCCCCTGGTTTGGTTTTCTTTTTGAGACTCTTTTAGAGGCAATTCATCCTTTCCCCTGCTCTAAAACCAGCGAGGACAAAGGAAGACCATAACTCGATTAAAAATTATTTTTTCCAAAAGAAAGCGGAGATTACTTTACTATTTGATTAAGCTCAAAGATGGGCAGCAGAATAGCCAGGACGATAAAACCCACGGCAGCTCCCATGAGAAGTATAAGCAGGGGCTCCATAAGGGCGAGTCCTCTCTCCACAGAGGTATTAAACTCCCTCTCATAAGAATCCGCGGCACGAAGCAGCATCTCCGGCAGATTACCGCTCCTCTCGCCTATAGCCGTCATATGCACAACCATGCCGGGGATAAGGTCTGAGGCCGAGAGGGACTTTGACAGGTCTCCGCCCTCTGTAACATCCCTTGCGGCATTAGAAAATACCTCGTGAAAGAGGCTGTGATTAAGGACCTTTCCCGTCATGTCAAGGGCGCCGAGGAGGGGCACGCCGCTATGAAGAAGGCTTCCAAGGGTACGGAGCATAGTGGACAGATAAAATTTCTTAACCGTCTGTCCGATAAGTGGAAGGCGCAGAATCGTCCTGTCCTTAAAGGCCTTGCCCCGGGGTTTCTTTACAAACTTTGCCGCTGCCCAGGGAATGGCTATTGCGATAGCCAGTATAAGTGGCCAGAACCTCCTAAGTATTGAAGTAACTCCAAGAAGTATTACGGTAATAAGGGGGAGCGCCGTCGAAGTGTCCTCAAAAATCGTAGTTATCTTCGGTATAACGAAGATAACAAGAAAGGAGAGCACACCAAGACCAACGAGAGTCATAAGCACGGGATAAACAAGGGCCGTCTTTACCTTCTCATAGACACGTTCCCGGGCCTCGAGGTAATCGGCGAGCCTCTCCATGACGCTCTCAAGGTTTCCCGTTTCTTCACCTGCCTCTACCATACGGCAGTACATCTCAGGAAAGGCCCCTGCCTGCGCGTCGAGCGCTCCGGCGAAGGAGCTGCCCCCGGCAAGCCTCTCCTTAACGTCTATAAAGGAACCCCTGAAGGACTTATTCTCAGTTTCCTGAACTATAATCTCAAGGGACTCGTGTAAAGAGGCCCCTGACGAGAGAAGCGTTGAAAGCTGACGCGAGACACCAGCCAGCTCCATGGAGGAGGAGCCGCGCGGCAGACGCGACCTCAACCAGGCAGAAAGCTCCCTTTTTTTCCCTTCCAGAGAGACCTCATGAGGAAAGAGCCCGTCACTCTTAAGCCTCGAGGCTGCGTCCTTCACCCCCGAGGCCTCAATCTGACCGCTTACCTCTTTACCGAGATTGTCATAGGCCCTGTAATGGAATATCGGCATGGTACCAGTAAACCTCAATCAAAATGCGTAACGCGCACCACCTCTTCAAGGCTCGTCGTCCCCTCTCTCGCCTTATCGAGCCCGTCCTCACGGAGGGTCTTTACACCATTCTCTGCAAGATAATCACGCAAGGTCGCGGCATCGGGGTTTTTTAATATTATGGCCCGAAGCCCCTTGTCAACGGACATGAACTCGAAGATACCGGTCTGACCGTAAAAACCGGTCTTAAAACACTTCTCGCATCCGGCTGGCCTGTAAAGGGTAGAAGGCAGGGGCCCGTTCTTGAATAGGGCCTTCTCTTCCTCCTCGGGGGTATAAGGCTCTTTACAGTACTCGCATAACACCCTTACAAGGCGCTGCGAGATAACGGCTACGAGGGATGAGGCCACAAGAAACTGCTCAATCCCCATATCCACAAGGCGTGTAACGGCCGTGGGGGCATCGTTGGTATGAAGGGTGGATAGCACGAGATGGCCTGTCATGGAGGCCTGCACCGCCATCTCCGCAGTCTCCATGTCGCGTATCTCACCTACCATAATCACATCAGGATCTTGCCTCAGTATGGAGCGCAGCCCCGTTGCAAATGTAAGATCTATCTTCGGCGCGACCTGAATCTGCCCTATCCCCTGTATCTGATACTCCACGGGGTCTTCTACGGTTATGATATTGCGCTCCTTGCTGTTTATGCTGTTAATATAGGCGTAGAGGCTCGTGGTCTTACCTGAGCCGGTAGGGCCTGTAACAAGGATTATACCGCTGGTGCTTGAGAGCACGCGCTCCACCTCTTCTATCCTTACAGGGTCAAGGCCGAGCCCCGAGAGAGCAACAAGGCCGAACTTTCTATCAAGCAGCCTCATTACCACGCGCTCTCCGAAGGAAGTGGGCACGATAGATACACGCACGTCTATATCTTTACCTGCCACAAGAAGCCTTATCCTGCCGTCCTGGGGCAGCCGTTTCTCGGCTATATTAAGCCCGGCCATTATCTTTACCCTTGATACAAGGGCCTCCTGAATAACGCGCGGGGGGCTGAGCACAGGGTACAAGATGCCGTCTATCCTGAAGCGAACGTCTATCTTCTTCTCAAAGGGCTCGATATGAATATCGCTTGCGCGGTCCTTTACGGCCTGGCCCAGCACGGAGTTCAGGAGTTTTATTATGGGGGCCTCGTCGTTAAGGTCAAGGAGATCACGGGGGCCCTGCCACTGGCTGGCTATCTCGTCAAGACTCTCGGTATGCAGCTCCTCCATTACCTCGTTGGCAGAGCCTGAGAGGCGCTCATAAAAGCGGTTTGCGATCCCGAGTATCTTATCGGCAGGGACAAAGACAGGCGAGAGAGGCAGTGAGAAAAGCCTCTCCATGTCATCAAGGGCAAGAAGGGAATCAGCCCCTGAGATAGCCACAGAGAGCCTCTCCTCTTCTTTTTTAAGGGGGAGGACATGGTTGGTCTTAACAAAACTTATAGGGAGCTGCTCAAGGAAAAAAGGGTCTACGTCATTTTCGTCAAGGGTCTCCCTGAAAGGCAGGCCGTACCTGGCGGCCATACGCCCGGCCACCGAAGATGCCTCGTCAGTGAGAGCATTATTTTTTTCTGCCAACTCTCTTGCCATACCTAAGACACTCTCATATTAAACAGACTACTTCTCAACGGGCCGCTCCGCACCGCCCTTATCATCAAGGGCAGGCGTAGAGCTGGCATCCCTGAACTCTTTATCCTTCTTCTCTTTTAAAGCCTTAAGGTCATCAAAATCACGCACTATAGTAGGGGTAAGGTACACAAGAAGGTTCGTCTTCTCCTTGCTCTTTGTAGTGGATTTAAAAAGCCATCCAAGGAGCGGTATCTTACTCAGCACCGGTACACGGGTATCATTTTTCACAATCTTGTCCTGAATAAGCCCGCCTATAACTATGGTCTGCCTGTCCTTTACCACGACAGTGGTCTTTGCCGAACGCTTTGAGGTGATAATATCCGATGCGCTTACGCCCGCGGTCTGAGTCGTTGGGGTAACAGAAGATATCTCCTGATAGATATCGAGTTTTATATACTCACCCTTGCTTATCTGCGGCTTTATCTTAAGGGTAACGCCTACGTCTTTTCTCTCAATGGACTGGAGAACCGGCTGATTTGTCGTCGAAGAGCTCCTCTCAAGGGAGCTTAAAAAAGGCACGTTATCGCCTACGACTATCTCGGCCTCCTGATTGTCCGATGTAAGTATCTGAGGCGTGCTTAGGACGTTTACCACGTCTTTAAAGTCGCTGAGGTTGAAGAGCACTGAAAACCCCTGGGTACCGAGGGTGACGGTTGAACCGTCGGGTTGTCTTGCCGTAAAATCAAAGAGGTTGCCCACGCCGCCGAGACTAAAACCCGCCAGACCGCTGACAATATTACTCATTGTGCTCGAATCCACGGAACCAAAGCCCCCTATGGTCACGGGCGCGCCGTTCTGCTCTGCCGCAAGACGCCACTTCGTTCCAAGGTCTCTGGCCCTGTCAACAGATACCTCCACTATCATGGCCTCCACATAGACCTGCGAGGGCCGCCTGTCGAGCTGCTTTATAACATCCACAAGGCTAAGATAATCATCGGGCTGGGCCATTATAATCAGGGAATTCGTATCCACATCAGGGGTTATGACAATAGGATAAGTAAAGCGGGACTGAACCTTCACGGGTTTTTTAGGCTTACCGCCCGTTGTCATCGTACTGCTTGGGGCCGAGCTCATAACCTTTTCAAGGGTCTTGGCGAGTTCTCCGGCATCGGCGTTCTCAAGGTAATATACATTTATCCTCGATCTCACCTCCGAGGGTCGGACATCAAGAAGAGTGATAAGGTCTCTAAGTTTCTGCCTCTCGGCATCGTTACCGATAATAATGACGGCATTCAGGCGCTTTACCGCTATGGCTATCTTCTTGGAGGCGAGGGGGCTCATGGGCGGCTGACCTGCCATAACTACACCTTTGCCTCCGCCGGACTTGTATTTATTAAGCGTCTCCACCATCTCCTCGGCCATGGCGTATTTGAGCATCACCAGCTCAGAGGGACTGGATATGCCTTTAATATCAAGGTACTCAACAACCTTTAAAATCTTGTTAATATTGCGTGCCGTATCCAGGATAAGAATAGAGTTGGAAGTGCCAAAGGCGGCCATGTACCCCTGACGCGATACAATAGGGGTCAGCACCGGCAGAAGATCCCCGGGAGTGAGGTGCTCAAGGGGTATGAGCCGCGCCATATATAACTCATTGGCCCTTAGGGGGCGCTCCTTGCCCTTTGATACCGCAACAGGGCCCTGCTTGATCATGGAAAGCGGAGATACCCTGTAGGCGCTGCCGGTATTAATGACGGTAAAGCCCTTAAGCTCCATTACAGAGACAAAGAGGTCGAAGGCCTCTGCTCGGGAGAGTTCCCTGGGGGCAATTATGGTTATCTTGCCCTTGAGCCTGTTATCGTAAATAAAGTTCTTGCCCGTGGTCTCGCTTATAAACCTCACAACCGTGCTTATCTCAACATCATGAAAGTTCATGGCGATATTACCGGAACTTCCCGAGGCACCGTAGAGGGGGCCGGAGCTTAAGAAGCCCAGAGACAGGAAGAACAGGAAGCTGATAAAAACTCTCTTTAAAATATTCATATAAGACCTCTTTACCTTATCTCGTATTTATATGTCTGCGCATGGCCGCGCCTCAAAAGGTCAACCTTTACGTCCGTCTCGCCCTTTAGACCCTTCATGAGACTCATGGCCTTCTCAGGCGCGTCAATAGTATAATCGTTTACCCTGAGAATTATATCACCGCTCCTGATGCCAAGACCGTAAAAAACACCGGAAGGCCGCACCTGACTCAGCATAAAACCCTTTACAACACCGCCTTCCCTGTAGGGGTAAAACCTCGCGTCTGATATAAAGCTGTTTGAATCCTTAAGGCTATTCTCAAGGGCCCTCTTGTCTATTAACCATTTGCCTTTACCCACGGGTTTGGCAAGGGCCTTAGAGGTCTTACCCGTAAAAGGATTCGGACCCTGCGGGCCGAAGACCCCAAGACCTCTTCTCGAGCCAATACCCCCGGAGCCGGGAACAAAAGCGCCTCTACCGCCAGAACCGGACTTAGTCTTAAACATCTCCCTCTCTTTATCACTTAAATCCATAGTAAATGTTAAGAGCCTTCCGCCGCTCTCTACAACCGCCCGGTATTGACTCACACTTACAAGCCTGCCTATACCGAATACGGACTCGCCGCGCGCGATGACCTCTTCGCCTCCCGTGGCCTTATTCCTGAATATCGCCATAGACCCCTTATCACCACCGCCGGCACCTGTCACAGTACCTAGAAGAACGGCATCTGAGTTTACCGCCGCTGCCGCAGCAACGCTGCCGGCCTTTTTGACCGTCCTCTTATGGATGGGCGTTAATACGGTACGAGCGCCAAGCACCCCGCTCATGCCTATAATAGTATAATCGGTAAAAGAGCTTTTTACCTTACCCTGCTTATAAGCTCCCGAAAGACTGCCGATACCGCCCCCGCCGGGCACCTTTGTAGAAGCGTACTCGCGCGCAAGAAGCACAGCAACAAAGAGGGCCGCGAGAAGGAGCAGTAAATTAATATACAACGAGACGTTTATCCCGCTCTTTAATCCTCTTATAGACATTGATCTCACACTCATATATATATACTCAAGAACGGCCGCCGGGCAAAAGCATAGTTATTCAGAGAGAAGAGGCGAAATCTAAGAAGCGGCCCGTTGTATAAGAAGTACCTTTAAAGTACAGTCCAGCGTCTTATTGTCCTCAAAACCCGTCTCAAGGTCCAGCTCTTTTACAAGAAGAAGGCCCGGATAACGCTCTATCTCATACAAAAGGTTTACAAACTGATTAATGGTAATGTCCTTTAAGGAGACCTCTACGCTCCCTATCTTGTAGCCCTCTGAGAGAGATTCTTCAGCTCCCTTAAAGGAGCTGAGATTATTCTTTAAACCAAGCTCTCTGCCTATCTCTTCCATGGCCGCAACAGGAGAGGCAGCGCCTCCGGAGCCTGCCAGCCTCTGCTTTATGGGGCCGGTCTCCAAAAGGCCCCGGGTATAAGCCTCCATCTTCTCTGAAAACTCGCTGAACTCGCGCTCTCTTGCCGATAGCTTTGCCTTTACTGCGGAAAGATAACTACAGGTGCCGGCGATAAAGACCACAAGAAGCACGACGGCAAGTACGTACTTACCGATAAGGAGTTGTCTCAAAGAGAGGCTCTTTAAAATTTTACGTGATTCCATAATATCGGAAAACCCCGCCCTCTACTCTCTATTCAAGAGCCCGGAGGAGGCCCCTTTACGATTTATATCAAGGGCAACGGAAAAAGTAACACCTCCGCCGATACTCGTCTTTACATCTGTAAGGGCCGGAGCTCTAAAGGCCTTAAGTTTAATAAGCTCGTCCTTAAACTGCGCGGCTTTCTCAAAAGACGGGGCCTTTCCCTTTGCCGTAACCCTCTGGCCGCTCATGGAAAGATGATATAACGTAACCCCCGCCGCGCCCCCGGCCTTCGCCAGAAGCCTCAGGTTATCAAGGACCCCCACGCCCCGCCCCATAAGCCCCATATCCTTTGACTGCTCTTTGAGCTTTATCTCAAGCTGATAAGATGGGTCCCCGACCGCAGACTCCGCTGGGAAGGCCTCTTGGTAAGAGAGACGGATATCTTTTTTCATCTGCCCGGCCCGAGCGCTAAGGCGCCGCGATTGAAGAGTTACGAGACCGCCCCATAATAGGGCCACAAGCAAGACAAGGAGCGCTGTAACCTTAAAGCCCTTTCTTGCCCTCTCCAAGGCTTCTGTATCGGCAAACTCTCCTTTTCTGAAGTTTACGGTTCCCCTTGCCCTCTCGCTTACCTGCAGGGCAAGAGCTGATACTCCGGTAAACCTCTCATCCCAGTCTTTTACGATACAGACCTCACGCCCCGGGGGCACGAGGGCCTCTGCCGCGGTACCGCAGCAGTAAAAAGTCTTTATCTCCACCCCCACAGATTCAAGACTTGCAAGGGCCAGCTTAACATCTACATCGCTTGAGACCTTTTTATATAACAGGGGCTCCCAGCCGTCAGAGATGACTATGGATTCATTATCAAGAAAAGCCGCCGGAGCTTCAGCGCTATTTACCTTGCCAAGGAGCTTATCCTTACATAATAACGCGCAGCTCACCATGAACGGTTCAAGCCCCAGGTCCCTCAGTATTCCAAGGTATTCGCGCATTACGGTCTTTTCAAGGGCCACGGCCATGGTGCGCCCGCCTGCCATGGCAGAAGCCTCAAATATAAATTCTTCCGTACCCTTAACAAGCCTCTCCGAAAGTTCAAAGGGTAATATCTCCTCCACCTTCTCTCTATCAGTTATGGGGACTTCCACCACCCTTAGACTAAAGACCTCGGCCGGAAGCCCCAGAATAACCCTGGAACAAGCCCCACGTCCTGCCCCTTCCAAATCCTTAATAAGCGTATTAAGGGCTGCCTTAAGCTCGCCCTTAAGAGGAGTCTCAGTGCAAACTTTCCCATCGCCGTTACCTGAAGTGAGTAGACATCCCTTAACGGAATCTCTTCCTATATCAATTATGAGCAGTGCTTTTGACATTACCTCTGCCTGTAATAATATGTGGTGGATTCCTTATCACTGTTCTCAAAGACGGCCTCGGCCGTGCTCCTTGACCTGCCCGCACGTGCCGTAATAAGGGCCCTGAATATCCGGCTCTTTACGACTATACGGTTCTGAAGGTTAAAGCCGAGCTGTTCAAAACCAGATACCTTTCTTATATCCGCGGTATTACGAAAAGGCGTACCAGCTCTATATGATATCACATCACGGGCCATCTCATCGGTGATTTCAGGTGAGAGGGCCCTTAAAACCGGCCCCGGCGCGGTATTGATATTGACCTTGCCATTGGTCTTAACGGTAACAAATTCCCTTAAGGCCTTGACTTCATCTACCCCATAACCCTTTACAAGGTAAAGCTCCTCAACCGTAGAGAGAGGAGCGCCCTTTGAGGCATAGGGGGCGCTGAGGCGAAGATAATAATCGTTATTTTCACCGCCGTCTTTTCTCGCGGAATCATCAGAATCTATCCAATCGGCAAGGCTTCCGGCAAGAGAAGCAGGAAGTCCCAACTCGCCGAGTAACCTTATATACATATCATAATAGTCTTGATTTATCTCTCCATTTTTAAAGACAATAGCGTTAAGAGACAACCTTCCGGACTCATCAAAAAGTCTTACATTAAGCTCTCCTCTCTCATTTTTAAGGCTTCTAACTCCTTTATCTTCCCCAAGATAGGTATAACCGGCCTCGTTAATCTCACGGGAAAAAGCAACGGCCACAGGAAGGCCGTCTCCGGCCATAATACCGGCGTTCTCGTAATCAATATACCCGGCTGCAGCAGTAGTATCCATGTGCACGGAAAAAACTATCTCGCCAAGTAGGCTGACGATTATAGCCGTAACAAGGAGCGTTATTATAAGGGCGAAGCCCTGCTCGCCCCGTAGTTTTTCTGCTAATACCCTCATCTTCACTTCACCATGGTAAGTACTGTTGTGCTAAGTGTCTTTACTCCCCCGAGGGCCTTTATATCTATAGTAAGGTTCACCGCCGCGGGCGGTCCCTTGCGGCTCTCGCCGTCCCATGAGTCTACCCACTTATCACCATCGTAAAAACTGGCGCTAAAGCCCTCTATTCCTTCCATAACCTCGGCCTTAATCCCCCTCTCGCCCGTATAAGGGTTCCAGCTTTCTTTATAAAGGGTAATACCCTTATCTGAGTTCTCGGCGCTGTAGCTTACGGCCATGAGGTCGCCGGAGCGGTCACGGCCCGAAGAATAGGTAAAATAAGTCATGGAGATACTGGCAAGAGGGGGGGTAGAGGCCGTCGCCGTGCCGCTCCATAGAGAGAGAGAGTTTTCGGGGCTGAAAAAAGAGGCGCGCGCCTCGCGTGAAAAGGTAGTCGAAAAACGCCGGAAGGAGCGCAGGCGGTCCATATTTGCCTGCATATTTTCGCGTGTTGTGAGCACGTTAAAGAGGGTGGCATATATAGCGGTAACAATTACCGCGAGGATAGCAACGGCTATGAGGAGTTCCACAAGGGTAAAGCCGCTCTTACCGCGGCAGGGGGTGCAAGATGCCTTTTTTATCTTTTCATTATCCACGCCGTTTCTCTTAAGGTGCATTTCTACTCGCCCGCGACCATGGTCTCAAGCGTAACTCCGGAGCCGCCAACACGGCTCACGGTAATAGACTCAGCTCTAATCCCGCTGAAATCAGATTTTTTCGAGGTAAAACTCCACGAGAAACCCTCATAAGCGGGACCAAAATCGCCTTCTTTATCAGCGGTTTCACCCGAGAGCCTTATCCGCTCCAGCTTATCAGAGGCAAGCATGGCAGAGAGGGTCTTCGTCATATTGCTGTCCATTACGGTAAGGTGGTAACTAATACTCGCAAGCACCGTTACGATGACGCCACCGAGAATAGCCAGGGCCACCATTATCTCAAGAAGGGTAAAACCTCCCTCTCCGAAGTCACCTCCTCGGCGGGCCGCACCCGGCCGAGAGCTGCCTCTACACATAACCTTGAATTATTTTGACTTTACCGGAGTAGGGGTTGTAGCTTAAGGTGAGCATCGAGTCGCCCTGCCTGAGATGCAGGTTAAAGGGGTCGGCCCCTGCTGAAGGATTAAAGATAACGGCGGCCTCTCCTGTGGAGACTTTGCCGAGACCTGCTATGACAACATCTTCAATCTCTGTAGTACGGCCAAGACTGAAGCCCCCTATCTCATGGTCTTCAGGGGGAGTAAACTCCTCACCATCTCGAGAAGCCTCTACTTTTACACTCTCTTCTTCTACATAAAACCAGAACCTGTAATAGAGACCATCCGTAGTGGCGACATCGTCAAGGCGGCGAATAAGCCCCGCCATGCGCCTCGCGTCTGATGTAAAACCATATCCTTCAAGGGCCTTGATGCCGGGAAAGGCGATGAGCAGCACGGTAGAGAGGATGGCGATAACAACAATGAGCTCAATGAGCGTGAAACCACTGCGGCCCCACCCCTTGGCACCCCCTCTCTTACTTGATATTCCAGCTCTCCACATCCCCGTCATAACCCTCCCCCCCTCTTGTTCCGTCCCTTCCAAGAGAAAGGATATCATAATCGCCGCTGAGCCCCGGTGAGGCGTATATGTATGGATTACCCCATGGGTCCTTGGGTATTCTCCTGTTATCCAGATACCCTCCGACGCGCCAGTTCCCTGGAATTATACCTACAGTAGGCTTTGCGACAAGGGCGTTAAGGCCCTGCTCTGTAGTGGGATAGCGGCCGTTATCTATCTTATATAGCTTTATGGCTGTCTCGAAGTTCTTTATCTGCACCCTGGCCTCGGTGACCTTGGCCTCATCGGTGCGCCCTATAACCCGGGGGGCTATAATGGCGGCAAGTATACCCAGTATAACGATTACCACCATAAGCTCTATAAGGGTAAAGCCGCGCCTGTCAGCACAGAGCCTATACATGGGGCCGGGGGCTGATACTACCTGTTTTTTCATCTCTATATTACCTACCCATCGGGATGTAGACATTAGATATCTTATAGTATAACCCCAACCTCAAAAGACCACAGATCTTTCAAGGCAGTCCCGGCCTTTCAAGAATAACCCACGTTTCAAATTACCGCCCGCGTCTTAGAGGATAATTCCGCCGGCAACGGTAAAGCCGTCGTGCTCAAGGACAAAACGCCCCGTCTCCTGTATACTCAAAAAAGAGTCCACAACTACCGGGTTATCAAGTTTTATCTCTACCTCGGCAACCTCAGAGGGTTTAATAACAGAGGCGTCACGCTCCACCACCTCGATGGAAGCGGGGTCAAACCTCTGGTATATCTTATCTATAGTGCCCTTCACATCCTGAGTGGCGCACTTGAAGGTAAGGGATTTACCAAGGGTGTAGTCCTTGTCCACCATCCAGAATATATTGGCCCTTACGGTATCTGTTACCTTGGACTCAACCTTATCAACAACTATCTGCCCTCTCTTAAGGGTAATACCCTCCACGGTAATACCTACGGCATCTCCTGCGGGGGCCTCTTTTATGCCCTCTTCAAGGTATTTTTTTATCTCACCGAGGCGCGCCTTCGTAGTATCGGGAAGTATAACTACATCTTCACCTGCGCGAAGAACCCCTGCCTCTACCCTGCCTACGGCTATGGACTGCCCATCAATGTCATATACGTCCTGCACGGGAAACCTCATGCCACGGTCCTTGGCCTTTACCGACTCGAAGCTGTCAAGGGCGCTAAGCACCGTAGGGCCGTCATACCACTTCATGTTCTCAGACTTTGCCGCGACGTTATCGCCCTCCATTGCCGAGATGGGTATGACATAAGAGGGGGTGATGCCAAGGCCAGTAAGAACCTTCCCAATATCATTTTTTACCGTAGTAAATGAATCTTGCGAGTACCCCGTCAGATCCATCTTATTAAGGAGCACAGCTACCTGCTTTATGCCAAGCAGTCCCAGCACATGGCAGTGCCTGAGCGTCTGCTCCTCAACACCTCGGGCGGCGTCTACGAGCATAATGGCAGCCTCGGCCTGAGAGGTGCCGCTAATCATGTTTTTCAGAAACTCCCTGTGTCCGGGGGCATCTATGATAACATATCTTCTTCTATCTGTATGAAAAAATGTATGGGCAATGTCTATGGTAATGCCCTGATCACGTTCTTCCTGCAGGCAATCCATGACATGGGCAAACTCTATCTTACCGTCCGCACCCTCGGCGGCGGAGCTCTCTCTTATCTCCTCCATCTTAGACGGAGACAGGCAGCCCGTATCATAAAAGAGCCTGCCGACAAGGGTGCTCTTGCCGTGGTCCACGTGCCCTACGATAACTATATGAAGTTCTCTCTCTTCCATAATCGATTCTCCTGATTTTTTTATATTACATATACCCTAAGGCACGGAGTTTCTGCATGGTATAGGCGTCTTCCTTGTCCTGCGCCCTGCCTGCCCTCTCCGAGGTCGTCGCGTTGGCTATCTCGTCTATTATCTCATCTACGTTACTGGCATTTGAGGGCACGGGGCCGCAGCATGGCTCGCAGCCGATGGAACGGAAGCGCTTGCCCTCTTTACTGAAATAAAGCTCTGATATTGGAAGGTTCTCTCTTTTTATATACTTCCAGATATCAAGCTCCGTCATATGCAGGATGGGGTGTACCCGTACGTGGTCCTCGCCCTCGGACTCTGATTTATACTGATCCCAGAGCTCAGCGGGCTGGTCCTCGTAATTCCATCGAAAGTTCTCGTCTCGCGGTGAAAAGACCCTCTCCTTTGCCCGTATGCCGTGCTCGTCACGCCTGATGCCCAGAAGAAGGGCCTTAAAACCATGCTCTGCGATGGTCTGCTTCAGGGCGTTGGTCTTAAGCTCATTACAGCAATCAAGTTTGCTGCCCTTACCGGGGCCCATACCGCCATCAAGGGCCTCCTTGTTGCGCCCTACTATAAGGTCAAGGCCGTATTCCTTGGCGTAGTGGTCGCGGAACTCATACATCTTCGGAAACTTATACCCCGTATCAATATGTATGACGGGAAATGGAATTTTGCCGAAAAAGGCCTTCTGGCATAACCACAAAAGTGTGGTGGAGTCTTTTCCAACAGACCACAGCAGGGCTATGTCCTTGTACTTGGCATAGGCCTCACGGATGATAAAGATACTTTTATTCTCAAGCATTGTGAGCTGGTCCATAACTTCTCCTTGGTATTAAAAAAATTAAGCGGAAAAATAATCCAGTATAATAGAGGCAAGGGACTCTATATGCAGACGCTTATCAGGGACCGCCGAATCAGGCAGAATTGAGTGCGCGTCATGACGAGTATGCATGCCCGTGAACCTGCCGTTACCAAATACTTCGGTCTTTTTAAAGGCGCTCTTAAGGTCAAAACCGTCGTTGGCAAGGCATACCATATCAGGGCCCTTGCCTGCGGCCTCACCGCTGTAGAGGTCGTTATTATCATAAATCTCTTTTATGACCTTCTTACCCTCGAAACTCAGCGAATTAAGGACTCGCCTTACCTGCTCTCTTACGGCCGAGACCTCATCGGGGCTGACGGCTCCTTCGGGATATTTTCCCTGCAAGTTCAGGTATATCCTCGCGGGCTCCATGGCAAAGGCCTTTGTAGGGGCCTTTATCTGCTCAAAATATTCTTTTGTCTCATCAAGGTGCAGCAGCCCCTCTTTTTCGAAGAGGGTATTTATATAAACCTCTTTCTTAAGCTCCGTAAAACCATGGTCCGACATGGTCATAAAGAACCCCTCGCCGCCCGTTAGGTCATGGAAACGGGCAAAGAGTGTGCCGATAATCCCGTCGAGTTTCTGATAAAAATTAATGAAGCGGCCATGATATTTATGGGACTCATTAAAGGCCGCGTCAAAGAAGAAGTGATGCAATCTGTCCGTCTCGGTAATGACGGCAATAAAGAGGTCCCAGGGGTCGCCGCCCATGTAGTGCGTAAAGGCCTCCACACGCCTGTCCAGTACAAAATCCACCTCCTCGAAAAATCCATCAGGGTCTGTAACGGCCTTGGTGGAGTCCACATCAGAGCGGTAGCCAATGGATTTAAGGTAATCATAGGCCGAGGCGGGATAAGTACCCTTTTCCAGGTCAATACAGACAAAACCCGCGGTAAGTATGCCGTTCATGGGTGCTGCGGGATAGGTCTCAGGTATATTCATGACAACAGAGCGCAGGGGCTCGGGAAAATTATTCCCGTATCTATCAAGGAGGGTGGACTTCTTCTCCCCTGCCGTGCCTCCGATAATATCCCAGATTGAGGGCGCGCCCATATGACTGTATGAGGGAAAATACATGGAGTATGCATTGGGCCTAAGGTCCATGAAGCCGTATATGCCGTGTTCGCCGGGGTTAGTGCCGGTAAGGAATGAGGCCCACGAGGTTGATGATACATCGGGAATGGATGCGTCCATCTCATGGAGGCTGAACCCGCCGGATAAAATCTCTTTTACACGCGGCATAAGGCCCATATCCATATACCTGACCACAAGACCGCGCGATACGCCGTCAAGGCCAACGGCAAGGCATCTTTTCTTTCTCATCTGCGACAAAGGGTCCCCCTATGTTAAATATTTTAAAATGAAGTCTCGTCCGGAAGAAGCGGACATGAAGTTATGAACTTAAGATTCACGTGATGGGATAAGATGTTATGATAAAGGCCGCCCGGGGCTACTCTCATATCTATAACGGCCCGAGGCTTAAGGCAAGGCGCCTATTGCCATGAGTTTCTTCCTTATTAGTTGAGCCCTTCTCAATGAGGCTGCAACTCAATTTTATATTATATCATCGCCATAAGCCTTTTCAAAGAATAAAATTCTTAAAAACTCCCGCCCCCCCTATCACCTGAAACCGGGGTAAACTCTCAAGGCAAGCCTCTCAAAAAAGAGCGCGCCCTTGCCCTTTACCGGGAAGAAGCATCAATAATTATAACCCGTTACACCCGCTATCTAAACCGCGCCGAGCGGACGAAAAACCCTCCCCTTTATAGATAAGAAAAAATTTTTCCCTCTATCCAAGTCTCTCCTTCGTCACGATGCTGCTCTAAAGAATTATATTTCAAGGTTCCTTTTGAAGAGTCTCGAAGATGGGGGGGGGATGATGAAATCACTGAGATTTAGAATCAATACTGAATAATACCGCTTAGCACAAGAGCGCCGATATGAGAGCGGCTCTTTTAAAAACTCCATTTCATGGTCTGCAGCCAGCCGCAGAGAGTATAGGGCCGCGAAAGGCTCCCCGCGGCAAAAGAAAACTCTCAGAGCATTATTCCACAACCAATCATCAAATGTCAAGGGAGGGGGCTCTCAAGAATAAAGAGATTATGCGGCAAGAGCTGCAGAAAGCCTCGGATCTAAATAGCGTCTAACCCCGGCGGCGCAGCTTCACTATAGAGGCAACGGCTCTACAGGTATAAGCCTTGTATCAAGGCTAAAAAAGTTAAGAGAGAAATACAATCTCCATGCCTATACAGACTCAGAGATAGCCATAGCGGCCTTATCTCCAGGGCTGTCCTCAGGTATTGAGCCCGGGGACGGCCCCGAAAGGCCGCCCCCGAAGCGCATAACCTATGGGGTAATAGTATAAGTAACTATGTCCTCATCAAAACTCGTACCCGTAACCTCTGCCCTGGCGGCGATATCATACACGCCTGTCGAAACAGCGCGAGGTACTGTCTTTGTAAAGTTGGCATGCAGAGTAGCTCCGGCGCCCACGTTTAATGTTCTTGAATCAAGGAGCACCTCGTGCCCATCGGGGAAGACGGCAACCAGGCTTGCATTAACAGAGTGCACTGAAGCATCGGTATTACTGAGGGTAACGGAGTATGATAGACTTCCTCCGCGGGCCACTGTCGTGGGGCCTATAGGCACCAGGGCCATTGTCACCACCGGAGCGGGAAAGAGGAAGGTATTGTTGATATTAAGACGGCCTCCGGTGCCAACAGGGAGTCCGCCGATGGGGTCTACACCGGCAAGGAGCCTCCACTTTACCTCGTTTACCGTGAGTGTGGGATCTTTGGCCAATAAGAGGGTAGCCGCTCCTGTTACATGAGGGGTGGCCATGGAGGTTCCGCTAAAGAAGCTGTAGGTATTACCGGGCGTGGTGGAGAGAATCGACTCGCCGGGGGCCGCAAGGTCTACGGTGACAATGCCGAAGTTTGAAAAAGTGGACATGACGTCATTATGGTCTGTTGCGGCAACGGAGATTATATTGGGAAGATCATAGGCCGATGGATACTGAGGCGCAGTATCAGTGTTCACGCCGTCATTACCGGCGGCGGCCACAAAAACGCTCTTCGAGGCCCCTATTGCGTCTTTCTCGGCCTGCCCGAAGGAGGTACTGCCGTAAGAGTTGTTCGATACCCGCACGCCCATGGAGGACGCGTAATTAATAGCTTGTATTATATCCGTAGAAGATGCCGAACAGAAGAGGCCGAAAAAGACCTTAAAGACCTTAAGGGGCATTATCTTTACATTCCAGTTAACTCCCGTTACGCCTACGCCGTTATTACCGGCGGCGCCTATGGTTCCGGCCGTATGTGTACCATGCCCGCCGCATAAAGTGGCAGTATCGGATGGGTCATTGTCGTTACTGGCAAAGTCCCATCCATGGACGTCATCAACAAAACCATTAGCATCATCATCTATGCCGTTTCCGGCTATCTCGCCGGGGTTCGTATAGACGTTGGCGGCGATATCAGGGTGGGTCATATCAAGGCCGGTGTCTATATCGGCTACCACCATATTGGGGTCTCCCGTAAAGCTGTTCCAGGCCTCGGCCGCGTCAATATCGGCATCAAAAGTACCAGCGGTCTGGCCCGTATTATTAAGGCCCCAGAGACTTGCGAAGTCTGTGTCGTTGGGAGTGACGTTCATATACCTCAAGGCGTTGAGCTCGGCGTATTTAACGCCTTTTAGCCCCTTCAATATCCTTACGGCCCGCCTGGCCGTACCGGCGGGAACGCTTACATGTAGGGCATTGATATTCGGGAAACGCTTTACCAGCTTACCCTTGACCTTACCGAGGGCGTTATTTACAGAAGCCTGCTTAACGCCATCATTAAAACGGACAATCAATTCACCGGGCACAAACGCGGGACGCTGCTGCCCGGCAAAGGCCGCTGTACTTACCGACATTATTAAAGAAATAATAAAAACTCCATAACCCTTAATTGACACTTGCGCCTCCTCGTCTTGATGTTAAAAGAGTTCCCTGCCTATGCATAATAAAACTCTCTGCAATGAACCTGTTGCCATGGACTAAGGCCTTATATTAAACCGTACTCCCGAGTGCGGATAAGACCCTGCAATTACCCTTTTTTTATCTCCGGTATAAATGAATTAAAGATTTTTTTTACTCCAGGGACATACAATCGCCCACGATGGAACAAACCTCTTCTTGACCATTTTACTGATAACATCTATGAAAATGGCCTCAAAAGATTATATTACTGTAACAAGTATAACATAAAAACAGGAAATATGGTGTAAAAATATGGCATCTGCTACATTAATTGTTATTATCTCTCAAAGGTGGCTGCAAAAGGCCTGATCAGGGCGCCCAATAAGTTCTCCAAAAGCTTTTTTTGAGGGCCACTTCAAAGGAAATTACATATCAGATCAGTTCCGCCCTTAAAAGCAGGGGGGAGGAACTCAAGCGGCCGGCCATGGGTCAAGTACCGTAATGACCTTAAAAGCAGCGCCTCTAAACCATAAGTGCAGGTTTTTTTTACTATGAGCCCTTTCTCAGGCGGCACTCAACGCAGCAAGAGGGCCGGGGTCTATATATTTTAGCTCAGCTGCCTTGGTAAGCCCCATATAGAGCCAGAGAAACCGGTCAAGATAAAATGGATGTATCTGAGCCATTATTACAAAGGCTATAAAACCGGTGAATAGCCCCATGCTAATCCATCGGTCCTGCCCCCGTGGGATAATCATAAGCAGCTTCAGTAGGCACTTGAATGTATAGGCTATAAGGGCAAAGTAGACCAGAAGCCCCACCACCCCGCCTGCATCGGCGGCCTGGATAAAACTGTTGTGAGCCGGCCATCCGTTAAAATGCGCGGTATAAACAGGGGTATTCCTCACACCGATCCCCACCCAGGGATGTTTGTAGATAAATCCATATATTCCGTCATTTGCCAGAAGTACTCTGATGCGGTACTCCTGCCACGTAATCTCATTGTGTATGCTCTCCCAGGCCTTGTCTACGACCCCGAAGGCCTCGGCGAGAGCCAATACCAGGAGGGCGAGGGCGACCCAATGCAATAGATACCGCGGGCGCCAGACTATGATGGAGATTGAAGCTCCTATAAAGAAAGAAAGGTAAGCGTCCTTGGAAAATGTAAGAATAAGAGCGGTCATCATAACACCGGCTACGGCGCTGATAAGGATTTTCTCTCTTAAGGCTAAGCGGCAGTAAAACAATGTATTTAGCAGAAGGAGAAGTGAGGCATCGAGAAAAAAGGTAAAGGGTTTGTATGTGCCGAAAAAGGCCGGAACCCTCAGCATCGTACCAATGGGTGTAGACTCGAACATGAATTTCAGCTCGCTCCTCTCTATAAACCCTATGAGGGCGTACCCAGTACCCAGGTATAAGGCGCTCTGGGCTATAGCGATGAGTGAAGATATAAAGGTCATCACGAGAAACCACTTTATCGCGAACTTAACCTGATCCATGTCCTTAAGATAATTAACGAAGATCAGTGGTATGAAAAACATCTTTACGCCCGTTACAAGAGAGTCCACAAGCATGACGATGTTATTATTAACAACAGGCAGTATTAGGGTTATTATGAAAAACAGGTTCAGAAGATCAAAGGCGGTAAGCGTTAGGCTACGCTCGGGGTTAAAGAGCTTTACGAGCAAGATGAAGGCGAAGAGGATGATGATTATCTCGCTGAAATCAAAACGCCCCATAGTCGTAAGGGCCGTGGTCTGCAGCCCCACGATGAAGAGAATCACAAAGACCCTCTCAAGGCTGTAGGTACGCGAGAGAAGTTTAATGAGAATCAGCAGAAATATTATAAGCGCGAAAAGTGCTACGGTGAGCTCGAAGTCAAAGAGCCGGAAGATATTAGTGCCCAGAAAAGTTATATCCACCATATTGTCGAGCGCATTGACAATATAAACTTCCGCAAAGACAAAGGCTCCTATAAAGGCCCCCGTTACTGCGGCCAGAGCTGATATCTTAATGGCCCGGCTATTGCTTTGCATTGTCTCCAGAATCTTTCTTTAAGATCAAAAGCATAACCGAATTGGGATTCATCGTAACCTTAATCTCTGCCTTGCCCTTCTGTACAGATATCTTTTCTACCTTTCTCGATCCCTCAACAGAGACTTCCGGCAGGTTATTTATAGTGTTTATGGACTTATAATAGGCCTTTGCTTTC
This sequence comes from Thermodesulfobacteriota bacterium, assembly GCA_046753845.1. Taxonomy (GTDB): domain Bacteria; phylum Desulfobacterota; class GWC2-55-46; order GWC2-55-46; family JADFVP01; genus JAJRZX01. The sequence goes on from JBHHUP010000014.1 coordinate 25,597, forward strand.
ACTCTCTTATAGCGTTTAACGGTTGCCCTCATGCCTTTTTCCCTGTCTTTTGAAGCAGACTTTTTAAGGCATTTTTTCATGCCCGAGCCTTTACGCTTACAGTTCTGCGCGGACCGCAAAATCTCTTTAGCCTCATCAGGGCCGAACCACTTCACCAACTCTTCCTTTGCCGCTTTTTTCCCCGCCGCAGAGGCCGCCTTATAAGAGGCCATGACTTTTTTGTCTACAGCGCCACCGATGCCGCAGGGAGCCGCGCTCTTCCTTGGTTCCGTTCTTTTATTGTAGGCGCAGGCGTTGGAAGCTGAATCATCTACGGTATAAGAAATAAGAGAGGCCTTGCCGCTTCTCCCGAGGTTTTCTAAATCTAATATGATCTCCCTGGGCTCTCCTGCCTTTACAATCTCGCTGACGCCCTCTCGTATCTCTTTATTAACGGGGTCTTCAAGCCCCTTGGCAGCGGCTTTCTCACAGCCTTCGGGGTCTTTGCCGCTCGTGCACTTCGCCGTCTTCGCAAGGTAGCCAAGAAGCTCTTTTTTCCGTGCCGAACCCGTGGGGGTATATTTTTTCTTGGCGGCATACCCTTTTACACCTTCTTGTACCCAGCCTGCCTCTTTCTCCTTCCCCGATTCCTTAAGGAAGAGAGATGTCTTCATCGCAAAAAATTTCTGAAACCTCTTATCACGGGGAACGTAATTACTCACGAGCATGTAGAGACCGTTTTTATCTCTTGTTGAGAAGACCTTTACGGTATCATAATCAGGCAGCTTGGCCATGAGAACCTTTCTCTGGTTTTTCTCACCTGCCATCATGCTAAAGAGCTTGAAGACATTGTAGGAGGGTTTTATTATCCCTCCTTTCATGGCGCCATGACGGGTAAAAAGCCCCCAGTCGCCGATAAAGGTGCTTGCTTTTCTGGCGGCCATAGCCTCTTTTTCAAGACCTCCGCTAAAGACATTAAAATCATGACCATGCCATTGTATGCCTGAGTCCCACATTACCTGCAGCGCCTGCGGTATAAAAGACGCGAACTCCGCCGTATCAAGATAATCCGCGGGATATGGCGGCCACGTCCACCCAGACCAGTCCGCGGGATAAAGCTTCACGCCTTTAAGATTATTCTCCTTAAGCCAGCCATTCATGGTGGATGCGGCTGCCTTTAGGGTCTCTGTGTTGGCCCCGAACTGATGCCAGTTAATAAAATCCAGCGGAACGCGCTTCGAACCTTCTCCATTGGTGGCGGCATAATCTATAAAGTTCTTAATAAAAGCTTCTTCCCCGGGATCGCTCCAGCCGCCTTCTTTATCACATATAGCCTTAACATGGGCGGGGTACTCGGAGCACGAGAGCCTCTTTACCATATGCCCCGCAGCACCGGGCCCGCCTACGGCTATACTCTTGTCCAACCCCTTTGCCGCGCGTGCCGCGTACTCATAGTACTTAAAGAAACTCTTCTCATCGCCTATCCACTCCCGTTCCTGCTCATGGCCCACATAGATACCAAGATTCTTTACACCTCTATCCATGAAAGACTTTAATGTGTACCGCACCACCCTGGCCCAGAGCTTAAAATCAGCCGGAGGAGAACATGTCTCAATGCTGTAACCCCAGTTAGAGGCCGGACGTTTATCCCCGGCTCTCGCGGAGAGCCATGAGGGCATGGGACAGGGGTCAAAACCTATAACTACGCGGAACCCCTGCTTCCCGGCCTGCCGCACCAGCAGCGAGGGCGCCGCCTCCCCAAGATATTTCTGAAAGAGCCCTTTATAATCATCAAAACTCTTGGACCTCTGAAGCGTAGTAAGGCTGAGCTGAACAACGCGGGGGCTGTTATCCTTTAAAAACTTCCCAAGTGGATATACGTCATCATCGTTCAGGTGGTGTAGCCATATGCTGCTTGAGAGGACCTCCGAGACGGTGCCGTAAGTCTTGACCGCGTCTATCTTGACATTGCCGTAAGAGGGGCCCGGGCAAAAGAGAAAGAGCAGAAGAAATATCTTAAGCGAGAATATCTTTATAAAGTTTTTCATAGCTGTTTATCATCCCTTCCAGGTTAAAGTTTTTCTCTATCTTGACCCTGTTGGCTTTTCCAAGCTTCGTCCTCAGTTCCTTATCCTCTATCAAGCGCGTGACGGCCCCGGCAAACCCCTTTGGGTCTTCAGGCTGCAATAAAAAGTCCGCCCCCTCGTCCCTTAAGACCTCACCAACCCCGCCAACCTCTGTGGCCACTATGGGTTTTCCCATGGCCATGGCCTCGAGGACTATAAAGGGCATGGCCTCCCACTTTGAACTGAGGCAGAAGATATCCATTGTCTTCATGTAATCGGCGACATTGGTCTTCCAGCCCGTGAGTATTACATCATCTACGAGGCCAAGGCTCGATATTCGCGCCTCTATCTGCGGCCTCAGAGGCCCCTCGCCCACTATAAGAAACTTAACTTCAGCGCGTCTCTCTTTTATAATCGCCGCGGCCTCCAAGAAGGTATTAAAATCTTTCTGTTCCTCAAAGCGCCCCACGGCCCCAACAATAGTCACATTAGAGGGCACGTTGAGCTCGGCACGCAGATCTATGGCGCCCTCATTTATGCTCCCGGCGTCTACACAGTTATATATTACCGTAACCTTATCAGCGCTGCAAATACCATTTTCAAGACCGATATCGCGCATATTTTCACATACAGCCACATAATGTGTTGTATATCTGTCTATAAAACTCTCGAGCATAAAAAGCGCCTTTCTGTAGAGCCGGCTACCACGCGGGTAATTAAAGGCCCAGCCGTGTATGCTCCATATCGCGGGCAGACCAAGGCTTGCCGCCGCAATCCTGCCGAGAAAACCGCCCACAGAGGTATGGCTATGGACAATATCGTATTTATTCAGCCCCATCAGCCTCTTTATCTCTCTATAGCACTTTATGTTACCGGCCTTAAGCGGGCTCCTTGAGATGGGCAGGCGATAGACCTTTACGCCTGTACCGGAGATTTCACGAAAAAAATGACTGTCATCAGGCAAGGCGAATGAGAGCTCAAAGGCCGCGGGGTCCATGTTTTTAGCGAGCAGCAGCAGGTTAAGCCCTACTCCGCCCGTTGATGTAGCTGAGACGTGGAGGATCTTTATCATTTGCGTTCCTCCTTGGTTGAATCCCCTCGCGCCGTGCGGCGCCATTCTCTCTTGCCAAGCGTCCCCCTCAAAAAATTAAAGACCCTCCATGGTATGAGAAAAAAAGAATATACAAAGAGGTTAAGATAACTCCTTGGAGCGGCCTTCATCCTTATTAACCCGGCCAAGGCCGATAGTATCATCAAAGAAAGGGCCGCAAGCCAGAGCGCCGTGGTATAGGGGCTGATATGGTTATGAGCGAGCAGAAGAGGGAGCGTGACCAGCCCGATGAAAAACAAAAAGAGGGTAAAGGGCGGCGCGATGAGCTCGAAAAAGGTTACAAGAGAGCCAAGGTTTTTCTCAGCCATTAAACGGGAGAGAAAAGGCATTAAAAAGGTCTTTTTAATGTTTTTACGCCCTATATCCCACCTTGCCCTGGGGTTACCGAGGTCTTTTACGGTCTCAGGTATCTCGGAAAAGACCCTGGCCTCAGGTATATAACCTACCCTTACACCCTTTGAGTAAAGAAAGGCCCACTCTTCACGGTCTTCAGTAAGAGAAAAAGAGGTCCAGCCGAAACTCTCCACAAGTTTTCTTGAAAAACCCATTCCGCTCCCAAGAAGAGGCGCGGAGCCTCCAAGGGCCGAGATGCCGGCGTTTCTGAGGTTACGCAGTATAAAACCCATCTTTACCATCTCAAGCACAGGGGTACTCTCCCGCCCCTGCACCATATGGTAGCATGTAAGGGCATCAAAGCCCGAGCTGATATAATCATTAACCTTTTGAATTACGTTTTTTGAGACAACACTATCGGCATCCATAATTAAAAACGCGCCGTAGCCGCCATTTTTTACAATTTCGTTCTCAAAGGCCCACTGCAGGGCATACCCCTTGCCTTTGTTCCCGGTATCAGACCTCTGCAGGCATGTAACCCCCGCGTCCCGGGCTATCCCGGCCGTATCATCGGTGCAGTTATCGGCTATTACGATAATATCAAAGAGAGGGACGGGATAATCACTGCTCTTTACGCTATTTATTGTCCTCTCAATAAGTAAGGCCTCATTATGGGCCGGGATTATTACGGCGATTCTCGACTCTACCGCCGCGCTCTTTACCGATAGGCCCGCAAAAAAACCTCTCATGGTAACGATAAAAAAATAAGAGGCCATGGCAAAGGCACAGAGGCCGGCAAGGAGTAGGGCGATATGGAATATCATGACAACTCCGCTCATATCCCTGCCTCCGCCGCCCTCCTTACGCCTGCCATGACATCCTCAACAGTAATAAGCTCAAAAACCTCGCCATCGCTCTTATCTCTCTTGTAATCGTACTGATGCAGATA
>JBHHUP010000015.1:0-29183 GCA_046753845.1 Thermodesulfobacteriota bacterium
TTTCTTTTTTCCAAAAGAAAGTAAGGAAAGGAAAAGGTTTTTTTTAGACGGCCTTATTCTCTTTTGCTCCGGTTATCTCTACGGAGGTATGCCCGAATTTTTGAAACCTGTTAGTTTTTATTTTGATATCGCATGGGTTACAGTGACCGAATACAGGGCATGGTCTGAAGATATCCTCAAGTTCGTAAGCGGGGTCTGTTATATCTCCTACATCAGGTCTACCTTCGTAGAGGTCGCTATGGCAGCGGTACACAGAGCCGTCGGGGCCCATGATAAGCTCTGTGGTCTTGCACATTACATCTTTTTCAAAGTTACCGTCACAGGCTCCCTCGTACCTGTAGGTTCCGTACATCCTGCCCTCGTATTCTCCGAGAAATTCCTTTAGCCTGAAGTCTATGCCAAGCCCTTTGCAGTACTCCTGCGCTTCGAGTATAAGCTTATCCTGTGAGGGGTGCATGACCCCCCAGATGCCGATGCTGTATCCGGCCTCCTGCAGGGTGAGGACCTTTTTTGCAAGGGGGGCCAGCTCCATGACCTCGGGGTGGTAGCTTACGCGTATGGAGGCGTATGGCGAGTCACGTTTTATCCTATCGGGGTGTACATTGGCCATGAACTCAGTGACATCGAACTGAAGGTTTGTAAGTAGATCAATATTGAGCTCAGGCCGGAGCCCGTTAATTATCTCGTAAAACCCCTTATGAAGGCTCGGCTCACCGCCCTGGAGCGTTATGGGCAGGTCCGGTCTTGACTCAATCCTGTTAAGGGCCTTTACCCACTCGCTGCCCTTAAGGAGCGGTTTCGTGGAGCCCACCTGACCGAATCTGTTAATACAGTAACTGCAGGTAAGGTTGCACGAGAGGGTTAGAAAAGCCGCTATATAATTGTAATGCGAGGGTATTTTAATGGTCGAGAGGGCTTTCAAGGTTTACTCCTTTAGTAGTTTTTTTATATTATCATAGACCCTCTCAGGTGTTATCTCAAACATGCAGGGCCTTTCTTTTATACACTTTGTGCTAAGGCAGGGCAGGCACTCAAAGTCGCCTTCAGGCAGGAGTTTTACGCCGTCCTTTATATATATCTCAGTCTCTTTAGTGGGGCCGAAGAGGGCCACTATTTTTTTTCCAAGGGCGTGGGCTATGTGAAGGCCCAGGCTGTCATTAGTTACGAGTACTTTCAGGGAGTTAATCCACTCAATGTACTTTTCGATGGATTCAAGCCCCTCCTGCCAGGTTACGGTATACTTATCGCCGATGAGCCCTTCGAGCTCCTTCCAGTACTGCGGGGGCCAGGCCTTTAGCGGCCATTTTTTTCCCACGTTGTGATTAAAACCAATGTCGTACTTTACCTTTGAGCGCGGCCTGTATCCAAGCGTGGGTATCTCGCCTTGCCACCTGGAGTCTACCATGGAGAATAGAATCTCCTCCCAGTAATTGGTATGCTCTATCTTGTCCTTTGGGCTTTTGCATATCTCAAGGGCCTGCTGCGAGCCCGCGTAGGCCTTGGCCGTGCCCGAGTCAGGGTCGAACCTGAAACCGCATCGCCTCCAGGCGTTAAGTGAGTCGGAGAGGGCGCAGATGCCGGCGACTTTTTCAAGGTTAATAATTGTATCAAAACGCTCGGCCTGGAGCTGCAGGACCGTAGTAAGGTCGTAGGGCAGTATTCTCTTAATGAGTTTATTTCCCTTAAGGAGCGATATTGCGGACTCGTCTACGAGCCAGGTAACATGGGCGTCCTTAAAAAGGGGCAGCAGTACGGTGCTGCGCAGCACGTCGCCGAGGCTTGATGTGTGGCTTATCTCATCGACAAGGGTCTCGGAGTAGCCGAGTTTTATTATAAGTACTTTTTCTTTTGCCATTTTTAAGCGCTGCCTCTTATTTTTATATCTGATGTTTAATGTGGTACACATTAACCTGGCGATGATGATACTATCTTCACTGCCATTTTGTAAAGCTTCTCGGGGTTGTGCCCGTCTCCGGTAAGCCGCCTCTTTTTGATGAAGTAAGATATTATGGAGTTAGTGCGTTTGTTGAATATTCCGTGGCGCACGAGAAATATCATATCAAGCGCTATGTGAAAGATAAGGCCGAGAAAGAGGGCCAGCAGAATTCCCGATTTAAGTACCATGGCCAGAGTAATCACAATAAAGAGAAACTCAGCCGTATGAAATATCTCCATGTTCAAAAAGGCCGGGTCATGCCACCACCTCTGCAGGGTTCTGTGGTAGCTGAACATATTCGTCGGGCTCACATCGCGGAGTCCGGTGTGATAGACAAAGTCCAGGTAGTGGTCAATATCAATGAGCACGGAGGCGAAGAAAAACCATATAACCTCTAACTCTGTAAAGGCGTAAAGGGCTGCTGAGGCCGCTCCTCCGAGTATTATATGGTCCCGCAAGGTCATCTGTTTTTCTCTTGCTCCTTTAAGTAATATATGCGCTGCCTTTGCCGGCTTATTATATCTTGAAAATATCTTGATTGACGCAGCCTGCCCGGGTTCAGCTCCCCTCGTTTTTGAGGATTTCTTCGGTGTGTTTAAACCGTTCAAGTACAAAACTCTCATATATGCCGCGAAGCGTTTCCATGAAGGAGAACTTCATGGGATATATCTTTGTCTTAATTGTGTATGCCTTTACCAGGTAGTAGATAATAAAGTAGGGGCCCGTGAGGGGGAGTTTTATGAGCCTCTTTACGACAAGGTTACGTAGAGAAGGCATAAATAGGCATAGTGTTGAGAGAAGTGAGAGGTTTCTCTGCAGGAGTTTTTCTTTTACAGTGAAGCAGGTGAGCGGAGAGGTGCTCTGATAACTCATATGGAGTTTATCAAAGTCGCCGTCAAAGTACTTGTGCTCTATCGCGTACTCGGCAAGCTCAGTCTTGGGGTAGGGGAAAAAGAGCGGGAACTCGCCGAAGGTTACACCGCAGGATATATTAAGGTCAAGAGACTCTATATCGTCAGCAAGCTTGGAGCCCGGGATGGCGAAAATGGTATTTGAAAAAGTCGGTATATTGTGTTTCCTGCAGAGTGCGAAAGCCTCCATCATGGTTTCTTTCGTCATGTTGCGTTTTAGTATATCGTTACGCACGTGGTCGTTACCGCTCTCTATTGACATGCTTATGGAGCTGAGGCCGGCTTTTTTAAGCTTAATAAGTATGGGCTCGGTAAGCAGATTTGCGCGCATGAGGCAATGAAAGGGCAGTCCGATTTCGCGTGGAAATCTCTCGGCGAACTCAGAGAGCCACTCATCGTCCTTAAAGACAAATATATCATCATAGAACTTTATGAACTGAGTGGGATATGTGTTTTTAAGGAGTTTGAGCTCGGCTATAATCCTGCCCACGCTGAGCCTTGAGTGAAGGGGGCCCTTGCCTTTATAGAGGAGGTTATACTTGTGGTTAAAGCAGTACGTGCATTTATAGGGGCAGCCGCGGCCAATCATAAAACTTCTCATGGGAAACCTTCCGAGCCTTGTGCGCGAATACACAAGCTCGCGGTCAAGAAAGGGCAGGTCGTCAAGGGCGCGGCGGCGGGGGCGTATTTTTTGTCTTACATCTTCGCTGAAGTTTTTACGGGTGACGATGTTTGCAATACCCGAGGGGTCCTCGCCTTTCTCGAATGCGTCAAGAAGCTCGCCCCAGGCATCGTCTCCCTCGCCGAGGCATAGAGCGTCAAAGGGGTGTTTGGTGATGATATCGGGAAAAAAGGTGGCGTGGGGGCCGCCGATTACGGTGCGTATGTTCTTGTCTATGGCCTTAACTGCATCGTTTGCCGCTATGTAGTACTTGTGCTCGCCTGTCTTGGCGCTAAAGGCCGCTACATCGGGGCGGCTTGTGCGTATTTTTTCTTCAAGGTTACCCTCTGATAGGACGGCAAGGTCAGTTGTGTGGCCCCGCTCCTTTGCAAGGGCCGATAGAAGCATAATGCCCATGGGGTCGATATACTCGACGTCTTTTATAATAAAGAGTATCTTCAATGCGATTTAAACCTCCGGGCCTTGGCGGCATCATCGGCGCCAACCGGCGGACTCTGATATGCCGCGCGTTCACTGACGCGGACTTGCCAGAAGAGTTTTACAATTGCGCCCATGACGCTTATGATATTGCGCGGCCTGAAGGCCTTTGAGGCGCCTGATTCCCTGTATTGAATTTTCATGGGGACTTCTTTGAATGTAGCCCCGCTTTTTATAAGCCTTACGAGTATGGCCGCCATGTATGCAAAGCCGTGTGTTGTCATGGGGACATTTTTAAGGAGATCTCCCCTTATTACGCATGGGCCGTTGTAGTACCTGAGGTTGAGGCCGAAGAGGGTATTAAAGAGCATTACAAAGGCCCGGGATATGATCCTGCGGGGCAGGGGGCGTACCTCGGGGTTAACGGTATAGGGGATAATAAGGTCGGCTTCTCCGACGCTGCTGAAAATATTTGTAATGGCGGCAGAGGGTATTTCGTTGTCTCCGGGTATCATGAGTACATAGTCTTTTACCGCCTGCCTTACTCCCTCGGTGTAGTTGTAGCCGAAGCCCATGTTGGACTCGTTGTGTATTACCCTGATGTTACTGTTTTTTTTCGCGAGCTCTTCGGCAACTATTCCCGTATCATCGGTGCTCTTGTCATTAAAGATAAGTATCTCCGAGGAGCTGAAGATATCTGCCTCGTCAATGCTTTTCTTTATGCACCCTACGGTGCCGCTTATGTTTTCACCCTCGTTGTAGCAGGGTACTATTATGGATATGCTCGGTTTTGTGGCGGCCATTATGCCTCGTTAAGAGCTTTTTTTACGGCCCCCATAATATCGGCGGGGCCGGGGTAAAATACCTCTTCAAGTACGTGGCTCGCAGGTGTTGGCACATCAGGCAGAGCTACCCTTACGGCAGGCCCCTTAAGGGCGCTGAATGTTGCGCTGTCCTCAAGGGCCAGCGCCAGTATCTCGGCGCTTACACCGAACTCCTTCCATGCCGTATCAGCCACTACGAGGCGGCCTGTTTTTTGTAGAGAGCTCCGTATAAGATCAGTATCGAGCGGTTTTATGGTGCGTAGATCTATGACCTCGCACTCTATATCCTCTTCTTTAAGCACCTCCGCCGCCTCCATGGCCATGCCCACCATCTGAGATATGGCGACAATGGTAACGTCCTTACCCTCACGTATAAGGTTGGCCTTGCCTATGGGTACTCTGTACATCTCGGCCGGCAGAGGGCCTCTCATATCATAGAGCCACCTGTGCTCAAGGAATAGAACAGGGTTATTGTCATAGAGGCTGGAGATAAGAAGCCCCTTGGCGTCGTAAGGAGTAGCCGGCATAACGACCTTAAGGCCGGGAAAATGCGCGAAGACGGCCTGCAGGCTCTGTGAGTGCTGCGCCGCCGAGCCCCAGCCGCGCCCTGTTATGGCCCTTATGGTAAGGGGTACGGAGACATTGCCGCCGAACATATAAGACCACTTGGCCGCATGGTTGGCTATCTGGTCAAGGGATAGTGGGAGAAAATCCACCCTCATATGAACAAGGAGGGGCCTCATGCCGGCAAGGGCCGCGCCCATTGCGATACCTGTTATGCCGTTCTCGGCAAGAGGGGTATCGATGACACGCTCAGGGCCGAAGATATCAATAAGGCCCTTTGTGGTGCCGAATACTCCGCCCGTGTCATCAACGCCCTCGCCGAGGACAAAGAGGCTCTTATCTGTCTCCATGCAGCTCTCTGTGGCCTCAAGTATGGCCTCGCGGTACGAACCCCTGCGGACGCCGGTATCATGGGAGTCAGCGGCGTGTCTGTGTTTTTTGTCTGCGGCTATCTTTGTCCAGGGCATCGTAGTCTCGGTTTTTTAAATATTATAGAGGTCTTCATATAGCGCAGAGGCCTCGGGGTATGGGCTCGAAAGGGCGAATTTTACGGCCTCTTCCAACTCGGTGAATATGGTCTGCGGTATGGAGTCAAGTTCCTGGTCTGTAAAAAAACCTCCCTCGCGGAGGGCCTTCTCAAAGTTTTTAAGGGGACACCTTTTCATCCAGTATATCAGCTCTTCCTCGGTGCGTGGGCTTTTCTCAAAGTCCACTTCCGGGCCCACGTGTCCTTTCCAGCGGTAAGTCTTGGCCTCAATAAGGCTTGGCCCGCCGCCTGAGCGCGCGAGCGTAACGGCCTCTGCTGCGGCCTTGTATACATCCACCACGTTATTGCCGTCTATACATACCCCCGGTGCGCCGAAGGTAGCTGCTGAGCGTGCTATCTCACAGGAGCTGTGCCGCGATGACTGCGGAGAGTTGGTAGCAAAGAAGTTATTCTCGCAGACAAATACAACGGGCAGTTTTTTAAGTGCAGCGAAGTTAAAGGACTCGTAAAAGACCCCCTCGTCATAGGCCCCGTCACCGAAGAAGACTACAGAGACTTTGTGGTCACCCTTGATGCGTGAGCTTAAGGCAGTGCCCACGGCCATGGGAATGCCGCCTCCCACTATAGCCGATGTGCCAAGGACCCCCTCTGCGGTATCGATAAGATGCATGGAGCCGCCCTTACCCTTGCTGCAGCCTGTTGTGCGTCCGTAAAGCTCTGCCATTATGGGCTTCATGGAGGCGCCCTTGGCGAGGCTGTGGCCGTGGCCGCGGTGGTTGGATATCATATAATCGTCGCGCTTAAGGTTCTGGCATACACCGGCTGCGATGGCCTCCTGACCGATACAGAGATGCACGGGGCACTTCATCTCCTGGGCGGGATAAAGCTCCACTATCTTCTCCTCGAAGAGCCTTATCCTGAGCATCGTGGTGTACATGGCAAGAAGGGACCTGCGCGGTATTGCGGCGAGATCTTCTTTGTTAAAATTTACCTCTGTTTTTGCCCTCATATCCTGCTCTCTGTCCTGTAAGGCCGCTCTATCCCAAAAAAAAGCCCGGCCCTTAATAATCCCCTGTAATCGCCCCTCAATAGGGGGCTCTACGCAGAGGCCAAAAATATTGGCCCCTCCACTCTTATATAATAACTCTCCGCCCCCTGCCGCTTAGATGAAGTTTACGTGGCCCGGAGGGTCTAACTGGTCGCGGAGGAACCTGTTAATGGAGTCCATCCTGCAGTTCACGCGGCACTCCGAGGCGTCAAGCTCTTCACGGACAAAGCGCATGGTCTCGCGCCGTTTCTCACCCCTCCAGAGCTCCTCGAAGGTATTTTCCATGAGATTGCCGAAGAGGAACCTCTCGTCGCTAAGGTAAGCGCTGCACCCCCAGAGCCCCGCTCCTGAATCTATATAAGACCAGAAGGGCAGAGCCAGACACCTTGAGTACCCGCGCTCGGCGTCTTCGAGCTTTTTCATGGTGTTTATCCTGAATATTGGGCTGAAGCTATCGGTGGCGAGTCCCTTAAGTTCCTCGCCGAGGTGATAGAAGTCGTCGTATTTTACTCCCTCGTACTCAGTGGTGATGCTTTTCAGGTGCTGCGAATATGGCTTTATTACAAGGTAATCCACGCCGATATCGCGGGCCATTTTTGCAAGGGGCACTACCTCGTCCACGTTTCCGGGCAGAAGTATAAGCTGCATGCCCAGGGCCGTGTTAAGGCCCTCGGCCTCTCGAAACTTTACGGCAAGAGTCAGGTTGTCAATAACGCGCTGCAAATCCGCCTCATCCGTGCGGTGCATCTTCGCGTAGGTCTCTTTTGTAGAGCCGTTAATGCTTATCTTTATCCATGTTATGGAGGCCATGGCGGCCTTTATTATCTTCTCTGTAAAGAGCACCCCGTTGCTTGTTATGGCTACGTCTATACCCGAGGCCTTTGTATGATTTATTATGGAGGAGATGTCTTTATGCAGGAAGGGCTCGCCTTCGCCTGCGTACATGACGGACTTGATGCCGAGACGGCCCATCTCCGTGAGGCGTTTTTTTAAGACCTCTGTATCAAGAAAACGGTGCTGGTAGCCCATGTAATCAAGGGCGCAGTAGGTGCATCTGTGATTACAGGCCCCTGAGGGTGATATCTCAACGTAAATGGGGTATACATCTTCGCCGCGCAGCCATTTTGCGACCCGCTCGGGGTGGTACATGAGTTTGTGGCTGTCTATTTTGAATTTATCGGTCATTAATCTTAAGATTCCTATTCTTGACCCTCTCGGGCGGGGGTGATTATACGTGGCGGCGAATCTATAATTATTTAGCGTGGAAACGCTAAAGTGTAATTATATAAATTAACATAATTAAGAGTCTCATTCAATTTCAAAATTACTTAATTAAGATTTTGTTCAGGCATTTTTTAAGTTCTTTTTTATACATTTCCTCAGGGCCTTTCCCGGATACTGGACGGAGCTGGAAATAACGGTTATAGTAATAGTATATCTTATTATAGAGGAGTTTGATGGTATGGGAAGAATGAAGAACCGGGTAATGGCAGCCCTTATCACAAGGTTTCCGCGTTTATTCGACCTTGAAAAATACGCAGGCGGCAGGGAGTTGCTTAATGTAGAGGGCATTCCGTGGACGCCATTTACTAAAAGGCTCTCAGATGCCAGGGTGGCCCTTGTTACCACCGCAGGGGTTCATCTGCCCTCACAAAAACCCTTTGATATGGCCGACTCCGATGGGGACCCCACTTACCGGGCGCTGCCTCTGGAGACCCCGGAAGGCGGCTACACTATTACCCATGATTACTATGACCACAGCGACGCGGGGCGGGATATAAACGTGGTATTCCCAATATTCAGGCTCTGCGAGCTGGCCCGGGAGGGGTTTATAAGAGAGGCTGCCCCCGTTAACTACGGGTTTATGGGCCATATCGAGGGTGAGCATATAGAGACCCTTATCAGAAAAACTGCCCCAGAGGTTGCGGGCATGCTGAAAAAAGACGCTGTTGACGCCGTGCTACTGACCCCCGGGTGAGGAGTATGCAATCGGTCCGTGGGGCTGATACAGAGAGAGATCGAGGTGCGCGGAATACCTACGGCCTCTATAAGCATAGTTAGAAAATTTACAGAGGACGTTAAGGCCCCAAGGGCCATGTTCCTGAAGTGGCCCCTTGGTCACCCCCTGGGCGAGCCCTTTAAGGCCGCGGAGCAGAGATTTATAGTAAAAAAGGCCCTTACCCTCCTTACAGAGGTGAAGACTCCGGGCACTATCGTTGACCCTCCCTACAGGTGGAAGCGCTACGACTATATGAAAGAGGGCTGAGCAGGCGAGGGGGGAGGCGGTTTTTTTCAGGATTTTTTCTTATACATAAAAGATTGCTATTTAAGGATGTTACGGAGGATATCTGATATGGATTATAAGATAAATAAAGTATCTGTCGGTGAGGAATTCAAGATCTGCCCCATATGCGGATATAAGGATGGCTTTCACTCCATGTTCCGTAAAGACGGTAAGGCCGTGAAGTGGCTATTTATATGCCCGTCATGCCACGAGGTCTTTGATATCGGCTACTCGGCCCCGTCCTTTTCTTCCTGAGGGGCTGGGGGCAGGTTTAAGACCTTTTGAATAAAGAGCTGTCTCTTTATTTCAGACCCTTATCTGTACTAATACAGGTCTCTTAGTAAGTATGGAAACCGAGCCAGGTATATTTTTTTCTATTGTTCCTGTAGGTGTTATGGCTAAGTGTTTTACCGGGTTTACCGAACCATGGTTTTTTAATGAACTCTGATATGGCTGTGCCGTTTTTCTCAAAAGAAGAACCTTCCACACTTATAAATGACTGGTCTTTATTGGCGATTCCAGTTCCGTTACCGATAAATCTTGATCTCTTTATCACTACATTACTCATCTCTCCTATGGAGATACCCTTGTCTGTGGAATTAATGAACACTGAGTCAAGACAGAGGATGAGGGAGTTGGATAGATCAAGGCCGTCGCCGCCGGCGTTTTCTATAGTGAGTCCTTCTATTCTGGCATCTGAAAAATCCATGTCAATGCTGTCAGAGAAGCTCCCTGATAGGATAATATCCTGAAGATTCGCCGTAGAGTTGATGAAGTTCAGTGCGTCTTCACTATGGGCATTCCTTATCTCCACATTTTTCATGCTGACATTGGCCATAAGCATTGTCAGCCCTCCGTTTAGTTTAAGTCCGCCAAGAGTTGTCTTTGGAAAGGTTCCGAAGTTATCAAAAATGACGTTCTCAAGGCTTACCATAACAGCTTTATCATCTTGACCAACAAATAAACCGCGCCATGGTTTAGTGCTTTGGCTTAAAAACTTTACGGGCCTCTCGTCTGTGCCATTTACATTGAGGTTGCTCTTTATTATCAGCCCTGCCCCGGGGGCTATCTTGAATGTAACTCCTTTCTCTATGAAAATATCTTTTTCTGCCCCGGCCTCAAGGGTCAGGGTTTTATTGAGGGTGATGACTGAGCCCTCTTGCACGTGAATGCCATTATCTTCCCTGTGAGCCCACTCCGGCAAGGGCTCGTTAGCCTGTGCCGTCTCTATTGAGCCGGATGGCAGTGAAGGCAGATACATGTAGGGGGGGAAGGTGAAGTAACCGTCCTCAGGTACCTTAAGCCTGTAAAAGGCAGGTTTGTCTACAAGGGGAAGGTCGAATACAAGGAGTCTTAACTGCTCACCTTTAATAAAACGTCTTTTTAATATATCGTCCATATTGGCTTTGGCCTGCCCTTTACCGCCTGCGGCGTAAAATACCTTGTTAATAAGAGGTTGTGTTCCTCTTAGAGCGCCGCGTTTGATTATTCTGTAATCGCTGTTTTTGCCGCTATCGTTTCGTACAAGAAAAATGAGTATAGCGCGGCCTTTGTCCGTAGTCCGAATAAAAATATAAGTTGCCACATCATCAAGTATCATTGCGGCTCTCTGGCTGTCAAAAGGTGAAGTAAAACTTTTTTTCTTTTTTAGCTGGTACCGGTAAGGCGCCTCCTCCGCAGGGAGCGGGCCGTAGGATTTACTTATGAAATCTAAGCCGCTGTCTTCAAGAAAGTCAAAAATCTGCGCCTCCACCGAGAACGCCAGACTCATCTCACGCTGGTTCTTATTTTTATCCGCCGCTAAATCAACAGGTCTCAGCAGGGCAGGGGAGAGAGACGGATCGGAGACCATTGATGTTCTCTTGTTCCAGAAGGCTTTTCCCCCATCGAGGTTTACTTCTGTGGGGTTATCATCGATAAAACCCAAATAATCCTTTATAGCGATGAGATTGAAGGGCTTTCCAGCTCTCATAGTCTCATTCTGTGTCTGTATTAATTCGCTGTTATTTTCCGTTGAAAGGACCTCCCGTAAAGCGAGTATGACACGGCTTTGCACTTTTTTTAAAAGCGCTTCGTTAGAGAGAAAATATTTGAAGTATTTGTTAACAAGTGCAAGGTTACGTGCCTCGGAGACAAAACTTACCACTGCCGGGTGAATGTCTGAAAGTACAAGCATGTTAGGGTCATCTGCCACTCCGGAAAAAACTTCGCGGTTTCTTGTAAAGCTGTAATCGCCGTTGAAATGTCCCGTAACCGGCCATATAGTGTAGGGAGGCGCACCCCTTAACCACCCGAGATGGGAAAAAAGCTGACGATACACTATCCTCGGGTCGATAAATACGGGGCTCATATCTCGAGGGAGGGGGAAAAAAAGTCTCCTTGTCGGTTCCATGTAAAAACGCAGGTCATCTATGCCGAGGCCGTGGGCCGCGAGGTACACACTTGAAAATGCGATGTATCTGGCAAGGGACTGCGGGTCAATAGTGTCAGCAAAATTGGTTGAGAAAAAATCTTCCCTGCCGGGCCTCTCGTATCCTGTGCCTTTGGCCTTGAAAAAATACCTCACGTCTAGGTCCGCGCCGTAGGGGTAATCAAAAAAAAGTTTCTCAAGGTCCACTCCGATGATGTCACCCTCAAGTCTGCGGGTGTTGGAGAACATGGCCTGCGTGGTGGTCTCCATGAGCAGATATACGCCTTGACTCTCACCGTTTACCTTGAGGAGCACCAACTCGTGCCTTGGCGTAAAAAAACCCATATCCTGCATAATACTGAGGAATACGAACTCTAATATTCCGTCTTTTGTATCAAGTCTGTAGAGCTTAAATGAGGGCATACCCATGACAGAGCGCCCGCCAGTGACCTTGATGTCTATGGAAGGGAACCACTCAAGATGCACTCTTGATCTGCCGGAAAGCCCAATTTTTACATTGCCTATCCTTTTATTTTTTAAAAAAAGCCCTGCCTTGACCCTCGCTGACGGCATCTTTACGATCATTGTGTCCGTGGATCCCTCACCAAAGGCGACGAGCCTCTTAAGGTCCTTAACAGAGTTTTGGTTTAACCTCAGGTCAATGTCCGTTATAGCGGAGGGCTGCGGGGCATCGGCCATCGGCCCCGCAGCCTCTGCCGTAGAGAAGCTCATCACCAATGAGGTTAAGGGCTGTTTTGAAGATACATGGAGCACATAGATGCCCGGCGGGAGAGTGACATTCTCACCTGGAACAGAAAAGCCCAGGAAGCGGCTGTAAAGGGGTAATCCTTTTGAGTTAGTAAGTTTGACTATGAGGCCTTTTTTACCGGAGTCCTTTTCTGTAATAGAAAAAAGGGACTTAAAGCTGATTTTTAGCCGCCATGTGAACTCGTACCTGCCCGTTGGTCCTGCCGGTATGGAGGTGGCCCATGGAAGAGGACCGCTGCCCGGGAGGTTAATTGCAACGTCATATATCAGTGATGAGTATCGCTCATTAGAGGCGGAGCCGAGAAATCCTGTGAGTTCAACGTTCTTTCTTGCCTGTAAAAGCCTTGACCTTATCGTTGTATCGGCAACTTTTTCAGGGGGCCCTTTTCTGAAAACAAACCTGTTGGCAGAAAAGGACAGGAGTAGGGCGGCGAGAATTAAAAGAAGAATATTTCTGAGTTTAACTGTAGGTTTTCCCATAAAAAACCTCCACTCTCTCAAGGCCATCGAGCCTGTTAAGGGTCTCTATAACCCTTGGGAGCAGAGTGTTATCATCTGTCTTGAAGTAGAAGGAGTATCTGAGGCTGTAGCCGGAGTCAATAGGGACCACGTCGTTAAGGACGAGGCCTGTCTTTTTTAACCCATTGAATTCTTTGAGCAAGGTCTCTCTAATCACATTGTCTATTTTTTCAACCATCTTTGACTCTGTGGTTACAAAGGCTGTTATGCCTTTGCCCATGTGCAGCAGCGGTATGGCCTTGCCGGTGAGCAGGGTCTTACAGATGACGATGACGGCTATTAGTATGAGGAGTATGCTGGAGGCGTAAAATCTAAATACCGATGAGAGCAGGGATAGCGCGATTACAAGCAGTATAAAGGCTACATCCTCTGCTTTTTTTACTGGAGTTCTGAACCTGACAAAACTCAGCGCTCCAAGCAGTCCCAGGGAGAGGGGCAGGGAGTACTGGATGGCCCAGAATATGGCGCTTACTGATGGCGCTATAATTACAAAACTTCTCGGCAGGCTCTCGTTGCTGTCAAAGTTCATGCCAAAGTACATTCTGTGAAGAAACATGCAGATGATGCCCGCAAAAAGGCTGAAAAGTATGGATATCAGAAATTCCAATAGTCCCAGTTCCCCTGTGCTAAGGGTACCTAACAAGGCGGCAAAATTGTCCATTCTTCCTCCGCTATATGTTTTTTATCCTAAAAGCTCTTTGCCCCAGGCGAACTTTGAGAATGAGAAAGGCTCAAGGCTCAATCCCTTTAGAAAGAAGGGGATAACACCGGGTTTGACGCTCTTTATCTCGAATACATCATGACCAAGGCTGAGGCCTTCGCCAACTGTTTCTTCTGTTGTGGAGGGACCGGGAAAAACACGTATGGAGGTATCCACATTGTAGCGTACAGAGGCGTGCCTGTCATCAAAGCGTACTCTCTCGTAAAAGACTACCGTATCGGGAAAAAGCTCTATAGACGGGAGCTCTGAGCTTAGATTGAATAGGGGGCGGCCTGTAATCTCCTCAAAGGCCCTTATAAGGGAGTGAAAGCTCGTTATCCTGAACCCGGAGGGAAGCTCCTCAAAAATAAGTTCGCGTACCTTGCTTGTGACGGTATTATGTCTTTTCTTAATCTCCAGTGAGTAACGGGCTCCCTCTGTCCTGTCCATGTAGACCCGCAGCCTGTATTTTCTCTTGAAAAGCTCCCCCTCGCGGCTCTCGTAAAAACTCGTATCCATGCGGTCGTCAAAATAAATAGTCTTTATTCTTGCGTGGCTGAATTGATCCGGAGTGGCCGTGTTATGACGGAGGCTGGCGAGCAGGCGTGCGGTCTCAGCTCTGGAGATGGCAAACTTGACCTCGAAGATTTCTTTGCCTGTGGAATCAACTTTAGATGGGGGTTTTTTTTTATCCGTCTTAGTCATTACTATTATTTATACAAAATAAAGCCGCTTATTGCAACGCATAATAAATCATGACATAGGACAATAGGCCGTACCGTATTTTAATTATGTGAAAAATGTGGGAGGGCTTAAGGCGGCTTCAAATAAGATTTCACCATGTTTTGTAGTAAGATGAGTATATCTTCCCGCGATAATGAGTTTTTAGATGATAACGAAGTGGAAAACTGGCATCAAAAAAGAGCTACCCCATCTGTGGAAGACGCAGTAACACAATGCATTGGCCAGGTAAAAGTATAACGGCGCCGGTGGGCCAGGAGCAGCCCTTACTTCATGTTAACAGTTACAGAATCCTCTGCGTCCAGTACCTTATGGCCCTTTGTGGCAAGTTTAATCTCAATGCTGTGAGTGCCGCTGCCGAGGCCGCTAATGGTATATGATACCTTCTCTCCGTGCAGAGGTTTGACGAGCTTGCCGTCAAGATAGAGGTGCACATGATCGCCTCTGGTGCCTTTGTTGCGGAGCTCAAATACTACGTCCACAGTGCCGCCCGTGAGCTCGGCATTATCTGCGGGGCTGATTATCGCTATATCTCCGCCTCCGTCTTCCGCCGCTGAGGCCGTAGCCGGGCCGAGCTGCAGGAAAACCGCCAGAAGAAAAGCAAGTACAGCTATGGTGGTGTAAGAAGACTTAAATCTCTTTAATTGCTTCATCTCTCACCTCATATTAAAGTTTAATCCATAAATGTAGTATAGCAGAGTTTTACCGTAGTCAAGGTTGAAGTGAGGGTGTAAAACATACAAAAAATTTTTCTTTAACTGGTAAGGTAATTCCTGAAATCGACTCCGGTATTCTTTGTCTTTGTGCTTTTATTAATAAATCTTTTTGAATTATGTAATTACGGCATATTGTTTATTTTATGTATTATTGTTATCCCGTGCCATAATTTTTCCCTTAAATTACACATATTTGTCTGAGATGCATTAAAGCAGAGGTCCATTGGCGGAATAAATTAAGTGCTTTTTGATACCGCAGAGATAGCCCCGTAGTGCTGCTGCAGGCTTTTTAGGTGGCACACCGATTGAAACTCCTTGACAAGTTGCAGGTAATAAATTTAAGATGAGACAAATTCAGCAGCGCCTTAAAACTATGAATCTAAAGACCTTTAATAAAGGGGTTCACCCCTCTGACCATAAAGAGCTTACTGCCAATAAGGCCGTCAAGACCGCGGAGCTGCCGGGTACCGTCATAATCCCCCTGCAGCAGCATATCGGTCCGCCCTGTCAGTCTCTTGTAAAAAAGGGCGATCTCGTAGAAGAGGGGCAGATGATAGGCGAGGGTACGTCTTTTATCTCTGCGCCCGTGCACGCGAGCATCAGCGGCAAGGTAAAGGATATAGACGCCTACCCCCATCCCTCGGGCCGTAAGATTCTCTCTGTAGTTATTGAGGGTGATGGTGAGACGCGTGAGTGGAAACCCGTTAAGGGTAAGGTCAGCCTTGATAAGATAGATCCCGATGAGATACGGCAGAAGGTGCGTGACTACGGGATTGTAGGCATGGGAGGGGCGGCCTTTCCAACCTCGGTAAAGCTTACCCTGCCAAAGGGCAAGACCATAGATACCGTTATACTAAACGGCTGTGAGTGCGAGCCTTACCTTACCTCTGATTACAGAGTGATGCTTGAGAGCCCGGAGAAGGTCGTATGGGGGCTTCGAGCCCTTATGAAGGCCGCGGGGGCCGCGCGGGGAATCATCGGCATTGAAGAGAATAAATTAGAGGCCGTACACGCTATTCGCGAGGCCCTCTCCGGCGCGCTTGACCTTGAGGTCATGGTCCTTGAGACAAAGTACCCTCAGGGGGCCGAGAAGATGCTTATTCAGGCCGCTCTTGATAGAAAAGTCCCTACAGGCGCGCTGCCCCTTGATGTAGGCGTGCTGGTGAATAACGTGGGTACGGCTGCGGCTGTATATGATGCCTTTTATTATCATAAACCCCTTATAGAACGAATAGTTACCTTGAGCGGAGACGCCCTTGCGGCCCCTGAAAATTTACTCGTCCGCGTGGGCGCTACCTTCGCAGATGTTATAAAACAGTGCGGCGGCATAAAGAGCTCCTGCACTGAGGTTGAGGTGCTGAACGGCGGCCCCATGATGGGCATTACGCAGAGTATGCTAACGGTGCCTGTAATTAAAGGCACCTCTGGAATTACCGTCCTGAGCGCCGTTGATATAAAGAAAAAATCCGTAGAGCCCTGCATACGCTGCGCAAGCTGTGTCGATGTCTGTCCCATGGGGCTTATGCCTTACCGCTTAGGTGATCTTGGTCTGATGGCGCGAGCCGATGACTTTACCGCGTGGTCCGGGGCCAGCTGTATTGAGTGCGGATGCTGTTCTTACGTATGTCCCTCGCGGCGGCCGCTTCTGCAGTGGATAAGGCTCGGTAAGCTGCGGGTTCGTCAGCAGCCCAAGCATTAGCGGGGAAGCAGGACAAGGGGGGGGTAGGTACGAAGGGGGCTATTGTGGCGTTATGATGTGTTGTAGATTGAAAAAAGGCTTTTTTTCTGCCACTGGGCCTACAAAGATACTTTTTTTGCTCTAAGATGACTTTACATTAAACGAGTGAGCTCTGCTCTGTACTCGTAAATTACTTTTCCTCTTGAATAGGGTTATGGATAAAGATAAGACAAAAAATGCTGATGATAAAGAGAAGGTAGAGGCCAAGGCCGAGCCGGCTCCATCGAAGGCCGCGCCCGCTGCAAAGGCTCCCGTCAAGAAGGCCGCAGCCAAACCCGCTGCAAAGGCTACCGTTAAGAAGGCCGCAGCAGAGGACGAAGCCGCGAGCAAACTCGTTATCTCATCATCGCCTCATTTCGCCACCACTGAGAATATCCCGAGAATAATGTATACCGTTGTTACGGCCCTTATTCCAGCGATGGCCGTCAGCGTATACCTCTTCGGCCCGCGAGCCCTTCTTCTCATGCTCGTATGCGTTGTTGTCTGCCTTGGCTCTGAGTACGCCATGCAGAAGGCAAGAAAAAAATCAGTGCGCGTTCACGACGGCAGCGCCGCCATAACCGGTATTCTCCTTGCGCTAATGCTGCCGCCGGGCTTTCCCATATACGGGGCCGTACTTGGCTCGCTCTTTTCCATAGTAATCGGCAAAATGCTCTTCGGGGGCCTTGGATACAATATATTCAACCCCGCCCTTATAGGCAGGGCCTTTTTGCAGGCGACTTATCCCGTTCTAATCACCACATGGGTAGACCCCGGGGCTGTTATTAACGCCGTTGACGCCATAAGCGCCGCTACGCCCCTTGCCATGATGAAGTTCGGCGGAGAGCATACGGGTCTCGGAGCTCTCTTTTTCGGCAACACGGCAGGTTCTCTTGGCGAGACCAGCGCAATTGCCATACTCATAGGAGGGCTTTACCTCCGTTACAAGGGGTATATTAACTGGAAACTGCCTCTCGGGTATCTGGGCTCCATAGCCTTTTTCGCCGCTATTTTCTGGATTTACGATTCATCGACATACGCCTCGCCCCTCTTTCATGTTATGGCCGGCGGAGCCATGCTCGGGGCCTGGTTTATGGTTACGGATATGGTCACTACTCCCGTGACACCTTACGGACAATGGATATTCGCCATAGGTGCGGGTTTTCTCACTATTATAATAAGGCTTTTTGGAGGGCTCCCCGAGGGCGTCATGTACTCCATACTCTTTATGAACGCCTTTGTACCCCTTATCAACAGGCATACAAAACCAAAGGTCTTTGGAGAACTTAAGACAAAAAAGGCCTGACTTCCTTACTTTCTTTTGGAAAAAAGAAAGTAAGACAAAGAAAACCAATATGGGGCGGAGTTATGTTCACCTGATTTATACCCCGTTCCCCACGGAGCTGGAAAAAAGAAAGTAAGACAAAGAAAACCAATATGGGGATAAAGCTTAGCGTCTCACAAGATGCATACCGCGCCCCGCGAAGTATAGAAGAAAGAAACCGGGCAAAGAAAATCAATGTTGCAACGAAAAAAGAAATTCGGGGAAGAGATTGAATAAATCCATAAAAATGGTAATCACCCTTACTGTCTTGGGAGCCCTTGCCGGTATAATACTGGCATTTGTCTTCAGGATGGCCGACCCCCTTATCCAGATAAACAAGGAAAAGGAGTTGAAGGCCGCCATCTTTACCGTGCTGCCGGAGGCAAAGGACTATCGTACGCTGACAAAAGAGCTTAAAGACGAGATCGTAACGGTTTACGTGGGCCTTGACGCAAAGGGCGAGGCCATAGGTGTCTCCTTCAAGGCCGATGGTAACGGCTTTCAGGGCAACGTGGGCATTATGGTGGGGCTCGGCCTTGATTACGAGAAGCTCAAAGGCATAGAGGTCCTGGACCAGGTGGAGACCCCGGGGCTTGGCGACAGAATTCGCGAAGAGGGCTTTAAGGCACAGTTCAAAGGTGTTGAGATTCACCCTAAAATAGAATATATTAAGTATAGAAAACCGGAAAAACCCTATCAGATTCAGGCCATAACCGGTGCTACAATATCGAGTAACGCCGTTGTTGTTAATATAAATAACGCCGTTAAGAAGGTAACCGAACTCTTTACCGCTCGTGAACTAAGGGCCGCGGCTTCGGCCGGAGGCGGAGAATAGTATGGCGGACGCTCTGGAAAAAGCAATTACTGAAGAGGAGAGTCAGAGCCTCTCCTATGAGCTTAAAAAGGGTCTCTGGCAGGATATAGCCCCTTTCAGGCTTGTCCTCGGGTTATGTCCGGCTCTGGCCGTGACCAACTCTCTTATTAACGGTCTGTCAATGGGCCTTGCCACCCTCTTTGTCCTCGTGGCTTCCTGTACGGCTGTCTCTGTTGTAAGAAAATTCATACCCTCTCAGGTGAGAATCGCCGCCTATGTGGTGATAATCGCCACTATAGTCACCGTAACAGACCTCTTTCTGCAGGCCATGACACCGGGCATATCCAAGGCCCTGGGGCCATATGTGCCGCTTATCATCACCAACTGCATAATCCTGGGCCGCCTTGAGGCCTTTTCTCAGAAAAACCCTGTGCTTCCATCAATAATGGATTCTCTTGGCACGGGCATTGGTTTTACATTCGGTCTTGTGGCCATGGGGCTCATAAGGGAGATACTGGGTTTCGGCTCCATTTTCGGGCTTAAGGTTATGGGCGGCTGGTTTACGCCGTGGATAGTCATGATACTGCCACCCGGGGCATTTCTCGTAATGGGCGGGCTCATTGCCCTTGTGAACTACATATCACATAAACAATCCTCGCAGGGCGAAGAGGCTTAGGAGAGCATGGCGTGGAACTCATAGTAGTATTTATCTCGGCTTCCATAGTACATAACTTTGTTCTTACCTATTTTCTTGGGTTATGCCCCTTTGTGGGGGTATCCAATAAGACGGAGAACGCCCTGAATATGGGCATGGCCACTACATTTGTCATGACACTTACGGCGGCGGCCACCTGGCCCGTCTATCACTACATACTCATTCGCTACAATATACCCTTTCTCGAGTACGTCTCTTTTATCATCATTATCGCCGCCCTCGTGCAGCTTGTTGAGATGTATGTGAGAAAATCCAGCCCCTCGCTCTACAGGGCGCTGGGGATTTATCTCCCCCTTATTACCACTAACTGCGCCGTGCTCGGCCTTGCCCTCTTTATGGTTTTAAGGGATTATACCTATATAAAGAGCATAATCTTCGGCTTTGGCACGGGTGTGGGTTTTACCATCGCCCTGCTTATGATGAGCGGTATTCGAGAGGAGCTTGAGTTCGCCGATATACCAAAACACTTTCAGGGCATAGCCATCACCATGATAGTCGCCGGTATGATGGCCCTGGCCTTTATGGGCTTTGCCGGACTTCTCCATTAATAAGCGCGTCTTTCGGTTCTGAGGCGAGGGTGGAGGGAGCAGCCTTCTTAACTCCGGAAAGTCATCGGGTCTTTTGCCATCCGGGCCGTTGTAGTGTATACTAAAATAATAAGATTACCTCAGGAGTTATAGATTAATATGGGCGCAGGAATAATCATATCATCAGTAGTGAGCATGGGCGGCATAGGCGCCGTGCTTGCGGCTTTTATTGCCGTAGCCGATAAAAAGCTCAGCGTAAAAGAAGACCCCCGTATTGAGACGCTCCTTGATATACTTCCCGGTACCAACTGCGGCGGCTGCGGGTTTGCCGGCTGCCGCTCCCTTGCCGAAGCCCTTCTTGGAGGCAAGGCCCCTCCGACGTCATGTGTCGCCGCGGGGGACTCTACATCTAAAAAACTCGCCCGCGTACTTGGCGTTGAGGTAGGTGCGGTAAAGAGAAATATAGCAGTAGTGCTCTGTAACGGAGGCACGGCCGAGGCCGCGAGAACCGCCGAGTACAGAGGGGCCGTGGATTGCACGGCAGCGGACCTGACGGGCGGCGGCAAGGCCTGCACCTTTGGATGCCTGGGTTACGGCGAGTGCGTGGCTTCGTGCGAGTTCGGCGCAATGGCCATGGATGATAATGGCCTGCCCGTTGTCTTTCATGATAAATGCGTTGGCTGCGGAGCCTGCGTAAAGGCCTGCCCGAGAAACATAATCGAGCTCCACAGCGAGGACCATAAGCTCTTTGTATACTGCCGCAATAAAGAAAAAGGCGCCAAAGCAAGAAAGGTCTGCACCGTTGCCTGCATCGGGTGCGGTTTCTGCGTAAAGGACTGTACCGTAGAGGGCGGGATAGCCCTTAAGGAAAACCTTGCCATTGTCGATAATGAAATTGCGACGCAGAGCGATGAGGCCACGAAGAGATGCCCCACAAAATGTATCCACTACGGTATTGAAGAGGAAAAAACAAGAGGCAGTTTTCTTGCCGGTCAGCTTAAAAAAATCTCTTAACCAATATAAAATAACTACGCCTTTAATGAGAATTAATACCCAAGAGTCTCATATCCGCCTGTAAAACTCCGGGGAACCCTTCTTTAATAAAAAAACAATCCTACATGATAAGAGGCACGGTTTCTGTATTGAGCTTTTTGTGGACTCCCCTGTATTGCCTGAGCAGCGAATTTTATCTTCGTAAAAGGGTAGATGTCTCACTTAAGTACAGGGATTTTGAGTTAATCTACAATAATTTTCCATTAATAATTCTTTAATCTCATTTTGTTACTCTAATTGATGAGTTACTCTATAAGAAAGACGATATCTATGGCAGCATTTTCATGACTTAAAGAGGTTTTCTATATATATCGGAGCCTATGCTGAACTTTAAAAAAAATCATTACCTCACTCCCGTTGGCAACAGAAGGAATAAGTAATGATGATAAATAAAGGCAGGATATTATCTTTAAAAAAACACTTAAGGGGTAAAGCGTGAATAATAAAAGTACGATTATCATTGTTGTAGCCGCTATCATAGTTGTAATAGCCGCGGCAGGCGGTTATTTCATGGGCAAGGGCTCTGGAAACGGTTCCTCCAAGAGTGTGTACAGCAATACTACTTCCTCAAGGCCTGCCTTGAATGACAATAAGGCATCTCTCATAGCCGATCTTGAGGCAAGGCTCAGAGAGAAGCCTGATGATGAAAAGGCCATCTATTCACTTGCTGATACTTATTTCAGCCTGAAACGTTTTGATGAGGCCATTGGTTACTACAAAAAACTACTAACCCTTACACCCGATAATACCGATGTATATAATGACCTCGGGTTATCCCTTCATTATCTTGGAAAATCCCGGGAGGCTGTGAGCGCCCTCGAAGACGGGATTAAGAAAAACCCCTATAATCAGAGAATCTGGCTCACAAAGGGTTTTGTCCTTGCCTACGGTATCGGCGACCTTACAAAGGCCGGCGAGGCATGGAAAAAGGCGCGCGGCATAGACCCGGCAAGCAGTGTCGGTAAGGCGGCGGATAATTATCTCACTCAGATTAACAAGATTGCCGCTGGTGAGAAAAAGGCGGATAAATGAGCGAAAAGACAGGGGCAGGGGTAAAAGGGCCGCCGCCACTACATAAGAGGGTCGGCAGGAAGGTCTGGTTATTCTTTAACTCCCTTAAACTCACTCTGGCCGTAATGCTTACGCTGGCCTTTGCCGCGGGTTTTGGTACAATAATAGAGCAGGGGCTTCAGCCCTCGGAGTATATACGCACCTTCGGCCTTAAGTGGACGCAGGTTATCTTCTACACAGAGGTTAACGACCTTTATCACGCGTGGTGGTTTACGGCCCTCCTTGGTCTCTTGTGCCTTAATATCATCGTATGTACCTTTGAGAGGTTTCCTCCCAAATGGAAGGCCCTTCTCAATCAGAAACCCTCAGGCAAGTTTAACGCGAGGATTATCTCCAACTGCTCACATAATAATACCATCACCATGGCCGCGGAGCTTGATAAGGCCAAGGAGAAGGTCTTATCGGTATTTAAAAAGAAGAAGTACAAGACGCAGCTTACAACGGCCTCTGACGGTCATTATATCTACGCCTGGCGAGGCACCCTTGGCAGGTTCGGCTCAGACGTAGTGCATATAAGCCTTCTGCTCATACTGCTTGGCTCCATTCTCGGCGGTTTTTACGGTTACAAGGACAACAAAATCGTCTACGAGGGAGATACCATGGTAGTGCCTGAGGCACCCTTTCAGGTGAAGCTCAATAAGTTCTGGATAGACTTCTACGACACCGGCCAAATTCGCCAGTACAACAGCCTCTTATCCGTCATTGAGAACGGCAAAGAGGTGATGAAAAAGCAGATATGGGTAAACGAGCCCCTTTATTACAAGGGCATACGCTTTTATCAGAGCAGCTACGGCTCTGCCTGGGACAGGATTAAGCGCGCTGATATAGGGCTGCTTAAAAAAGACACCAAGGGTTTAAAGACAACGTTGAGTGTGGACTGGGGTAAGACCGTTGCTGTTAAGGGCACGCCTTATTCCATTAAACTCATGGGGTATGCCGCTGACTTTGCATATGACAACAATACAAAGACCGTCTTCAGTCAGTCCGCGGAGTCAAAGAACCCTGCCGTGCATATAGAGATTTACAAGGACGGCGAGATGATCTCAAACCCCTGGCTCTTTTTGAACTACCCCGGCATCTTCCCGGCCATACCGGACTCTGAGGATGACCTTGTATTTGCCGGTTTCAGTGGTATCATGTACTCAGGGATATCACTCAATAAAGACCCCGGCACCAACGTTGTCTGGCTTGGAGCCCTTGTAATGGGTCTTGGTTTCTTTCTTGCCTTCTTTATCACCCATAAGAGGTTGTGGATATATATAAAGTCAGAGGGGAACTCATCTGAGGTAAAGATAGGCGGTTTTATTAATAAAAATCAATTCGCCCTTGAAAAAGAACTCAAGGATATAGTCCACCGTATAGAGTCGGACTAAGTCTGCGGGACGGAGGTATTTTTTTATGGTACTATCACTTGTGTTTTTCAGCTTTTCTTTCGGTTTTTACATACTTGCCGCTTTATTGTATCTCGGCAACTGGACGCTTAAAAAGAAGTGGCTCGGCCAGCTCGCTACTTCCATCGCCTATGTAGCGCTCTTTTCCACTACCATGATACTTATCATGAGGGCAGGCGAGTCAGGGCACGCGCCTTTTTCCAACCTTTACGAGTCCATGGTCCTCTTTGTCTGGGGTATTAATCTCGGTTACCTCATCCTTGAGTACAGGCATAAGTTCAAGGCCATCGGCGCATTTGTAATGACCATCGCCTTTCTTGCCATGCTCTCGGCATCGCTCCTTCCGTTCAGGTTCAAGAGCGTTGAGCCCCTTAACCCGGCGCTGCAGAATAAGTGGCACTGGCTCGTTGATCTGCTCTCTAAATTCGGGCTTGAAAAGTACGCCATAGGCTGGCTTGATTTTCACGTCTTTACCACCTTTGTCGGGTACTCGGCCTTTGCCATCTCCTTTGGTATAAGCATTATGTATCTTATAAAAAACAGGAGTGAGTCAAGGGGCGGCCACAGAGGGCTTCTCTCGGCCTTTCCCGACTCCAAGATGCTCGATGAGCTTGGATACAGAACCATTGCCTGGGGCTTTCCCTTTCTTGCCATCGGCATAGTCTCAGGAGCTGTCTGGGCCAACTACGCCTGGGGCACATACTGGTCCTGGGACCCCAAGGAGACGTGGTCGCTTATTACGTGGTTTATATACGCCGCTTATCTTCACGCAAGGGTTACAAGGGGCTGGAGAGGGAAAAAAGCCGCTTATCTATCCATAGCCGGTTTTCTCGCGATCCTCTTCCTGTACTGGGGCGTGAGCTTTGTACTGCCGGGGCTCCATGCCTACGCATAGGCCTCTCTGGCAGTCGATTTCTTTTTTAAGAGCGAGGGACTCTGTGGTCAACTCTTCAACAATTAAAAAGGGTGTAAGGAAAGCATGGCGGAAGATATAAAAGGTGAGGGCGGGCTGCCCAGGGGCGTTATAATAGGCGTTGTAGTAGCGGTTATTGTAATAGTCGTTGTAGTTGTTATGAGCCAGAAGCAGAAGTTTACCCTTATGAGCCCGGGCGCCGAGGCCATAGACTTTACACTGCCCGACCTTGAGGGCGCGGAGCACAAGCTCTCTGATTACCGCGGTAACGTTGTCTTTTTAAATATCTGGGCAACATGGTGCGGCCCCTGTAAGGAGGAGATGCCCTCCATGCAGTTCATGCATGAGAAGTTCAAGGGCAAACCCTTTAAGATAGTCGCCGTTAGCATCGACTCCACTCCTGATTCCGATGTTAAGAAGTTCGCCGATGAGCTTGGCCTCACATTCATCATTCTCCATGACAGGAAGGGAGACATTAAAGACACCTATAAGACAACGGGAGTGCCCGAGACCTTTATCATTGACCAGAACGGTATCGTGGCCGAGAAGATCTGGGGCCCGAGGGACTGGTCTGAGCCCAAGAATCTGTACACCATAAAAAACCTCCTTGCAAGCGGCGCAGGAACTCCTGAATCATACGGTAAAAAGTAACTTACAAAGACTTACCTCTATAGCCGTGGTCATGGCAAGGTCTGCGTGATGTGGTTTTTTTAAAATATGAAAAAAGGATGCTTTGATGAACAGTGAAGTCACCTTATCTCTGGCATTTCTCGGCGGCATACTCTCCTTTATATCTCCATGCGTGCTGCCTCTCGTACCATCCTATATCTCTTTTGTAACGGGTATCTCCTTTGAAGACCTTACAAGCGAGAACTCCTCCCAGTTAAAACGCG
Organism: Thermodesulfobacteriota bacterium; assembly: GCA_046753845.1. GTDB lineage: Bacteria > Desulfobacterota > GWC2-55-46 > GWC2-55-46 > JADFVP01 > JAJRZX01. The sequence continues at coordinate 25,426 of JBHHUP010000015.1, forward strand.
TAATACTTCTTAACTCCCTCATGTTTATCCTTGGTTTCACCGCTGTATTTGTCCTTATACTGGGCTCCTCTGCGCAGCTCTTCGGCTCAGTCTTTCTCCAGTACCAGGACCTTGTCCGCAAGATCGGCGGCGTGATTATAATCCTCCTTGGCATTCACATTATGGGTATTATAAATATCAAGGTCCTGCAAAGAGACAAGCGTTATCATTTTTTCAAGGGTAAACCCACCGGTTTTTTAGGCTCTTTTATCGTGGGAATTGGTTTTGCCGCTGGCTGGACCCCCTGTATAGGCCCAATACTCTCGGCCATTTTCGCCGTGGCGGCTACCTCTACGAGCCCCTTTGCGGGAATGAAGCTATTTCTCGCCTACTCAGTTGGCCTCGCCATACCTTTTTTCCTTACCTCACTTGGCATCAATACCTTTCTTCACCACTTTAACAGGGTGAAGAAACACATGAGAATCGTCTCTGTTATTACGGGCTTTTTCCTTATTTTGACTGGGGTATTGATTTTTTTCAACTCCCTTGCTATAATCTCAGCATATCTTAACACCATCTTGCCACAACTCAGCTAAGGCGGTTAACGATTAAATGAGTAAACTTCGTGTCGATTTATATGCGAGGCAAGATTGCTTGCCATGTTCTTTTAGTTCTCATCTGAACCCTGCTACAGGATCGCCATGCGTACTCTGCATGGAGGCGCGGGATGTAATCGAGAAGGTAAGGGACGAGGTCTCCTTTGTCCTTAACGAGGTTGATATAACCTCCAGCGAAGATCTTAGACGCAGGTACAGTGAGGATATTCCCACGATCTTTATAAACGGGAAAAAATCCTTTAAGTTCAAGGTGGACGAGGGTGAGTTTAGAAAAAAAGTCAAGAGAGAAATTATAAAAATGGGCATATCGCTCTTTAGGGAGCGTAAAAAAGAGACCTCCCTGTAAAAAGAGGTATAAACGGGGTCTTTTCAAGATATCGGTCTTAGTCTGTAAAGGCGGCATGGAGGCGCGCCGAGGGAGGCGCAGCAATGGCGCGAGGGCGAGGGGTAAGTCGGGGGATACTTGGGGGTGGCCTGAGAGCCAAGGTAAGAGGAGAGCGGGGCGGGGGGATGGAGCTATTGGACACTTAAAGAGAGGAGTCATAATGGCCTGCATTCTCGGCCCTGGAAGATAACCTTCACTAAGTTTTTTTTTACCTGATAAGTCTATTCCCTACAAAAGTCGGGAAGGGCTTTTTTTATATTCAATCACCTCAAGATACCCATCTCCGAGTATTTTTATGCCCTTAAGAGAGTTGGCCTGCCTTCTTGCTATTTAAGTATTAATTAGTTATATTCTTATGGTATTTAAAGGCTAAGGTGGCCGGTTTAAAGTGATAACCTTGTAACCTGAGTCTTTTCCGTGGCTCTCTCTTACACGTATGAGCCTCCTGTGGTCTATGTATGTCTCGCCTGGCACATAGGATTAGCCTTAAGAGTTTGTGGTTTATGAAAAAACTTCTCCTATCCATAGTTTTTATCTTTATTATGGCCCTCTCTGCCGATGCGCTGGCTGCAAAGGCCCGTGTGGGCGGCCTTGAGGTTACAACGGCCCCTGAGGCATTGAGCCTTACATTCACCGTTGAAAACGCCTTTCCAAAGGGAATTGAAGAGGCCATTAAGAGCGGAGTGCCTACCTCATTTAACTTTATCGTGGAGTTCACAAGAAGGCGCAGGCTCTGGTTTGATAAGGATATGGGGTCCTGGAACTTCAAGCACACCGTAAAGTACGATACCCTGAAGGAGGAGTATGAGGTAACCCTTGAAGAAAAGGGTTTTCTTAAGATAGTCACAAAGGATTACGACGAGATGAAAAGGCTCATGAGCTCTCCTGACTCTGTTGTTCTTCTGCCCTCATGGGGGCTGCCACGGGGGTATAATTATGAGCTTCATATTATGGCGGAACTTCGCACCATAAGGCTGCCCTTCCGTCTGGATTACATGTTTTTCTTCTTGAGGTTATGGGATATTGATACAGACTGGTACTCCTATAAGTTCAAATACTGATACCGGCCATGAAGAGTCCGAGTAGAAAGCAGGCGGAGCAGAAAAGACGGCGCAGAGAGCTCTTTATCATCATCGCCGCACTTCCTGTCATAGTCCTCCTTACTTATTTCGAGTCCCATATCTCCATCTTAAGCGGCAACGTACCTATTCCCGCCAACATACTCATACTGGGGCTTATTAATCTCAACATAATACTCCTCATCGTCGTAATCTTTCTTATACTCCGCAACACGGTAAAGATCTTTTTCGAGCGTAAGCGTAAGGTCATGGGCTCCAAGCTCATGACAAGGCTCATTACGGCCTTTGTCTCACTCTCCATTATCCCCACGCTAATCCTCTTTTTTGTGGTCATAGGTTTTATAAACCGCAGTATCGACGGATGGTTTAATATTCAGATAGAGGACTCGCTGCAGCAGTCTCTCGAGCTCGGCCAGAATTACTACCGTGATATGAAAGAGAAGATGCTCTCCGGTGCGCGCATTATCGCCTTATCCGCCGGCAATGGCGTGCTCTCATCGGATGCTTCGCGCCTTAGGTTTTTTATATACCAGCGTATGCAGGAGAATGATTTTTCCACCATCGAGGTCTTTAACGGATTGGGCGAGCGTGTAATGTACTTTGTCGCCGACTCTGTTGAGGAAGGCACTGTGCCCGAGGTGGAGCCGGGGCGTGTGAAGGCCACCTTAAAGGGCGAGCCACTGAGCTTTGTAAATTCACTGGACCTCGGTGATGTGGTGCGCGGATCTTATCCCGTGCTTGCCCCCGGCGATCCCGCCCATGTTATCGGAGCAGTAGTAGTAAGCTATCACGTACCCCTTAGTTTAATAGGTAAGATGAAGGAGATCTCCACGGCCTTCGAGGGGTACAAGCAGATGAAACTCCTTAAAAACCCCGTTAAGACAAGTTACTTTGTCATACTTCTTATCATAATGCTCCTTATCGTCTTTTTTTCCATATGGATAGGACGATACCTGGCAAGAGGCATAACAGTGCCCATACATGAGCTTGCCAACGGCACCAATGAGGTCGCAGGCGGTAACCTTGATTTTCGTATTAACGTAGAATCCGATGACGAGATAGGCCTCCTTGTACGATCATTTAACAGGATGACCGAGGACCTTAAGGCAGGAAAGACGCGTATTGAGGAGGCCAACCTCGACCTTCGCAAAACCAATACCGAGCTTGAGCAGAGGCGCCGCTACATGGGTATCGTCCTTGATAACATTACCGCCGGTATTATCTCACTTGACCGCCATGGTAAGATTACCTCTATTAACAGAGTAGCCGCAGAGATTCTCGGCACAGATGAGGGGTATGCCCTCTCTAAAAATTACAGAGAGGTCCTTCGCGAGGAGGACAGAGAGGTCTTCAAGGAACTTATCAGGCATATGAACGAGATAGGCGTTCAGACCATGGAAAGGCAGCTCAATATAAAGGTAGGTGAGAAGACCATAATGGTGCTTGTGAACCTTAACGCACTTCGCGATGACAGGGGCAATTATCTCGGCATGGTTACTGTTCTTGACGACCTTACACATCTTCTGAAGACGCAGCGTATGCAGGCCTGGAAAGAGGTTGCCAAGAGAATCGCACATGAGATAAAGAACCCCCTTACCCCTATAAAACTCTCCGCGCAGAGGCTTCGTAAAAAATATCTTAAAAATTTTCCTGAAGAGGATATATTTAACGACTGCACCAATACCATAATCAATCAGG
>JBHHUP010000016.1:0-28935 GCA_046753845.1 Thermodesulfobacteriota bacterium
TCGGGTTATGAGCCCGACGAGCTACCGGACTGCTCCACCCCGCATCACGTATCAATGTAGAATATCAAAAGAGGTTTGGGGTGTCAACAGATATTATCCGGATTATTCCTTTACATGGGCAAGGAGATAGCCCGCGGTGGATAAAAATAACAGGTTGGGGAATAGGGCCGCGATAATGGGGGGCAGGACTCCCCCGGCTCCAAGGCTTGTTGAGAGGGCAAAGACTACCCAGTAGCTGAAGGCTATGATAATGCAGAGCCCTATGCCCGAGGCAATGCCGCCGGAGCGGGCCCCTCTAAGGGGAAAGGGGATGCCGATGAGGACCATGATGAAACTTATAAATGGAAAGGTTATCCTCGCGTAGAGGTCTGTTCTGTACCGGTGTGTATCGTACCCCTCTGCCTCGAGTATCTTTGTAAGCCTTCTCAGCTCTCCCATGGTTAGACTCATGTGTCCCTGCTCCGTACCGCTTAGCTCTTCAGGAGGTGCGATACTGGTTAACCTTATCTCTCTGGTATTTGTCTCAACGGCCCCGCCGTCTGCCTTAAAATCACGTACAACGGCCCCTGTAATGAGCCATTCGTACCCTGTCCACCGGCCCTTTGGGGCGTCAATGCGCTTAACAAGCCTGAAAGGTTTTTCAACCTTATATATGGTAATGCCCTCGATCTTTTCCTGCCCGGGTTTGAGGTGTCTTATGTTTATGATAGAGTCTTTTGTCTTTATCCAGAGCCCTTTGCCTCCAAAAGACCCTCTGCTTGATTTACCGAACCATCGCACCTTGAAGGCCTCGGTTTGTTTCAGCCCCAGTGGGGTAAAGTACTCGTTAATGAATATAACTGAGAGACTTATGAGAAAACCAGCCAACATGATGGGGATAAAGACACGGAGCAGCCGCACGCCTGAGGCCCTTACGGCCGTCATCTCCCCGCTCATTGAGAGCATGCCTACCGATAGGAGCACGGAGAGCAGGACGGCTATGGGGGCGACCTGGCCGATAATAAAGGGTATCCTGTAGAGGAAAAACAAGACAGAAGCCGTAACGGGCACATGGAATTTTACAAGGTTGTCCATGTTCTCGAAGAGGTCTACGAGGATGAATATGATTATAAACCCCGCGGTGGTAAGGAGCAGGAGTTTAAAAAATTCCATGAAGATATATCTCTCAAGTCTTTTCATCGTCTTTGAACCCGTGGGTGAATGAGACTTATTTAAGGCGCAGCAGTCTCAAAATACCTGTGTCTCTGTCCTTTGACTTCAGATAGAATACATAAAAAGCGATTATTCCCGTGATGATATTCGAGCCCCATACGGCGGCCAGAGGGTTCAGGATGCCGTTCTCTCCAAAGCCTTCAAGGGCCGTAGATAAGATATAATAGAGTAAAATTACACCGAGGGCCACGGCAAAACCAGTAAGCCTTGTGGAGCGCACCCCCTGAATGCCAAGGGTGGCCCCTATAAGGCCGAAGATAAAGATAGAGGCCGGCAGGGCAAAGCGCTTATGCAGGTCCATGATATAGGGCGGTGTAAAGCCGCCGCGGGTTTCTATATCTTTTATCCTATGAACCATCTCCGCCGGATAGAGCTCGCGGTTTGACCTTGAACCCGCGCCGCCAAATCCCTGGCTCGCGGGGTTCAGCTCAAGCACATAACTGGTAAAGTTCACCACGTGGTATGAGTCTTTTTCTTTATCCTCTCTCTGCGAGGTGCCTTTTTCAAGTCTGATGTAGAAGTTTGAGCCCTTGCCTGTCCCGCCTATGACGGCTTTTTCGGCAACGAATATGTCTGATTTACCGGAGGGGTTTTTTTTGGCGATGAATACACCCTCTAACTCTCCGGTCTTATCTGAGATATGGTCTACGTATATGACGAGGTCGCCCAGCTTGTCATAAAAGGTCTTTTCTTTTATGGCGGCGGCGATATTCTTGCTTGCCCCCTCTATAATAAGGCGTTTCATGTTAAGGTTGCCCCAGGGGTAGAGATAGAGGGTACAGGCAAGGGTTATGGAGGATATAAATAAGGCGAAGACGAGGACGGGCCTTGTTATTGTAAAGAGGTTCAGCCCCAGGGCCTTCATGGCGATAAATTCGCTGTCTGAGCTTAGCCGCGTGAAGGTTATGAGCACGGCTATGAGAAATGATACGGGTATCGTGTATATGAGAAAAGACGGCAGCAGTGAGACGATGAACCAGAAGGCAAACCCCATTCCCAGCCCCTGGCTCACAATAAGCCCTATGAGCTTTATGGCCTTTGTCAGTAGGGCCGTAGACGTAAGGATGAGGAGGCATAAAAAGAAGGGCGCCATCATCTCTGTAAATATATATAGGTTTAGAAGTCTTCCCATAATGGATGATGATACTATAAAGCCATCTAATGGACAACTCTCAAATAGAGCTCTTATTAAAAGCCCTAAAGCAGGGTGTGAGTAAATGATATGTGTGTTTGTGAAACTTATACTTGATTGATACTTGACAAGTCATGTTATTTAAGTATAATATGAAGTGCGTAACATTGCATCGCCTTCATCTGACGCTCAACGCTCTTACCCGCAAAACAATAAGTTGCCTCAGTTAGGTTATAATCCATCTGATATATGGATTATAATCTACAGACACTCATCCTTGATTACATGCGGACCGTTACTCTGCCATCATCACCATTCATTTAGTATCCATCTCGTCCTGAGAACCTTTTCCCTTCCCTAACGGAGGATCCATATTAATATGAGCGGACTCTGCAAAGTGCTTAAGCGTTTAAAAGATTTACGTAACAGGCGCGCCATGAGCCAGTCTGAGCTCGCAAGGTGCCTTGGAGTTAACAGGTCTACTTATGTAAGAAAAGAACAGGGCAATATTCCCATAACCACTGAAGAATGGATTACACTTGCCGGTTTCATGGGCGTAGAGGCGGGGTATTTTTTTGCCTCGGATAGCGCGGGTGAAGTTTTGCATGAAGATGGAGTGGCGGGAACCCTGGCCTCGCTTTACAGCTCCATGCAGGTCATGGAGCAAGAAGACTTCTTAACGCTTATAAGCATAGCCTTTAAGGGTATAAAACGTAAAAAGGTAAGAGAAGCCATCGCGAAGCTGAAGATGGAGAGTAAAGCGGAACCTCGGGACTCGCCCGAGGCGGTTATATCGGATATGGAATAAATGCGCTCTCACCTTTGATTACCCCAAGCATACCTTTCTTATCCCGGAATCTCTTTTTTCTCCCCGTCTCTTTGTTGTTTTATCAAAAAACCGCATCTCTCTGTGTCTTTCAGGTCTTTTAGGTTTAATCAATTATATGCCCTATTGTGTGCTTTAACTGTATAGAGGGTAGCCCTTGGATTATAATTGGGGTCCTCTTCGTGAGCTGCAGCATGGATATCCGGGGTAATTACAGATATGGGCAGATGGCAGGCCGGTAACAGCAGGGTTACTCATGATGCCTCAGGTTAGAGCGCCCCTGCTTAGCGGTCTGGTAGAGGAATAAGACTGGAGAGTATCGCTTATTAGTTCAGCAAATGAGTCACAGCGTACCACGCGGCTATGCTCGCAGCGTAGCCCACGGCTACAATGGGGGCGTATTTCATGTGCGCCACAAAGGTGTAGATGTCTCTACGCACGCCCATGCAGCCAACCCCGGCGGCAGAGCCTATGGATAGAAGGCTTCCGCCCGTGCCTGCCGTAAGTGTGATGAGAAGCCACTGGTCCAGCCCCATGCTCGGGTCCATCTGGATAACGGCGTATGTGAGGGGTATGTTGTCCACGATGGAGGAGAAGACGCCTATGGCGATATTGGCGATGGTGGGGCCGAAACCTCCGTAGAGGTGATGGTTAAGGAGTACAAGGTAGCCCATGTACTGCAGGGCTCCGACGGCGGTGATGATGCCGAAGAAAAAGAGCAGGGTATCGAACTCAACGCTCTCAATTTTACGGAAGATATCAAATTGGTCTTCCGTTGTCTTGTTGTTTCTTTTTGCCTTTTTCTTAACAAAGTATCCGGTGAACATAAGAAGCCCCAGTCCCGTCATCATTCCTAAAAAAGGCGGAAGCTCAAGGGCCTGGTGGAAGGTGACTGCCGTGGCTATGGTGAAGAACCCGAGAAATATCATGAGCCTTGCCGCGGGTTTCATCTTTACCTGTTCATCGCTGCCTGTGGGCGTACCCTTTGGAACAAACATGTAGAGTATGGCCGCCGGGACTGCCCAGTTGATGACAGAGGGAATAAAGAGGGTCATGAACTGTAGTGTCTCTATCTTGCCTGAGGTCCAGACCATAAGGGTTGTAATATCGCCAAAGGGACTCCACGCGCCGCCGGCGTTTGCCGCTACCACTACATTAATAAAGCCAGCTACGATAAAGCGTCTGTTCTTTCCGCCGACGGTGCTTACTACGGTGCTCATTACAAGGGCGCTTGTAAGGTTATCGGCCACGGGGGAGAGAAAGAAAGTAAGGAGCCCTGTTATCCAGAAGAGTTTTCCGTAGGTAAAGCCTTTTCTGAGGAGCCATGCCCTCAGCGCCTCGAATACGAGCCTCTCCTCCAGTGAGTTTATGAAGGTCATGGCCACGAAGACAAAGAAAAAGAGCTCCGCTATCTCCTCGGCGAGCTCTTTAACGTGATGTTCGGCGCCGCTGCCTCCGGTGGTGAGCTCGTAGATGCCTATGAACATCCACATGAGGCACCCGAAGAGGAGTACGGGTTTTGATTTACGAAGGTGAATCTTGTCTTCGAGGATTACGAGGATATAGGCGGATACGAAGATGATTAACCCTACAAACCCCACCCATGCCGTTGTCATATCGTGTAGATGTTCCATCTCTGCCCTTTCTTAGGGTTAGAAAAGAATATTAATCAGTTAAGTGAGTAGATAGTCTATACTATTCGAGTTTATGTGTCAAAGTTTTATCCCGTTTTTATTGCGAACCTCCCAATGCCCCCTATAATTGCCTTGACCCGGAGGTCTAAAAGTTGGTATCTTATGAAAGCACCTTTTATTTTTTACTCATAATGGGTCACAGAGTGGTTAAATGGGAATCCCGTTAGAATCGGGAGCTGCCCCGCAACTGTAAGCGGCGACGAACCCTTTGCTTGTGCCACTGGTCATTATATGGCCGGGAAGGCGAGGGAAGTAGGAAGACCCGCGAGCCAGGAGACCTGCCCGTATGAAAAAGGCAAAAGGCCCTTCGAGGGAGAGGGTTGGTCTCAGGTTTGCCGTACATTCACTTCTTTTGAGCTCAGAGGGATTTTTCCTTTGCAGCCCAGGTGAAGGGGAGCTGGCGGGCCTGCAGCACTGGGTGTACGCGTGGTATGCAGGAGGCGTGTAAGGCGTATCTTTCTGTATCAGCTAAAGCCTATGGACCCATCCCTTCATAATGAGAGGGGGTGGTTTTTTTTTGGCTTATGGGAGGGGGAACAGACCTGTTTTCCATTGGAGGGGTAGGTAAAGGGCATGGGACAAGGGCTTATTCATATATATACAGGCGATGGCAAGGGTAAGACCACAGCGGCTACGGGCCTTGCCGTAAGGGCAGCGGGCTTTGGACTGAAGGTGCTCTTTGTGCAGTTTTTCAAGGAGGACGAGGCGCCATCGGGGGAGAAGTCCTTTTTTACTGATCTTGCCCGGGATACCGTTACGGTGCTGCGTTCGAACTGCAGGCATCCTTTTTTTACAGGTGATAAGACAGACGAAGGGGCTGTTAACGAGGCAATTCGCCGGACTTTTGATAAGGTGAGGGAGTCTGTAGAAGAGGGCGGGCCGGATCTGCTTGTCCTTGATGAGATTATGGCCGTCTTAAGAGGGGGCTGGATACCTCTACCGGAGTTTATTGATTTTATCGAGTCCCGTCCCGCGGGGCTTGAGGTGGCCCTTACCGGAAGGGACGCCCCCTCGGAGCTTGTCGCTATATCTGATTACGTTACGGAGATGCTGAAGATAAAACACCCCTTTGACGAGGGTGTAAAGGCGAGAAAAGGTTTTGATTATTGAGCCTTTATAGTTGTGCTATCGTAGCTGGCGGCGCATAGTTTGCATCTTTTCGCTAATGGGGTTTAAGGGCTGTTGATTATTGAGCCTTTATAGTTGTGCTATCGTAGCTGGCGGCGCATAGTGAAAATCTTTTCGGTAACGGGCCTTTGAGGCTGTTGATTATTGTTTTTTTTATATTGCGGCATCCCGCTGATCCTTAAAGGGGTTTGGAGAGCCTGGTTATGATGGATAAAAAGACGGGTTTTACCCTTGTACTCGGAGGAGTAAGGAGCGGTAAGAGCGATTATGCCCGTAGGTTATGCGAGGCCGCTCCCGGCGAGCCACAAAAGGTCTATCTCGCAACAGCTGCGGCCCTTGACCCTGAGATGTCTCTTAGGATAGAGCGCCATAAGAGCGAGCGCGGCGCTCTCTGGGCCACTGTTGAGGAGCCCGTAGAGGTGGCGAAGAGCATAACCTCAACAAAGCCGGGCTCTATTATCCTCCTTGATTGCCTTACTCTGTGGCTTACCAACCTTATGGGGCTTGACCTTGGTGATGACGAAATATCAGGGCGTGTGGACGGGCTTGCCGCTGTGATGAGCGTCTCGACTTCAGCTGTTGTAGTTGTGTCAAATGATGTCGGCGGGGGGATTACGCCTCTTAATGCCATGGCGAGAAGGTTTGCCGATCTCTCGGGGTTTATGAACCAGCGGATGGCCGCGGCCGCAGATGAAGTTTATTACATTACAGCAGGAATACCACGAAGGCTTAAGTAAACTATAATTAATAAAAGAGAGGGATTAGAGACATGGGACTGATTGAGGATAGCATTAAGGCAATAAGGCCCGTTGATAAAGGGCTTTTAGAGGAGGCGCAGGCAAGGCTTGACAGCCTTACCAAGCCCAGGGGAAGCCTTGGCAGGCTTGAGAATATCGCGAAGAGGCTTGTGGCCATCTCAGGCAAGAAGTCCCCCTCTATAGAGAAGAAGATAATCTTTACCTTTGCCTCGGACCATGGCGTTGCTTGTGAAGGCGTCTCGGCCTATCCGCCTGAGGTTACTGAGCAGATGGTGCTGAATTTTTTAAGGGGAGGGGCCGGTATAAACGTACTTGCCAGGCATGCCGGGGCCGAGGTGGCTGTAGTTGATATAGGTGTGGACTGCGACTTTGCCTCTCCTGACGGCCTCATCGATAAAAAGGTAATGAGAGGCAGCGGCAACATCCGCAAGGGCCCGGCCATGACGAGGGATGAGGCCGTGAAGTGTCTGGAGGTGGGTATCACATTGGCCCGTGAGTACGCCGGAGATGGTGTTGTCTTCGGCACAGGTGATATGGGTATAGCTAATACCACGCCATCGAGCGCCATTGTAGCGGCCTTTACAGGCTGTGCGCCCGCCGAGGTAACGGGGGCCGGAACCGGTGTAAATGAGGATGTAAGGAGGCACAAGATAGGTGTTATTGAGGATGCTCTTAAAGTTAACAGCCCCGACCCATCGGACCCTCTGGATGTCTTAAGCAAGGTGGGAGGGCCGGAGATAGCCGGTATCGCCGGGCTGATTATCGGGGCGGCTTCAGAGAGGGTTCCTCTTGTGGTTGACGGTTTTATCTCTACTGCCGGCGCGCTGGCGGCTTATGAGCTTGCTCCCTCTATAAAGGATTATCTCTTTTATGCCCATAAATCTGTTGAGCGCGGCCACAGAATAATGCTTGAGCGCTTGGGGGCGAGGCCGCTTCTTGATCTTGACCTCAGGCTCGGCGAGGGTACGGGAGCGGCTCTGGCCATGACCATGATAGAGGCGGGTCTTAAGATATATAACGAGATGGCCACCTTTGGCGAGGCAGGAGTATCGGAGGAGCACGGGGAGTGAATGGAGGGCGGTGGCCATCGCGCATTTAATATAACGGTTGCCCTGTACGGGCAATTAGTTTTTTAATCTTGCTTTCTTTTTTTTGAGGTAGGCGGGACGTCTCTTTAAAGGGACAACGAGATTAATCCCATAGTGGTTTTCTTTGCGTACTTTCTTTTTTCTAAAAGAAAGTGGAAGGTTCTTTTTATCTTGGTTTCTTTTTTCCAAAAGAAACCAAGGAAGGTATTTTGAATTTGAGAGGATTCTTACTTGCCCTGAGGTTTTTAATGATTATCCCCTTAGGCCGGGCAGGTACTGTAGACGAGGGCGATATAACCCGGTCTGTCTCTTATTACCCCGTAGTGGGTATGTTGCAGGGGGGGATACTTGTAGGCTCTGCCCTTGTGCTTGGCCGCTGGTTTACAGGCGGGCTTCTCTCCTGTATCCTTGTACTTATACTCGTACTTACTAACGGCGGTTTTCACCTTGACGGTTTTATGGATACTGTTGACGGGGTGGCCGGCGGCTCTGATAAAGAGAGCAGGCTAAGGATAATGAGCGACCCTAACGCCGGGGCCGTTGGCGTGGTATTTACTTTTTTTATTATTGCGCTGAAGGTATTGGCTCTTGCCGCTATGCCGGCGGCTTCTCTTATAACGGCGCTTTTTTTATGGCCTATTCTCGGCAGGTGGTCTATCGTGCCTCTTGCCCTCTTCTCTGATTACGCCCGAGAGGGGGCCGGCCTTGGACGGGCCGTTACGGAGATAGGGTGGAGGGAGTTTTTAACAGCTACCCTTATCACCCTTGCCCTATTTTTTTATCCCCTGGGTTTATGGGCTTTTCCAGTCCTTGTTTTTACAGGCGGGGTGGCTTTTGTTGTTTCTTTATTTTTAAGGACAAGGCTCGGAGGTGTTACAGGCGATGTATTCGGTTTTCAGTCAGAGATTTCCGAGGTATTTTTTTTACTGTTTTTTTTAATAATAACCTGCTGACTTTCAAGGTAATTTAATGCAGTCTCAGTCTATGCCATATACACGGCTTTACCTGATTCGTCATGGACAGGTGAAAAACCATGACGAGTACCGCTATAACGGCCACCATGACGTGGATATAACAGATAAGGGTCTGGAGCAGATGAACCGTCTGGCGGCCTTTCTAAGCGATAGCGGGATAACCGCTCTTTACTCAAGCGACCTTCAGAGGACGGAGAAGGGCGCCGCGATTATCGGCAGGGCCCTGGGGCTTACTTCGAAGAGCCTTCCCGCCTTTCGGGAGCTGCACCTCGGTAGATGGGAAGGTCTTACGAGGGCTGAGGCGGTGGAGCGGTACCCTGAGGATAGTGGTTTTTCCTTTCAGAACCTTGCTACAGATAAGATTACAGGAGGCGAGACGCTGGAAGACCTAAGCGCGCGCGTCCTGCCCGAGCTCGGCGGCCTCATAGAGCGGCACAGGGGCGGCGCCATTTGTGTAGTGGCCCACGGCGGGGTGAACAGGGTCATTCTCTGCCCGGTCATGGGCGTTAAGCTTGAGAGGTTTTTCTCATTTGAGCAGGACTACGGGTGCCTTAATATCGTGGATTATTTCCATGACGGCATCGGTGTGGTAAAGCTCCTTAACGGAGGCCCCAATCAGGAGATGGGCGAGACAAAATTATACTGATATGAGAGGATTTATCGTAGCGGGCACAGGCAGCGACACGGGCAAGACCACCGTGACCCTTGGCCTCATGGAGGCCTTTCGGCGAGAGGGTTTTGATGTAGGCCCTTTTAAGGCGGGGCCTGATTACATAGACCCCGGCCACCACGCGTTATTGTTGGGGCGGCCCTCATACAACCTTGATACGTGGATGATGGGCACCGACGGCGCGCTGAAGACCTACAGGGCGCACTCAAAGGGCGGCGGCATCGCCGTGGTAGAGGGGGTGATGGGGCTCTTTGACGGCCAAGACGGCACTCACGAGGAGGGCTCCACGGCCCACCTTGCCAAGGTCCTGGGCCTTCCCGTACTTCTTGTAGTAGACGGGGCCAAGGCCGCGAGAAGCGTTGGGGCAATGGTTAAGGGTTTTTGTGAGTTTGATACCGATGTTGATGTGCGCTGGGTTATTTTTAATAGAGTAGCAGGCGAAAAGCATTTTAAGATACTTAAAGACGCCCTGAAGGGGGCGAGTAAGGCGCGGGTACTTGGTTACATACCGCGTGATAATGCCCTTGCCATGAAGAGCCGTCATCTGGGGCTTCTTACAAGTTCAGATGTAGATAAAAGGTCCTGGCGAAGGGCCGTTAAAAAGACCGCTGATTACGCTGAGGCCCTGGTTGATCTACGTCCCTTAAGGGGCAGGGCAGGGAGAAAAAAAGCAAAGGATGCTAAGGTCAAAAAAAAGGTCTCTAAAGGGGCCGGGGCTCCTGTTGTCGCCGTAGCCCGTGACAGGGCCTTTTCTTTTTATTACGAGGAGAACCTTGATATCTTAAGGGGGCTCGGTGCGAGGATTAGCTTTTTCAGCCCCCTCTCTGATGAGGCCCTGCCAAGGGGGACAAGGGGTATATACATCGGCGGCGGATACCCCGAGCTTCACGGCGTCGAGCTTGGCGAGAACGCCGCCATGCGGGATGATATCAAGAGGGCCGCTCTTGCGGGAGTGCCGATATTTGCCGAGTGCGGCGGATTGATGTATCTTGGGAAATCTCTTAAAGACCGCATGGGCAGAGCCTATCCCATGGCAGGTGTATTTAACTGGACGACGGAAATTTATGATAAGAGAAAGGCCCTTGGCTACAGAGACGTTATTACACTTCCGGGTTGTCCTTTTCTTGGTGAGGGCGAGGTTATTAGAGGCCACGAGTTCCGGTACTCGGAGATAAGAGACAAAAACATAAGGGCAGAGAACGTATTCAAGGCAGCTCATCCTGGCACGGGCAGAGTCATGCCCTCGGGCGGGTATGTCGTACAAAACGTCCTTGCCACGTACATTCATATTCATTTTGCAAGTAACCCCGCATTTGCGCGTGGTTTTATAAATAAATGTAAGAGACTAAAGACTTCCCGGGAGGAGAATAGATGACTCAAGTTGAGGCCGCTGTAAAGGGTATTATCACTGAAGAGATGAAGGCCGTTGCCGCAGGCGAGGGGCTAAGGGCTGAGTATATAATGGAGGAGATAGCCGCGGGCAGGGTGGTAATCCCCAATAATACCGGGCGCAAGGCACGCCTTGTCGGCATAGGCGGGGGGCTTACGACAAAGGTCAACGCGAGTATCGGGACAAGCTCTGATATCGTGGACGCCGATGAAGAGGTGAAAAAGGCACTTGCCGCCGAGGCCGCAGGCGCCGATACCATGATGGAGTTATCTGTTGGCGGAGACCTTGACGCCATTAGAAAGCAGGTCCTTGGGGCTACAAACTTAAGCGTCGGCAGCGTACCCCTTTACCAGGCATTTAAAGAGGCCATTGAGCTCTATCACGACCCCAATAAACTCACCGATGAGCTGCTCTTTGATGTTATAGAGCGTCAGTGCAAAGACGGTATCTCCTTTATGGCCATACACTGCGGCATCAACCGCATGACCGTTGAGAGGCTTAAAAAACAGGGCTACCGCTACGGGGGCCTTGTCTCGCGGGGCGGCTCGTACATGGTTGGCTGGATGATAAATAACGGCCGCGAAAACCCCCTTTATGAAAAATTTGACCGTGTCGTGGAGATACTTAAAAAATACGACTGCGTCCTGAGCCTCGGTAACGGCCTAAGGGCCGGGGCCGTCCATGACAGCCTTGACCGCGCCCAGGTTCAGGAGATGCTCATTAACTGCGAGCTCGCCGGCATGGGACGTGAGATGGGTTGCCAGACCATGTGCGAAGGGCCCGGACACCTGCCCCTTGATGATATTGAGACTAACGTAAAACTGCAGAAGAGGATGAGCGGGGACGCCCCCTTTTACGTCCTCGGCCCCATTGTAACAGACGTAGCCGCGGGCTACGATCATATCTCCGGGGCCATAGGGGCTGCCGAGGCCGCCCGTTACGGGGCTGACCTCATCTGTTATGTCACCCCTGCCGAGCACCTTGCCCTGCCTGCCCTTGAGGACGTTATCGAGGGGGTGCGTGCAGCGAGAATCGCCGCCCATGCCGGGGATATGGTAAAACTCGGCCGTAAAGACCGCGACCTCAAGATGAGCAAAGCCAGACGGGACCTTGACTGGGATAAGCAGTTCGAGCTCTCTTTGTTTGGTGAGAAGGCCCTTGAGATACGCGCCTCCCGTATGCCCGAGGCACCGGAGACCTGCACCATGTGCGGCAGCTTCTGCGCCATGGACAATGTGAATAAGTATTTTGAAGAAGACCTTAAGAGGGGCGCAAAGCTTTAACCTGCAGGAGACCACTTGAGTGGGACTCGCCTTCCTGATAGTATGGTAAAGATGGGCCGGTACTCTGAGGTGTAACTAACGGTTAGAGGCCTTTAAACTTTCAAGGTACAAAAAGGTAAAAAATGGAGACCCCTGACGAGACTCCCTCCGAAGAGCTATGGGAGAATCGGGAAGATAAGAGCGAAAGAAACGAACAAAATGACGGCGGTGAATATCATCCCTGGCGGCGGTTCTTTGCCCGCACCATTGACCTCTTTTTCATCAGCATTATATTTATCGTGACCTTTCTTACAATCGGCTCTCTTCTCTTTCCCCGTACAGTAAGTGTGCTGATAGAGGCCCTTGGAAACCCCCTTATCTCAGGGGTAGTTGTCTATGTATTATGGGTCCCTGTAGAGGCCTTTTTTATCTACAGAAGAGGCGCTACACCGGGAAAATGGCTCTTTGGCATCAGTGTCCTTGACGCCTCTGGTCAGACTCTCACATACCCCGATGCCCTTCAGCGTACATTTCTGGTCTGGATAAAGGGTGACGGCCTGGGTATCCCCATTGTCGCCCTTATAACAAGAATATTCGCCTATAAGCGCCTTATGAGAACAGGCACAACGCTCTGGGATACTGCCATGGGCTCAGTCGTTACACACTCCGAGTTTAGTATGCTGAGAAAAATTGCCTGCACCGCAGCGGTAGCGTTGGCCATCGGGGCCTCTGCGATCTTGAGTGTCCTGGGTAATGCATAGGATATAAGATAGTTTAATCAGAATAAAGAGCGGATTTTTTTTATCAAGAGGACTCCATCATGCTCGCAAGAATACTCTCAAGCGCAACCATCGGCATAGATGCCCACCCGATACTTGTTGAGGTGGATATCGCGCGTGGTCTGCCCGCCTTTTCTACCGTGGGCCTTCCCGATAACGCCGTTAAGGAGAGTAAAGACCGTGTAAAGTCAGCCGTAAAGAACTCGGGTTACGCCTTTCCCGCAAGAAGAATAACGGTGAACCTCGCTCCCGCGGATATAAAAAAAGAGGGCACCAACTTTGACCTGCCCCTTGCCCTTGGTGTGCTTCTGGCGGAGGGTTATATAAAATGCGATAACCTCGATGAGTTTCTCTTTGTTGGCGAGCTATCCCTTGACGGCAGCATAAGGCCTGTTCGGGGGGCCATCAGTATCTCCATGTGCGCAAGAGCAGAGGGCAGGAAGCTAATCCTTCCCCATGAGAACGCCGTGGAGGCAGCCGTTGTCTCAGGCGTGGAGGTCTACGGGGCAAGGACGCTCTCGGAGCTCGTGGAGTTTTTTAACGGCGAGAGGGAGTTAGAGAAGGCCTTTTCAGACCCCGCGAAATATTTCAGCGGCGCCGGCGACAGCATTCTGGATTTATCTGATGTAAAGGGGCAGGAGCATACAAAGAGAGCCCTTGAGGTAGCCGCTGCCGGGGGGCATAATATGATTATGATAGGCCCGCCGGGCTCGGGAAAGACCATGTTATCCAAGAGGCTCTCTACGATTTTACCTGATATGAGCCTTGATGAGGCCCTTGAGGCCACGAAGGTTCATAGCGTCGCAGGTACGCTTTCGGTGGGAGAGGCCCTTGTAAGGTCGCGTCCCTTCAGGTCACCACACCATACCATCAGCAGCGTGGGGCTTATCGGGGGCGGCAGTTTTCCAAAACCAGGCGAGGTGAGCCTTGCTCATAACGGCGTTCTCTTTCTGGATGAGATGCCCGAGTTCGGTAAAAACGTTCTTGAGGCTATGCGTCAGCCCCTTGAGGATGGTTGTGTAAATATAGTGCGCGCGGCCATGAGCATATCATACCCAGCTTCATTTATGCTGGTGGGGGCCATGAACCCCTGTCCCTGCGGTTATCTCGGAGACCCGGGCAAGAACTGCAACTGCTCCGGGGCGGAGATACAGAGGTACAGGGGCCGTTTATCGGGCCCCCTTCTTGACCGCATTGACATACACTGCGATGTGCCTGCCGTTAGGTTTAGAGAACTTACGGATAACGGCAGCAGCGGCGAGTCTTCCGGGGATGTGAAGGCAAGGGTTAATGCCGCAAGGGCAATTCAGGCAGAGAGGCTTGGCAGGAAAAACAGCGCAGGCATCTTTTCAAACAGCAGGATGAGCTCAAGGGAGATAAAAAAATACTGCGAGGTAGGGGCCGATGGAAAGAGACTTCTTGAGACGGCCGTTGAGCGGCTGGGCCTCTCGGCAAGGGCCTATACAAGGGTATTAAAGGTAGCGAGGACCATAGCCGACCTTGAAGGTGAAAAATCTCTAAAGACAGCGCATATCTCAGAGGCCATTCAATACAGGACACTTGACAGACCCGTTTATTAGCTCGGGTTAAAAGGGGTGAGAGCGAGCATGCGTCTCTTTAATAATATAGAAGAGGCCTTTTTTGTATCAAGGCCGAACCGCTTTGTAGTTCACTGCTCTCTTAAAGGGGCGGAGATAAAGGCTTACCTGCCAAATCCGGGCAGGTTAAGCGAGTTGTTTCTTCCCGGAGTCAGACTTTACCTTGAGAAGAGCCTGAATAAGGAGAGAAAACTCCCTTATACCGTAGTAGCCGTGCTTAGCCGTGGTTATCCCGTGCTTCTGCATACGCATAGGACCAATGACGTCGCCGAGTTTCTTCTGAAGGAGAAGCGAGTTCCCGGCCTTGAGGACGCGCGGATTATAAAGAGAGAAAAGACCGTTGGTGAGTCCAGGTTTGACTTTTTTCTTGAGCGTGAGACGAAAGAGGATAACAAGGGTAAGAGGGGCAAAGGGGGCAGGGGAGTTAAGGAAATCCTCCTTGAGGTAAAGTCTTGTACGCTCTTTTGCGGCCCTGTGGCAATGTTTCCCGATGCCGTAACCCTGCGGGGACGCCGTCATGTGCAGGAGCTTGCCGCCTTGGCCGGGGCTTATGTAGAGGGGCATGTCTTATTTGTAATAAACCACCCTACTATTTCGGCCTTTATACCTGATTTTCACACGGACCCGGCCTTTGCCGAGGCACTCCTTAGGGCAAGAGAGAGTTTAACCATAACTCCCCTTGCCATAAGTCTGGATAGTGATTTTACCGTTAAGGCAGAGACGCGTGTCCTGCCTGTGCTCTGGGATGTAGTAAAAGAGCATAATATAGACGGCGGGGCCTATCTATGCCAATTACATCTGCCTTGTGATAAGAAGATAAATGTGGGCGCCCTTGGCGGGGTAAACTTCAAGAAAGGGTATTATACCTATGTGGGCTCGGCGCAAAAAAACCTCGAGAAACGCATGAAGAGGCACGGCAGGCGTGGTAAAAAACTCTTCTGGCATATTGATTACCTCGCAGAGGAGGCCGATTTTGTCCGTATCCTGCCCGTTAGGACAAAGGACGACCTTGAGTGCGCAATAGCGAGAAGGATGAAGGGGCTTAGTGAGTGGAGCCTCAAGGGTTTCGGCGCCTCGGACTGCGCCTGCTCTACTCATTTATTCGCAACAAAAGACGACCCCTTTACAAAAGAGGGTTTTCACGAGATGCTTTCATACTTCAGGGCCGAGAGGTTTCTTCCCGCTGCCGCACCTTCAGCCGCTGACCATACTGAGGGGTAGGGTGCACGGCGTAGAGGTTATTGAAAGGATATTTTAAGCAGTCTTAAGATTATAAGGAAAGTCTGATTTATTCAGACTTTCCTGTGCAAAGCGATCTGCCGCCATTTGCCATAACTGTAAGTTTTTGAAAATGTAAGCAAAATAAGTTTCCATTTTTTTCTTTTTCGTCTCTTAATAATTCAGGGACGAATTATTAAGAGGTTACAATTAGATGATATACCTTGATAACGCGGCTACAAGCTTTCCAAAACCAGAGGCAGTTTACCGCACCGTTGACCATGTGCTGCGTAATGTCGGCGGTAACGCGGGAAGGGGCGGGCACAGGCTTGCCCTTGAGGCCGCCAGAGTCATATTCGAGGCAAGGGAGAGCCTTGCGCGGCTTATCAGAGTCTCGGATTCGGCGCGTATTGTCTTTACCAAGAACGCCACGGAGTCCATAAATCTGGCCGTAAAGGGCCTTGGACTTAAGGCAGATGACGGAGTTGTCTCAACGACCTTTGAGCATAACTCTCTTGCCAAGGCCGTAGGAGGGCTCTCCGATAGGGGCATTACAGTAACCTTGCTTGCCCCTGATAATGAGGGTTTTCTCTCCCTTACAGAGATAGAAAAAGCCATCCGAGGCGGCGGAGTAAGGCTGCTTGCCATATCGCACGCCTCTAATGTCTTTGGCACTATCGCAGATATAGAGGCCATAGGCAGGTTATGCAGGAAAAATAACGTTATCTTCATGGTAGACGCGGCGCAGACCACAGGGGCACTCTCTCTTGACGTATCTGCCATGAATATAGATATTCTTGCCTCTACAGGGCATAAGTCCTTATTCGGGCCTCAGGGTACGGGTTTTTTATATGTACGTGAGGGCATCGAGCTAATGCCTTTACTCGAGGGCGGCACAGGCGACGCGGCCTCTGTGCTGGAGATGCCGGAGAGGCTCGAGGCCGGAACCCTTAACACACCGGGTTTAGCGGGGCTTGCCGCCGGGGTGGACTTTGTCCTTAATACGGGTATTGATAAGATAAGGGCCCATGAGGCGGCCCTGATGGAGCAGCTTATGGATGGTCTGAACTCCATTAAAGGGTGCACTATTATCGGCCCTGAAAAGGCATCAGAGAGGGTCTCGCTTATAACATTTAATATTAAGGGGCTTTATCCCGTGCCCACGGGTTTAGAGCTTGACAATGATTATTCCATCATGGTGCGCTGCGGCACGCACTGCTCTCCGCAGGCGCACAGTACGGCAGGCACTCTGCCCGAGGGGGGTATAAGGGTAAGTCCGGGGTTTTTTACAAAACAAGCCGATATAGAGGAGTTATTACGTGCCTTGCGAACAATTGTGAGAGACAGATGTTAGTCCTTGGCATAGAGAGTTCTTGCGATGATACGGCAGCGGCCATTGTGGAGGACGGCTCTCTTATCCGCTCTTCCGTGGTCTCATCGCAGGACTTTATACACTCAAAGTACGGCGGCATAGTGCCCGAGCTTGCCTCAAGGCGTCATATTGAGGCCATTATTCCCGTGGTGGAAGAGGCCCTCGGGGCTGCCGCTGTAACCATGTACTCCATAGATGGTATTGCCGTCACAAAGGGCCCCGGCCTTGTGGGCTCAATACTCATCGGGCTCTCCTTTGCCAAGGCCCTTGCCTATGCAAGAAAGATCCCTATTACAGGGGTAAACCACATACTCGCACATCCTTTTGCCGCTTTTTTATCAGAGAAAGGTAGGCCTCCTGTTGCGGAACCGCGCTTTCCCGCCGTAGCACTTGTGGTCTCAGGAGGGCATACGACGCTTATACGCATGGACGGTTACCTTGAGTACGAGGTTATCGGGCGCACCATTGATGATGCCGCTGGCGAGGCCTTTGATAAGTCTGCAAAACTTCTTGGCATACCTTATCCCGGCGGGCCCACGATGAACAGGCTCGCCGCCAAAGGGCGAAGGGACGCCTTTGCCTTTACAAGGCCATATCTTAAAAAAGGCAGCCTTGATTTTAGTTTCAGCGGCATAAAGACTGCGGTCCTTCGCCATGTAAATACCTTAAAAGAGAATAAGTCCCTTGACGAGACCGCCATACAAGACCTCTCGGCCTCATTTCAGGAGGCCGTAGTGGATGTGCTTCTCCGCAAAGCCCTCTGGGCCCTTGAGGCCTCTGATACGCCTGACCTTATCGTAGCCGGAGGCGTTGCCTGTAACTCACGCCTTCGTGAGCGCGCCCTTGAGTTAGGTGAAGCCAAGGGGCTTAATGTTACCATACCCGATAAAAAACTCTGCGGTGATAACGCGGCCTTTGTCGCCGGGGCCGGGTACAGGCGTCTTCAGGCGGGGCTCACTGAGGGCCTTGAGCTAAACGCCATACCATCGTTTTTTTAATTTTTTAACGTACCGGCCATACCTCTGCCCTTGATATTCTCTTCAACTGAGTACTGGGGCGGGTTTTTATACATATTTAACTGATTTTTTTTTAACGGAGTTTTTGTAGTGAGCGAGCCTTACAAGGGGCGGGCCAAGAAGCGTTTCGGCCAGCATTTTTTAAGAGACCGGGTCATTCTGGGCCGTATTATAGATAGGGCAGGTATCCTGCCCGGCGACAGGGTCCTTGAGGTGGGCCCCGGGCCGGGGTACCTTACAGAAGAACTGCTGCGCGCCGGGGCCAGTGTTCAGGCCGTGGAGTTTGACAGAGACATCTGCGCTTATCTTAAAGATAGGTTCGCAGGTGAGGCTAACTTTGAGCTTATAGAGAGCGATGCCATGAAGGTGGACTTTACGGAACTCTTGCAGGATAAAGATGTGAGGCTGAAACTTGTCTCAAACCCGCCATATAATATTACAGGTCCCCTTGTAGCCAAGATTATCAGGGAGAGGGCGGCCTTCTCAAGGGTTGTACTTATGCTGCAAAAAGAAGTGGCGCTCCGCCTTACGGCAAGGCCCGGCACAAGGGCCTCCGGTGCGCTAACGGTTATGCTATGGCTCTACTATGATGTCTATAAGGCCTTTTCCGTCTCTCGCGCTTCTTTTTCCCCGCCCCCTGATGTGGACTCCACGGTGGTAGTCTTTAATCCTCTCGTTGCTCCGCGTGTCTCTGTCGCTGATGAGGACTTTTTCAGGACTCTTGTCAGAAAGGCCTTCAGCACACGGCGAAAGACCCTCTCTAACACCCTTAAGGACACGTTTACGTCTGAAGACCTTGCTGCCGCCTTTAAAGAGGCCGCTATAGACCCTAAAAGGCGCGCCGAGACCCTCTCGCTCAAGGAATTCGGCGTGCTTGCCGGGGCCCTTCTCGCAGGCAAGGTTGGCTTAAGGTGATTAAAATTAATTTCCTCTCATATCCCTCATATGTGCTCTTGACTTTTAGAGTTTCATAAGATAATTTGGTACTAAATCCCATGGAAAATATCAGGTACATCGCCATAGAAGGCCCTATAGGTGTTGGGAAGACCAGTCTTGCCGCACGCCTTGCCGAAGAGTTCGGCGGAGTTACCATGATCGAGGAGGTGGAGGCCAATCCTTTTCTTCCTAAATTCTACTCAGACCTTAAAAAACATGCCTTTCAGACTCAGGTCTTCTTCCTCTTGAGCCGTTATCAGCAGCAAAAAGAGATGCTTCAGCAGGATCTTTTCGGCAGTGTTGTCGTGGCTGATTATCTTTTTGCCAAGGACAGGATATTCGCCTACCTGAACCTTGATGAGAACGAACTTACCCTTTACGAGCAGGTATACCGCCTTCTTGACACCTCTATCCTGAAACCCGACCTTGTCATATATCTGCAGGCCTCCACGGAGGTTCTTCTTGATAGGATAGACAAGAGGGCCCTGGAGTTTGAGAGCGGCATAAATGAGGAGTATATCGAGAGGCTTGTCGAGGCCTATAACAGGTACTTTTTTCATTACACCGAGACGCCTCTATTATCTGTAAACACTTCCGGTATTGACTTTGTGGAGAACTCTTCTGATTTCTCTGACCTTGTGAAGGAGATAAAGAACATGAAGGGCGGCTCGCAGCACTACATACCTGTAATCTCTCGCAGTTCAGAGTAAAGAGGTCTGATGAAAAAGGTTACCGTGCCGCAGATTTTAGCCATGAAGGCCAGCGGGGTTAAGATTCCCGTCTTAACGGCCTATGATTATACTCTTGCCACAATTCTCTCCTCTGCCGGTCTGCCGGTGCTCCTTGTCGGAGACTCGGCGGGTATGGTATCGGCGGGTTTCGAGACAACGCTGCCCGTATCCATGAGGGATATGCTCTACCACACGGGGAGCGTGGCGCGCGGCGCGGGTTCCGCCCTTGTAGTTGCCGATATGCCATTTGGTTCTTATCAGGGCGGCAGGTCAATTGCCGTTAAGAACGCCGTAAGGCTCTTAAAGGCAGGGGCAGGGGCCGTAAAGCTTGAAGGAGGAGTAAGGGCAGCCCATATTATAAAGGCTATTACGGAGATGGATATCCCTGTAATGGGCCATATAGGCCTTACACCTCAGTCTGTGCATAAGATGGGGGGTTTTAAGGTTCAGGGCAGGGACAAAGACTCCCAAAAGGGACTTGCCGCCGACGCTGCAGCAGTTGCAGAGGCCGGGGCCTTTGCCCTTGTTATAGAGGGGGTTCCTGAGGCCCTTGCAGGTGAGATTACGGCGGCCCTTGCCATACCCACCATAGGTATCGGCGCGGGGTCGCTCTGCGACGGGCAGGTCCTTGTTGTTAACGATATGCTCGGCCTTACCGCAGGGGATAAGACCCCTCATTTTGTAAAAAAATACCTTGATATGAACTCCCTTGTTACCGGGGCGGCCCGTTCTTTCATGGAGGAAGTCCGCAGCGGTGCTTTTCCCGCAAAAGAGCATACATATAAGTAGTTTTTTCAGCCAACCCCATGTGATTAAGCAGGTGGGTTGTCCAAGGGCAGGGCACGGGTTAGATGGGGTATGATATGGGGGTAAGCTGGGTCTATGCGGGGTAAGTGAGTTTTTGAAGGTAATAAGAGGTATTCGGGAGATAAGCTTCTTTTTAAGGGACGTTAAGGCAAAGGGTAAGAGCATAGCCCTGGTACCTACCATGGGCGCCCTGCACAGCGGTCATCTTGAGCTTGTAAGAGAGGCCCGTGCGCTCGCTGATATTGTTATCCTTACAATATTTGTAAACCCCACGCAGTTTTCAGCTGGCGAGGACCTTGAGTCTTATCCGCAAGATATTGATTCTGACCTCGAGAAGGCGCGGGGAGCAGGTGTTGACGTAGTCTTTACACCTGCAGCCAAGGAGATGTATCCCGACGGCTTTCAGACCGAAGTCTCTATTTGCGGACTTCAAGAACATCTCTGCGGTCTGAGCAGGCCCGGGCACTTTACAGGTGTTGCCACCGTGGTGCTGAAGCTCTTTAATATCACGGCCCCCGATTGGGCGGTATTCGGCGAAAAAGACTTTCAGCAGCTCCTTATAATCAGACAAATGACAAGGGATCTTAACCTCGGCGTTGAGATTATAGGTGTGGATACGGTACGAGAGCCTGACGGGCTTGCCATGAGCTCGAGAAACAGGTATCTCAGTAAGGAAGAGAGAGAGGCGGCGGCGGCTCTGCCTCGGGCCCTTCAAAGGGCGGCCGCGTTATACCGCGAGGGTGAGCAAGAGGCAGGTGTATTAATCAGCGCAGTTGAGGAGATTTTAAGGGCACAGAGGCTGATTAAACCCGAGTATGTAAAGGTAGTTGACGCCTCTACCCTTGAAAATATAACTTTTTTAAGCGGCAGAGGGGCTGCACTCATTCAGGCCGCCGTTCAAGTAGGGCGCGCGCGGCTTATAGACCACATTCTTATATAAATTCTTTATTGTCCAAAAGACCTTTTTGGTGGTATAATCAGCATTCAGCCCCATTAAGTTGATAATAACGGAGGAAGTCAAGAATGCAGCGTTTTATGTTAAAGGGTAAAATTCACCGGGCCGTAGTGACGGATTCCAACCCTGATTACGAAGGTTCCGTGGCCATTGACTCGGCCCTTATGGAGGCCTCGGGCATCTGTCCCTTTGAGCAGGTTCATATCTATAACGTAACTAACGGCAGGCGTCTCATTACCTATGCCATAGAGGCCCCGCGCGGCTCCGGGACTATCTCGGTAAACGGCGCCGCCGCCCGCCTTGCGACAAGCGGCGACCTTGTGATAATAGCCTGTTACGCGGGTCTTGACGAGCATGAGGCCATGGGGCACGCCCCGGCCCTTGTATACGTGGAGAGCGACAATAGTATAAAACGCATAAGCGGCGCTATCGCCAATAAGGTATGAAGGGGCTGAGAAAGTATTTTATTACTGGGCTTCTTGTTCTGGTGCCCCTGTATATAACGGTTTATATCTTTACCGTTGTGGTAAGGGCGCTGGATAATGTCCTTAATTTCCTTCCATGGTTTATAAACCCCCGTTACTTAATGCCATTCCACCTGCCGGGTATCGGGGTTGTTTTTACTGTTCTTGGTATCCTCATCGTTGGACTTGTCACTCAGAATTTTTTCGGCAGAAAACTCGTCGAGTTCGGCGAGGGCATACTCTCGAAGATACCCTTCCTGCGCATAGTATACAACGCCTCAAAGCAGTTTCTTGAGACCTTTCTCTCATGGCATCAAGATGAATACAGCAACGTAGTGGTGGTGCAGTACCCGAGAAAAGGCGTCTATACCCTGGGTTTTGTCACGGGCAGCACAAGGGGCGAGCTCAAGGAGAGGATCTCGAAACCGGCCAAGAGCGTCTTTATCCCCACTACGCCTAACCCCACCTCGGGATTTTATCTCATGGTGCCCGAGGTTGATCTCATACCCCTTGATATGAGCGTAGAGGATGCCTTCAAGGTGATTATGACCGGCGGCCTTGTCATGCCGGAGGTAAGCAGTATTACAGAAAATAAAGACTTACAGGAGTAAGATCTACTCCAGACTTATACTTAAAACACATATAAGGAGCCCCCAGGAAATGCTGACTAACGGCCATGTGAGACTTGATTTTACCGCCCTTGACGACCTATGTATAAATACCCTGCGTTTTCTTGCCGTTGACGGCGTTCAGAAGGCTAACTCGGGCCACCCCGGCATGCCCATGGGCGACGCTCCCATGGCCCATGTGCTCTGGTCGCGCCATCTTCGTTTTAATCCATCTAACCCTCTCTGGCCCGGGCGAGACAGGTTTGTCCTCTCGGCCGGTCACGGCTCCATGCTGCTTTACGGGCTGCTTCATCTCTCAGGTTATCCAGTCTCTATAGATGAACTTAAGAACTTCAGGCAGTGGGGCAGTCATACCGCGGGCCACCCCGAGTATAATCCCTCCCTCGGCATAGAGACGACTACAGGGCCTCTTGGGCAGGGTTTTGCCGCTGGTGTTGGTATGGCCATGGCCGAGAGATATCTCGCTAAAAGGTACAATACACATGATTTTAAGATATTCGATTATAATATCTACGCCATCTGCGGCGACGGCGATATGATGGAGGGTATTAGCAACGAGGCCGCCTCTACGGCCGGCCACCTTGGTCTTGGTAACCTCATCTACCTTTATTCCGATAATCACATTACCATTGAAGGCTCCACGGATATCGCCTTTACCGAGGATGTGGCCGCAAGGTTTATCGCACTGGGCTGGCACGTAGAGAAGGTTGATGGAAATAACCTCGATGAGATTGATCTGGCAATTGGGAAGGCAAAGGAAGAACGCAGGCGGCCATCGCTTATAGTAGCGAGGACTAATATCGGCTTCGGCAGCCCTGCCAAGGCAAATAACGCCTCTGCTCACGGCGCGCCCCTTGGAGCTGATGAGGTAAAAAAGACTAAAGAAAATCTGGGATGGCCCCTGGAGCCCGAGTTTTTTATCCCCGACGAGGTTGCCGCTGAGTACGGTAAGGCGGCTCTTGAGGGTAAGGCCCTTGAGACGGTCTGGCAGAAGGTCTTATCTGAGTACAGCGCCCCCCACCCTGAGCTTGCCGCCGAGCTATCGGCTCTGTTAAAGGGTGAGTTTTCTTCTGGCTGGCAGGATGATATACCTGTCTTTACCCCCGAAGACGGCCCTATTGCCACAAGAAAGGCCTCTGGCGCGGTGCTGAACGCCATAGCCGAAAAAACACCCTTCCTTATCGGAGGCTCTGCCGATCTATCGCCCTCAACTAATACAATCTTAAAGGGTTTTGATGATTTTACTACAGAGCACGCGGGCAGGAACCTGCATTTCGGCGTGCGTGAGCATGCCATGGGGGCCATACTTAACGGTTTGGCCGAGAGCAATGTGATTGTGCCTTACGGGGCCACATTTCTTGTCTTCTCTGATTATATGCGCCCCGCGATAAGGCTCGCCTCCCTTATGGGGCATCATTTAGTCTATGTCTTTACCCACGACTCCGTGGGCCTTGGCGAGGACGGCCCCACGCACCAGCCCGTTGAACACCTTGCCTCCCTTCGGGCCATCCCCGGGCTTACGGTCCTGCGTCCCGCTGATGCCACTGAGACGGCGGAGGCCTGGAAGTTGGCCCTTAACCGCAGCGCGGGCCCTACTGCCCTTATCCTTACAAGGCAGGGCCTCCCTGTAATTGACAGGACACAATGCGGCGCGGCCTCGGGGGTAGAGCAAGGTGCCTATGTCCTGAAAGACCCGGCAGAGGGTGATGCGGATATTATTCTTATGGCAACTGGATCTGAGGTTACGCTTGTGCTCGGCGCCGCCGAAGAGCTCGCGAAGAGCGGTATCAGGGCCCGTGTAGTAAGCATGCCCTGCTGGGAAATTTTTGAGGAGCAGGACAAGGCCTACAGGCAGGAGGTTCTGCCGCCATCAGTTAAGCTGCGCCTCTCCGTGGAGGCCGGTATATCACAGGGCTGGTCTCGTTATGTAGGCACTGATGGTGGTAGTATATCCGTAGACCGTTTCGGCGCCTCGGCCCCTTACAAGGAAATATTTGCACATCTCGGCCTTACTGTTGAGAATGTAGTAAAAAGGGCAACCAAACTTATCGAGGCAGCAAGGTAGCCGTGGCCCCTGAGAAGGGCTTCGATCTTACTCGCATATTAGCGCATTTTATCTCTTAAAATACCTCTTAATATTGAAAAATATACTTAACAACCCCTAAGGAGCCGCCTCTTATGAATCCGCTAAAAGAGCTTAACCACTTTGGTCAATCAGTATGGTTTGATAATATCAGCAGAGATCTCCTTACCTCCGGAGAGCTGGAGAGGATGATAGATGAGTACGCCGTAACGGGCATTACCTCCAACCCCTCAATATTCGAGAAGGCCATCAGCGCGGGAGCTGATTATGACGATGATATAAGAGACTTTGTATCAAAGGGCATGGACGGTCCGGCCCTCTTAACGGCCCTATTCATAAAGGATATTAAACTTGCCGCAGAGGCCCTTCTGCCTGTTTATGAAAAAACTGGCGGCAGGGACGGTTTTGTATCTATTGAGGTGAATCCCCTTCTTGCCCGCGATGCCGCGGGCACCATAAAAGAAGCCCATGAACTGCACTCCACCATTGATATGCCCAATATCCTCATAAAAGTACCTGCTACCGTTGAGGGCGTCAAGGCCGTGGAGCAGCTTCTTTATGACGGTATTAATGTTAACGTTACCCTCTTATTCTCCGCCGAGAGATATGTCGAGGTGGCACGGGCATATGTTCGTGCCTTAAAGCGGAGGATGGATGAGGGCAAGGGTGTAAAGGGAATATTCAGCGTTGCGAGTTTTTTTGTGAGCCGAGTTGACAACCTATTTGATGCTGTTATTGATGAAAAAGCAGAGGCGGCCCCTGATGGTGATGGAAAAGCGGCCTTTAGCGACCTTCTTGGAAAGGTAGCCGTCGCAAACGCAAAGCTTGCCTATATTAAGTGCCTCGATATCTTCGGCACGGATAACTTCGGCGCCCTTGCCGCGGCGGGAGCCGGTGAGCAGAAATTGCTCTGGGCCTCCACAAGCACAAAAAACGCCGCTTACAGCGATATAAAGTACGTTGAGGACCTTATAGAGAAAGAGACCATTAATACCCTGCCTTTAAATACCTTGCTTGCCTTTAAAGACCACGGTACTGTTGGGCCCACGCTTGGCAGGGGGCTCACCGAGGCAGAGGCCGTCATGGAGTCGCTCCCGGGCCTTGGCATTGATTATACCTCACTTACGGGAAAGCTTGAGGATGACGGCGTAAAGGCCTTTGCAGATTCTTATAATGACCTTCTCGCCGGAGTAATGGCAAAGAAGGAGTCTATTACTTAAGAATGATTTTATGATGTAAAGGGGGAGAGATGGATAAGAACAGCTTCGAGGTGAGTGGACTATCCCGTGCCTTTCAAGAGGCCCTTAAAGACGCCGAGGCCGGTGATTTTGTATCGCGCCTTGCCGCCGGGGACGCCTCTCTCTGGAAAAAAGGCGCCGAGCACCAGGCCCTTATAAATAACTCCCTTGGCTGGCGATTTTTACCGGCAATAATGCGTGAGCATGCCCCGGAAATCACGGCATTTGCCGCCGAGGTACGCGCCGCGGGTTTTACCGAGGTAGTACTTCTCGGCATGGGAGGTTCAAGCCTGGCACCTCTGGTTTTTGCGGGGGTGTTCGGAGCCGCCGAGGGCTGGCCCGTGCTTACCGTACTTGACTCCACAGACCCCGTAGCCATAGAGAAGGTCTTGGCAGGTCTTACCTTAAAAACCCTCTTTATAATATCGAGTAAATCAGGCTCCACCGTAGAGCCCAATACTCTATTTCAATTTTTCTACGATAAAATTTGTGGTATTGGAGTTAAAAACCCCGGAGATAACTTCGTTGCCATTACAGACCCGGGCTCTGCCCTTGAGGCACTTGGCAGGGAAAAATCTTTTAGGCGAGTATTTCAAAATCCCTCTGATATAGGGGGGCGTTTTTCTGCCCTCTCATTTTTCGGTCTTGTACCCGCGGCCCTTGCGGGCATTGATATTAAACTCCTTATAGAGAGCGCGGCCCGTGCCGTTATCACAAGTGACAACTCCGCTGATGTAGAAGCGCAGGCAGGCATCTGTCTCGGCGCTGCCATTGGCGCTGCTGCCCTTGGCGGCCGTGATAAATTAACACTCTTTGTCTCTGAAAAACTTCCCGCCTTCGGCCTCTGGGTTGAGCAGCTCGTCGCCGAGAGCACCGGTAAAGAGAACAGGGGCATAGTCCCTGTCACAGGCGAGCCCCTTGGAGGGGTTGAGAGCTACGGCACAGACAGGGTCTTTGTGGATCTGAGACTCGCGGATGAGCCTGCTGGGGCTGCATTAGATGCCCTCGAAGAGGCCGGTCACCCTGTAATAAAGATACGACTTGCCGGGCCTTATGATATTGGTTATGAGTTCATGCGCTGGGAGATAGCCACGGCCCTGGCGGGACGTACGCTTGGAATAAACCCCTTTGACCAGCCTGATGTGGAGTCAGCAAAGATACTCGCCCGCGCGAGGCTTGAGGAAAAATCCGCCGGCGCTCCGGGGATTCCTCTAAAGGCTCCGGGGAAAAAGATTTTTCTCTCCGAGGCTGTGCAGGGCGTTCCCGGTCTCAGGGGCGCTTTAGATAATACCGATGCCGCAGCAGTCTTAAAGGCCCTCTTCGCCGAGATGAAAAAAGGCGACTACATCGCGCTCCTTACTTATTACTCTACCTTTGATACTGCTATTGAGAGTATGGCAGGTGAGCTCCAGGGCGCTCTTATGCTTAAGACAAAGAAGGCGGTGCAGGCAGGTTTTGGCCCGAGATACCTCCACTCCACGGGCCAGATTCATAAAGGCGGCCCAAATAACGGTATTTATCTTATCTTTACCCATGCCGCGGCCGATGATCTGAGAATACCCGGGGCTCCCTTTACCTTCTCAGAGCTTGAGCTCTCCCAGGCCTACGGCGATATGGAGGCCCTGATGAAAAGAGGCCGCCGTGTCATCCTCTTTGAGGCCGCCGACGCCTCTGCAGCTAACCTCAAAGCCTACATGGATATTATCGGAGAGGCCCTCTCTTAAGAGGGTGCTTAATTAGCATGAACAAAGACAACCTTATCCTCGCAGGTGATATCGGCGGCACAAAGACATATATGGGGCTCTTTAAGAGTGAGGGGCCTTCTCTTACCCCTCTAACCATAGAAAAACTCGTCAATACTGATTTTGAGTCTATCTCAGCACTTATCCTCTCTTTTATCGATGATAACGGCGGGCTAAGTGACCTTGGTATCACAGACGCCGCCTTTGGCGTTGCCTGCCCTGTTGAGGGGAACAGGTGCAGCCTTACAAATACCCCCTGGGTAATTGACGGCGAGGTGATAGCGGGTATCTTAAAATTGCCGGAGGTGAGCCTCCTTAACGACCTTGCGGCCACGGGCTGGGGTATTGAGACCCTTGGAAGCGATGATATTAAGGTCATAAACAAAGGTCTGAAGCGCCACGGTAACGCCGCCCTTATAGCCGCAGGTACGGGGCTCGGCGAGACCATACTCTTTAACTCCAATGGGCAGCGAAGGCCCTCGGCAACAGAAGGAGGACACACGGATTTTGCTCCAAGCACGCCCCTTGAGATGGAGCTCCTCGGCCACCTTATGAGACGTTTCGGGCACGTAAGCTACGAGAGGCTGCTCTCCGGAGACGGTCTTGGGAACATATATGCTTTTTTACTAAATAAAGACGGTGAGTCTCTCTCCAAGGCAGAGCAGGAACTCTTCGATAACCACGGAGGCGGAGAGATTGTCTTTAAAATGGCACGTGAAAAGGCCCACCCTCTGGCCGTCGAGGCTATTAATATATTTGTCTCCATATACGGCGCAGAGGCCGGAAACCTTGCCCTTAAGAGCATGTCCACAGGAGGGCTCTATATCGGCGGAGGCATCGCCCCGAAAATTTTTACGGAAGAGGAAGAAAAAATCTTCATGGAGGCCTTTGTTAAAAAAGGACGCTTTAGAGAACTCCTCACTGAGATGCCCGTATACCTCATTAAAAACGATAAGACAGGACTCCTGGGGGCCGCTAAATACGTCTCTACTTTCTTTTAGAAAAAAGAAAGTAGAACAAAGAAAACCAATATGGTACGTGGTTGTGTGCCGCTAAGCTGCCTTCGACCCGCCGCGTTTCTGCCGTGCTTTTATAATAAGAAAGTAGAACAAAGAAAACCAATATGGTACGTGCTGTGTGCCGCTAAGCTGCCTTCGACCCGCCGCAAACATCTAATAATCCAGTACATAAAAAAAATCGGCCCCCTTGGGCCGCTTTTTTTTATTCTACTTT
>JBHHUP010000017.1:0-28766 GCA_046753845.1 Thermodesulfobacteriota bacterium
CCCCGTGTACCCTTTAGCCCCCGTGTACCCTTTAGCCCCGTGCACCCTTTAGCCCCGTGGGCCCTTTAGCCCCGTGGGCCCCATTATTCCAGGTCTATTTGTTGTTCTGCCCCTGTGATTTCCAGCCGCGCCCTTTCTCAGCTTCCCAGGGGGCTGCGTCAGCCCTCAGGCCTCGAGGGTCTCGGAGTCTTCATCTGACTCTTTTTGTTTTTCCGCAAGGGTGACAAAACCCGCGGCTATCTCACGAAGGGCCTGGACTACGGGTTTATTATCGCTATCCACAAAGGGACTGGCCCCTCTGATGAGCTGCTTTGAACGCTGGGCAGCAAGGTGAATGAGGGTAAAACGGCTCGGTACCTTCTCAATGCAATCTTCTATAGTGACTCTGGCCATAAGTGCTGTGCCTCCTTAGAGATTTATTAATCTCAAGACATTATATGCCCTTGGCAAGGATTAATCCATCTTTATAATGAAAAAAGTTCTTTTATTTTCTCTCTCATCCGTGTGGTCTTTATGGACTCTGCTCTTATAATGGCCTGCAGCCCTTGGAATGAGAGGTTAATATCCTCGTTGATTATGATGTAATCATAAAGGGAGGCATGGCTTATCTCTTCTACGGCGGCGCAGAGGCGTTGTTTTATCACCTCGGGGCTGTCTTTGCCCCTTGCTGAGAGCCGTTCTTCGAGGGTCTCCATTGAGGGCGGGACGATGAAGATATAGACGCCTTCGCGAAGCGTCGCCCTGAGGCTGGCCGCGCCCTGTACGTCTATCTCAAGTATTACATGAGAGCCGCTTCTGAGAAGTCCCTCAAGGTCACGGCGCGCCGTACCGTACCTGTTGCCGTGTATATGGGCCTCTTCGATGAACTTGCCTGTCTCTGCCATCCCGGTAAAGACGGCCTCGGAGACAAAATGGTAATCTATGCCGTCTATGTCGCCGGCCCGAGGCGCTCGTGTAGTATAAGAGATGGAGTGCCTGACCTCGGCGATGGTCTCAATGGCCATCTTGTAGAGGGTGGTCTTTCCCGCCCCCGAGGGGCCTGAGATTATAATGGGTAAGCCTTTATTCATAGTTATGAGCCCTTATTCTATGTTCTGTACCTGCTCTCGTATTTTTTCCACCTCAAGCTTCATGGAGACAATGGTCTGGCATATAAAGGCGCTCTGCGCCTTTGAGGCGATGGTATTAAGCTCGCGGAAGACCTCCTGGCCGAGAAAATCGAGTCTCTTGCCCATGGGGCCGCTAAGGGTGAGGTAGTGACCAAAGGCCTCAAGGTGGCTCTTTAGCCGTACTATCTCCTCGGTAACGTCTGTTTTTTCGGCGAATACAGCCGTCTCGACGAGTACGGCGGGCTCGGAAAAGGCGTTGGCGCTAAGCCCTTTGATGCGCGCGGCAAGCCTCTCCTTGTGGGCCTTTCTCATGGCCGGCAGTCTCTTCTCTATCTTCGTTAAATAGGTCTTTATGGAGCGTATTCTCTTTTTAAGGTCTTTTTCAAGGGTCTTTCCCTCTTTCACGCGCCATGACTCCACGGCGTTAAGGGCTTTTTCAAGGGCGGTCTTCATGGCGGCCCAGATCTCTTTTGTCGATAGGGGCGCGCCTCTGCCGCTGAAGATATCTTTCTGTCTCAATATCAGCTCAAGGTCCACCTCGCCCTTGAGGCCGAGTGTCTTTTTTAACTCACGGGCCGAGGTAAGGTAGGACCTGGCCGCTCTCATATTAAGTCTCGGCACGGGCGCGCCGCCGCTCCCGCCGTATGAGAGGCTTAGGGAAACGGAGCCCCGTTCAAGGCGTTCTTTTATGGCCTCCCGTATCCTTGTCTCAAGGGCTGAGAAGGATTCCGGTATACGCGTCTTAATATCAAGGTGGCGGTGGTTCAGGGTGCGCACCTCCACGGTGAACTCCTCGCCTCCAAGGGTGAAGGCGGCTCTGCCGAAACCTGTCATGCTCTTTAACAATCGAAGAACTCCTTTTTATCTCAGGTGTTAGCCTGGCATTGTCTCTACCCTGAAACTGCACCTATGCTGACCCTTATCAGCCCCCGCTTCAACCCCATGTTGACCCCATGTCAGTCTTGGCGGGAGGGTTTTTTTCTATTCTCATGGGCAGTGGCAACGGCCTTTATCAGCTCCTCGGCCGTAAGCGTGGCTGTGCCGAGTTTGCCTACAACAACGCCTGCGGCGAAGTTAGCCAGCACCGCGGCCTCCTGAAAATCCGCTCCCGCGGCAAGCGCAAGGGCCAGCACCCCTATGACGGTGTCTCCGGCGCCGCTTACGTCATAGACCTCTTTTGCTACCGTTGGAATATGCGTCTCGCCGTTATTCTCAAAGAGGCTCATGCCGTGCTCGCCCCGTGTGATAAGGAGGGCCCGTGAGGCGAGGCGGTCTTTAAGAAGTTTTCCAACGGCCTTCAAGGTCCTCGCGTCTGTTATCTCAAGGCCCGCCCCTGTGCCGGCCTCAAGGTTATTCGGTGTTACGATATCTGCTCCTCTGTAGTAATCAAGGTGTTCTACCTTGGGGTCAACGACAAGGGGTTTTTTCTTTTTGGCGCATAAGGCCACTATTTTCTGCATAAGTCTCTTGGAGATAAGGCCCTTTGCGTAATCAGAGACCACTACTACATCGGCCCCTGCAAGGGCCTTTTTTATGTAGCGGAGGACCTCTTTTGTGACAGCCGCCTTGATGCTGTCTTTTTTCTCACGGTCATAACGCACTATCTGCTGGTTGTGGGCGATAATACGCGTCTTTGTTGTAGTAGGCCTCTCGGGGTCTACGCAGATACCCTCTGCCTCAATGGATTGTTTTTTAAGGGCACGCAGGAATTTTTTGCCGTCATCGTCTTTTCCGATAACCCCTGTGATGGATACCCCTCCGCCGAGGCGGCTGATATTATGGGCCACGTTAGCCGCCCCGCCAAGCATGAGGTCTTCTTGTGTAACCTCTACGACAGGCACGGGGGCCTCCGGGGATATGCGTCTTACCTTACCCCAGAGAAAGTGGTCCATTATGAGGTCCCCTATTACAAAGACCCTTACCGAGGCAAAGGTCTTTATCAGCTCCCCTGCCCGCTCTACGGTCATATACCTCAGCACTTTTTACTCCTTTTTAATATGACTATGGCCTCTCTATGAGCCCAGTTGTGTTACGTTGATCTTAACCAGGAGTCTAAAAAAACTTTTATAGGGCGTTAAAGTTTATCAATAAGCCGTACAGGGTTATTTCTCGGCTCATATCGTAACTATAGCCTTGAGTATTGTTTATGCGGTCACATTTTATCTATCAGCTTTACAGGGTTATTTCTCGGCTCATATCGTAACCATAGCCTTGAGTATTGTTTATACAATCACATTTTATCTATCAGCTTTAAAAACCCTTCTACATTACCGTCCATAGTGTGGGTAAGGGCCTCTTTACGGGCAAGCGTCCCGGCGGAAGCCGCCTTATCCCTATTAAGAAATGGTCTTATAGAGGCGGCAAGGGTTTTGGGGTCTGTGGGGTCTTCGGCCACGCCGCCTGAGAGACCATCGACGATTACCTCACTAACGCCGCCCACCCGTGAAGATACTACGGGTAGCCCCGAGGCCATGGCCTCAAGACAGGCGTTGCTGAAGGGCTCGTATATGGACGGCAGGACGAATACATCGGCAAGGGGGTAGTAATTAACGGCCCCCTTTACTGCCCCAAGAAAGATTACCCGCTCCCATGCGCCGAGCCTCTGCGCCTCTTTTTTATATGGCCCGCTATGACCCTTGCCTATTACAACGAGCTTCGTCTCTTTTGGCAGAAGGGCCAGCGCCCTTATAAGGTAAAGAAGCCCCTTTCTCTCAAAGCCCGAGCCGACAAAGAGCAGCACCGGTGCCTCAGGCGCTATATTCAGTTGTTTTCTAAGTCTTTCTCTCTTCGCCGCTTTATCAATGGTCTGTAATTTCGAGAGATCGATTCCGTTGTATATAACACATATACGCTCTGGCCGTAAACCGTAAAGTCTCGTAATCTCTTCCTTGCCCCTTCTTGAGTTTGCAACGACTTTTTTAAGGCGGGGGTCTGTAAAAAGTCTTTTTTCCAGATAAAGCAGCACGCGGTGTTTTGGGTTAAGGGTTATTAAAAGCCTTTTCAACGGACCCACGGTTCTTTTGCGACGTGTAAGCCATTCTCTGTGGCAGCCGTCTCCTGCGCGGTATATATCTTGAGAAAAGGTCCTCTCAAAGCTGATGACATAATCGGGGGCCTCGCTCACAACGGCCTTTTGTACCTCACGGGCAAAGAGCAGGGGACGTAAAAAAGAGGGGCCTTTTGAGCTTATCCTATGGAGGGTTACGCCTTCTGATTCGGGCCACTCGGCGGAGAAGACCACTACCTCGTGCCCTTTTTCGCGGAGCCCTTCTATGAACCTCGTTACAAAGACCTCTGCTCCGCCATAGGGGTTATAGCGGCCTCTTATGATGCCTATCCTCATAACGTGCCGCTCCCTCTGCCCCTGCCCCCGCCCCCTGTATTTCGGAGTTCTTTAATTAACCCGAAGCCTTCAAAGGCCGTGAAGGCCTCGTTGGCGCTGACAACCGCGGCGCGGCCCTCAGGCGAACGGAGTATGATATTTTCAACGCCCCATGGCGCCCAGTGCGCGGGGTCTGTGGAGCCCCAGATGGTGAGCACGGCTTTACCGAGCCCGGCGGCCAGGTGCATGGCCCCTCCGTCCAGGCAGACCGCCATCTCCGCGGCGCTAAGGGCCGCTATGAGCTCGCCGAGGGTTTTTGTCTTAAATAGAATGGTATTATTACCAAGCATATCGCCCAGTTTTTTTGCACTCTCGTCATCACCGGGGTGCAGGGGGTTATCGGCGGCGCCGGGTGACCATAATACAAGGGGTCTGACGTTATAGGCGGCGGTAATCTTTTTTATAAGTTCGGCAAAAGACTCTACGGGCCACCTGTTCTCCGGCCTTCTCGAACTTATGTGAAAGGCGATGAGGGGGTTTTTTCTCTTACCCTTGCTAATGGTCTTTTTCACCCTTTGCAGGGTCCCGGGGTTTGGGGTTACCGATAATGCCGGTGCCGGGCCGGTAATGCCCAGGGGGGCGAGCAGCCCCATAACGGCTTCTACCTCATGAAGTGGCCCTGCGGGCGCCTCTACAGGGCAGTTGTATATTTTTGAGACCTTACCTTCAGCCGCGTAACCGATGCGCAGGCGCGCCTTTGTCATGGAGGTGTAACGCGCGAGCCTTGGCGAGTATGAAAAGGAGCACCCTATGGCGCAATCGAATTTTTCGGCGCGTATACGCCGCATAAGTCCTGCGTTTGCAGCCAGCACACTCAGTCTGCCCTTATTGCCCCGGTGTTTGCCTTTCTCATAGACGTAAATATCGTTTATATCAGGGTTGTTTCTTACGACCTCGGCGTTGTAGGAGTTTACCAGCAGGCTTATCCGTGCCCCGGGATATTTTTGGCGTACCGCCTTTATAGCCGGGGTGGTGCAGACAAGGTCCCCGATGTTGTCTCGGCGTATAAAGAGGATGTTGTTACATTTTTCAATGCCTGGAAGAGTCATTGGTTGCCTTCAAGTTACCGTGGCAGTCTTGACAAGGTTGGTGAACCAGAATAATAATGTGATTATAAAAGATCTGGCACAAGATTAGTGATATATTTTGTCAACAGGCTGAAATGTATTTAGCCGGTAAAAAACAAGACCCCTGTCTGGTGATGTATTAGAGAAAATATTCCAAAACCTTACATCGGCTCGACGTCTCGACAGGGTGAATAAAAAAATGTTACACTAAGTTGCCTTTGTCCGCAAGACATTGTAACCGAAAATATCGTATTGGAATCCGTAATTATGGCAGCGAATACAATTCACCTTCATGACAAGAACAGGTGGGCCGCCTGGATGGACACCGGGATACTCCTGTGCCTGAGTGCCCTTGTTGTGATACTTCCTATTGCACATACGACTTCCATACGGGCTGGCCTGGAGATACTCGCGCTTTTGCTGTGGATTATAAAGATGTTATGCTCCAGGAAGGTTTTGGTGACGAGAACACCTTTGGATTTGCCGCTACTCCTATTTCTGCTAACGATACTGATTTCTTTGTTTACATCCCTCAAGCTCTCGGCCAGCCTCAATGAGCTGAGAGGCGAATTCCTCACCTATACACTTCTTTTCTATCTGACTGCGAGTAATATAAGAAGCGAGACCTCCGTGAAGTGTCTTGTTCAGGCCTTGCTCTTTGGTAGTATGATTATGGCTGTCTATGGCATCATTGACTTTTTTGCCAATTCCGGAGATATCTTCTCCATCCGCTATAGGGCCGGATCGTTGCACCAGGGTTACGAGGCATATGCGCAATATATAATTATGGTGCTACCTTTCAACGTACTATTTATCTTTTACATGAGAGACAGATGGACGAGAATCTTTTTCGCCGCCTTATTAGTTCTTAACTGCTTTGCGCTGTTTCTGACTCATACGAGAGGGGCTTGGCTCGCTGGCTACGCGGAGCTGATGCTTCTCGCCTTTTTCGTGTTGAAGAGAAGGTTCAGGTGGACGGTGCTGGCACTGATAGTTGCAGCCCCCCTTGTCATGGTGAAGATGTTGCCGGAGCACACAGTTTGGCACGGAGCAAATGGGTTGGCTATCGAGGGCGTCACTTCTCAGAGGCGGTTTAATACTGCTGTAGAAAGGCTTGTAGTGTGGAAGACATTTGTAGATGAGTTTCCCAAAGACCCATTTACGCCTGCGGGGTACGGCAAGGTGAACTTTAAACGACGCTTCGCCGGCAAGGATATGCTCGGTTTCGAACAGGCTCATAACACTTTCATCAATGTGGCCACCCAGTTAGGTGTACAGGGGCTTGCAGCGCTGCTTGTTATAATTTTTTTCATATTGAAGGTTTGCCTCATGGTCAGAAGGTCCGCGGCTACTGAGCTTACGCGATCATTCGGCCTTGCCATGTTTATTATGACAATAGGTTTTTTCACGGCTAACCAGTTCGCCGAGTTCTACATTGATGATGCTGCCCAGATGTTCTGGCTCTTAGTCGGAGTAGCCGTAGCCTTGTATAAGAGGAATACAAAGGGGGCCTGATGCGTCAGAGGGTGCTTTTAAATCTGCCCATCAGGATCGGTTGAAACCCAGCCACTTTTATTTTTCCTTTACAACTACCCCTTTGCAAAGGAGGATGTTCCATGCCGCAGGAGGGGCTTTATGAGTGCGTAGATTTTTTTCATCGCCCTCCTCTGGCCTTGTCCCTGGAAGGGGGTTGGCCTGTCTCTGTCTTTGGCTGGCCGGTCTTCTCAACTTTTTTTTTGTGCCCTCTCCAGGAGTTTTTCGGCGGCCTCTATTATTGGTCCCGCCGTGAGGGTTGTTATACACTCTCTATCGCCCTTGCGGCAGGTCGTGGCCGTATGAAATGTATAAGAGCATGGCGAGCAGGGAAGGTCTTTTTGTATGACGATGTTTTTTGTTCCAAGGGGCCGTTCTTCCATGGCGCAGGGGCCTGCCATATTAACCGTTGGCACACCCATGGCGATTGCCATGTATACAGGGCCGCTGTCAACGCTGATGAATAGGTCCAAATGCGCAAGAAGGGCCGGCAGCTCCGAGAGCGTGAACTTGCCGGACATATCAATGGCCTTGTGCTTCATCTCATGCATGAGACTCCCTGCGGCCACGTGATCTCCGCGCCCTCCTATAAGGACCACACGGGCGGAAAACCTCTCTATTACTTCATCGGCAATCTCGGCGTATAACTTGGGGGAGACCTCCTTAAGTTTATTCCTCGCAGCCGGCGCTATGCCTATGAGCAGGTCTTTTGTTTCGCCCTCCCACATATCTACCTTGACACCGGCCTTCTGTAATAAATGACCGGACTTTTCCATGGCATCCCCGGTGATGGCTACCTCCAGCCTTGTGGAGTCCGCGTCAAGGGGTATATCAAGACCTTTTGCCAGGAGCTCAGCATATGTCTCCGTAATGCTCCTGTCTATGCGGTGCCGGGCTGCCGTGGTATTAAAGAGAGAGGCCACTCTGAAGGTGAGCCCCGCGTTATCTGGGGTCACGCTGAGGCGTCTTGGAATGAGGGCCCAGAGGGGAACCATGGTACTTGAGATGTTGGGCGAGAGCGCCACGGAGAGATTAAAACCCTCTCTTCTTAACCGGTCCGCTACGCGAAACTTTCCTCCAAGTCCCTTTAGCTCTCTTGAGGTGACGGGTATAATCTCGTCAACATAGGTGTTGCTCTCAAGGATGCCACAGGACACGGGGTCTGCCAGTACGGCGATACGCGCCGAGGGAAAGCGGGCCCGTAAAGCACGAAAAACCGCGGTGCTGCAGACCATGTCACCTATCTTGGCCGTCTGTATTACGAGCACCGCGCGGGGGACTTTGCGCCTTCGCGTTAAGCCCGCAAGATAGATAAGCGGATAAATAAGTAAAGATATAAGAACGTATAACATCTCTTTAATGCCTCCCTTACTTTCTTTTGGAAAAAAGAAAGTAAGACAAAGAAAACCAATGTGGGAACAAGGCTTAGTTCATTAAACAAGTCTTTTGCTTCCAACGAAACTTTACAAAAAGAAACCAAGACAAAAAAAACCAATGTGGGAACGAGTTTAAGTTTATTGAACAGGCCTCCGGTGACCATCCAAACTTAGAAAAAAAGAAACCAAGACAAAAAAACCAATCTGGGAACGAGTGTAAGTTTATTGAACAGGCCTCCAGTGAAACTCTCAGGGCTTTTTCGCCTTTATCATAATGCCCGTTGCGAAATCCACATCCATGAACCGCATGACAGGCGCGAGAACCTTTGCCATTAACCTGTGTCCCAGCCGTTTTTTCGCAGAGACCCTTCTTATGGATATATCTTTAAAACCGCATATTAGAAGCAGTGCCCCGAGCTCATGGTAACGGTAAGAGGTGACGTGAGTGACGTCACCGCTAAAGGCCGTGGGGTGGAGGTTGTTGGGCAGGGTGAGGATAATCGTGCCCCCGGGGCTTAGCAGCCTCTCGCATTCATGCAGCAGAAGCGCGCCGTCGTTTAAGGTCAGATGCTCGATTACGTCAAGGACACAGAGTATGTTAAAGGTGCGCTTTATCTCAGCGAGGTCATGATAATCGTGGTCCGAGGAGGCATCAACGTCCATGCTCTTGTACTCTGTTATGGAAGGGGCATTATCACAGAGCTCGCCTACGAACCTGTTGGAGCCGCCTATGTCAAGTACGCTGCCCGATAGCCTGCCGAGCTCGCCCCTTATAAGCTCTCTCTTTGTAGCGTAGACAAGGGGAACCTTTTTTGTGGAAGAGTACCCGGACTTTACCTCTTCGCGTCTTTTTTTAAGTTCACTCCAGTCTATGGCCATGATTAACTATTAAATACCTCTTTAAATACAGTGAGTACGCCCTCGACGTAGCTCTCTATTGAAAAATCTTTAACGACCCGTCTCTTTCCCTTCTGCCCCATGGCAGTACGAAGCTCCGGGGAGCTGAGAAGTCTCTTTACCTGCCGGGCAAAGTCTTCTGCCCCGGCCCCCTCAACAAGAAAGCCTGTTACGTCATTAATTACAAGCTCGGCGGGGCCTGTGACGCGCGCCGCCACTACGGGCCTCTCCATGAGCATGGCCTCTAAGATTACCCGCGGCAGCCCCTCTTTTATAGAGGTAAGCATAAAGATATCCATGGCCCTGATATAGGAGAGGGCATCCGCTGAAAAACCCGTGAATGTTACCTGCTCCGCGATGCCGAGTCCGGCGGCCCTCTCTTTAAGGGCCTCTTCTTCGGGACCGGCCCCTGCTATGAGGCCTTTTACCTCGATCCCTTTTTTCCTTAGCAGCGCAATTGTCTCAAGTAAAATGCCCACGCGTTTTCGTTTAATAAGTGAACCTACGGTGCCGATAAGAAACTCGTCTTTTTTAACCCCAAGGGCATCACGCACCTCTTGCGCGGGGCGGGCCGCTTTCACGGAAGGGTCTATGCCGTTATGGACAAGGCAACATCTCTTTGCCAGTACGCCTGCCTTTATAAGGGAGTTCATCACACCCTTAGAGACGCATATCACTCTATCGACGACCCTGTTTACCTCGGCGGCCTCTGCTCTGGTTAGCTCTACCTCTACCCTTGAGTGCTGAATGCAGAGCGTGCCGGCAATACCGGCTGCGAGCATCCCTTCCATGTTGGAGCTTGGCTGGTTATTCATATAGAGCATATCAAATTGCCCCTCTTTTAATATAGAGGCGATGGCTTTTCCGGCGGGTTCTATACGTTCAGTATAATCATAAAAGGTGATAAATTTTTTTCGCATGGAAGGCAGGGCCCAGAGTGCTCCACGCCCCACTTCTTTTATTGCTTTGGCTAAAAACCTTTTTCTAATCTCAAGGTGGATAAATTCCACGTCAATGGCTTCAAGCTCGCGCCTTATATCCGAGCCGCTTCCCTTGCTGTAATTTGTATAAAAAAGGGCCGTGACCTCGTACCTTGCGGGGTCCAGTCTCTTTAATAACTCAAGGAGGCTCACCGTGCCGCCTCCCCATTCTTTTCCCGTATCAAGGACGAGTATCTTTTTTTTCTGCCTCTTCATTCTTTAAGCCTTCCTGCCAACTACTATAATGTGGCGGATGTAATCAAGGCGCAGGAGCTTCAAGAGCGGCCTGTAGACAAAGGCCCAGAAGCGGTCCTTCCACCTGGTCTTGCCGCCGCGGTATATATTAATATCCGAAAAACCCAGTGCATGAAAAAATCCGTAGACCTCGTCATACCTTACAGGCGTTACGTGGGTGCAGTCGCGCCAGAGGATAACGGGGTGGCATACGTTGGGCGTGCTGATAATAAAGTGACCTCCTGCCTTGAGATGTGCCTGTGCTTTACTGAAAATCTCCATTATCTCAGCGGGGCTTATGTGCTCAATGACCTCAAAGGCCGTGATTATATCAAAGGACCCCTTGATTTCGTGCAGGTCGTAGTAGTCGTGTTCAAAATTTCTGTCAACATCGAGACTTACGTACTTAACATTGAGGCCCGCTTCCTTTAACTGCCTCCCAAGGGTGCGGTCATTGGCGCCAATATCGAGGAGACGGTCCCCGTCTTTTACGCAATTTTTTAAAACCTCAATCCTGTCCCGCACAACAGGTATCTTCAGGATATTGGGTAGTGTCTCCACGGCCCTCTGCCGGCCTTTGGTAAGCTCGCTCCAGAATTGTTTGTTATCTCTCATGACCCTCGTCCCCGCCCGCACCGGAGACATTGCCCTTTGTCTGCCCTATGTCTCCAACGAGGTCCTCATATGTATTCATTACCTTATCCACAATATCATCATATGAAAATTTTTTCCTTATGTGTTCCATGCCCGCCGCGGCAATTTTCTCCCTCTGTTCATCATTACTCAGAATGGCCCTTAGTTGTCGGGTAAAATCCTCAATATCGTTGTATAATAACAGGTGTTTTCCCGGAGAGATTACTGATTGCATATCCCTCGAGCCATCTGTAAGGAGACAGGTCCCGCAGGCCGGAACCTCAAGGACCCTCATGTTCATACCGCTGCGTTTTTTTCCCTCTTCAAAACCCCATGTGGTTACGTTAATGACTACCCTGCTCTCGTTATAAAGCCTGACGAGTTTGTCCCC
The DNA here is from genome assembly GCA_046753845.1 of Thermodesulfobacteriota bacterium. GTDB lineage: Bacteria > Desulfobacterota > GWC2-55-46 > GWC2-55-46 > JADFVP01 > JAJRZX01. The sequence goes on from JBHHUP010000017.1 coordinate 11,603, forward strand.
CTCTATGTACTTTCCCTTTACCCTTTTCCAGAGTTTCATGCTAAAGGGGTTTTTCTTCAGCCACCTTGAGCCGTAGATTACGCCGTTATCTGAGACTTGCAGGGCCCTCTGTAAAAATTCCATCCTTTTTGGTGACCACGTACCGACAAAGCACCAGTCGTATTTTTTTTTGCATTCCATTGGCCGGAATACAGATGTGTCCACGGAGTGCTGGAGGAGACTTATATTTGAGAGTCTTCGTCTCCGGCCCTCGTCTATACAGGATGAGTTGAAAAAGAAGTAATGATCGAATTGGGCAACCTCAATTAAGGCCTCTTCCATCTTTTCCTCTTTCTCCACCCACCATCCGAAGAGCAAACTTTTTTTTCTAATCTCTTTTATGACCTCCGGTAAGTAGCGGTAGCCCCTTATTATCATAACAAGGTCCGGTCTGAAACTATTCACTGTATCTATTAATTTGTTATTTCTGTATCTTAAGTGGCAGAGGGGGTGGTCCTCGAAGAGAAACCGGCTCTTGGGTATTATACGGAAGTTATGCGCTGTTTTGTTTATGGGGCGTATGACATACTGGTCGAACCAGTTATTGGCATCTGAGTAAAAGCCCCTCGCATCGATACCCCGCCTTTTGAAGGCACTTTGCAGGTACTGGCTTATGGGGGGACGTGAAAAGTATACGATAAGCACTTTCTTAAGCTTCCTCTCCGGAGCCTTAAAGAGGCCTTTGCCAGATGGCCCGTCGCCTATCATACTGCCCTTGCAGGGGCCGATGGTGTTAGTCATGTCTTCTGTACCTCTACTTTTCCAGGATATCCACTACCGCCTCAAATACTTCGTCTACGGTAATCTGTTCCATGCATTCCTGGTATCTGCATCTTCTGCTGATGCATGGTTCGCAGGTTTTTTCTTTTTTTATAACTCTGTGGCGCTTTGTATCATAAAGCGGTCCCGAGCAAGCCGAGTCTGCCGCAGCGTACAGCGCCACCACCGGGGTCCCCACGGTTATTGCTATGTGCATAGGCCCGGTATCCCCTGTTACCAGGACATTTAACCTTTTAATAAGAGCCGCCGCCTCTCTCAAAGGGAGGCTCCCCGCCGCCACAAATGCCCTCTGCCCTATTTTTGTTTTGATGTTTTCGCATAAGGCCCTCTCAGATGGTGAGCCCGTAAGGATTATACGATATTCGGGGTGAGTGGAGAGTATCTTTTTGCCAAGCTCAATGAACCTCTCAGGGAACCACTGTCTGCTCACCGTAGAGGCACCGGGCTGAAAGCCCACTAAAATATCCCCCTTTGCCCGCGTATCTGTACTGGCAAGAAAAGCATCTGCTCCGAGCAAGTCTCTCTTCTCGAAAAAGAGCTCCATCCTCACTCCGTCCTCGGGGCACCCGGCAAGTGCCGCTGTTTGCAGGCGCGTCAGGATACCGTGTCCCAGCTCCCCGCGCCTTACCAGGGCTTCTCTGTTTGAGAGCAGGAAATTAAACCTGTTGTCATTGGGAATCTTTAGTATAAATCTTGCCCCCGAGAGATAACATAGCGGCGTTGCCTGCGGTTCGTTGCCATGTAATATAAGAGCGAGGTCGAAAGAATGTTTTCGAAGCGCCTTTATAGTTGAAAAAAATCTCTTCCAACCCCCGTAGTACGATATGACCCCGTCTATATTAGGGTTATTGGAGAAGAGCTCTTCGTTCTTAGAGTTAAAAAATGCGATAATCCTGGCCTTGGGATACCTCTTCCTCACCGCCCTTATGGCAGGGGTTGAGAGCAGGGTGTCCCCTATGGCCGTGCAGGCAACCAGGAGTATGCTCTGTACGGCCTCCGGTCTGAAGTCTTCGATTCCGGTACGCCTTTTATCCAGCGACTTTAGTATCCTCAACGAGAGGTATACAAAGTTGCTTAAACTAAAGAACCGCATTACTGGACCTGTTGCTTGAGTTGTTTTTGCGAGGGGCGGGGTGCAAAGATAGTAATATCATGGGGTAATGCTATGTCTGTTCGTTTAAGCCAATCTTGCATGGCGCACTCCTGAGATAAGCAAAAACACAAGCATGCCTGTGTTCTCATATCCCTCTTCTCAAGGTGTGATAAGGGCGGCCCCCTCTGCCGTAGCCGGGGATTGCATTATCTCAAGGCCCCTGCCCGAGTCCTGCAGGAGCCTACACACCATTATACAGTAATCTGGTGATTTAATAGCTTTTAAACCTTTGCCACCAACCTCTGGTCAAGCCTGGTCTCCCTAATGCAACTGGAAGAGTCATTATACCACCATTATTTACAGAAGCCTTGATACAAAAAACATTGTATTCCTGAAGCCCGGCAGGATGGAATTAAAAAATTTTATCATTCTGCCCGAACTGTATTCAATGTAGCGTACCTGTTCGACCTTCATGCCGGCATTGGAGAGTAGAAATTCCACTTCCCTGGCGGTATACTCCCGGTTATGCCGCATATGAACCGGTTTACTGAAGAACATCTTTGAGCCGTCCAGTGGCCAATTGATACTCTTACCCTTAAGCAGTTTAATGCGATTACGAAATTGCGCAAGATTGGGTGTGCTTAGTATCATCTTGCCGCCTGGTGAAAGAATCCTGCTCATTTCGCCAAGGGCGTGGGGAACGCCATGAAACAGATGTTCCAATGCCTCAAGAAATATGACCGAATCACAGGAGCTGTCACGCACCGGGATATCATCCTTTTCCATATCACATTCCAGTACATGGATACCAAACTTGTCCATGCGGGCCTTAAATTCAGGAGATACGCGGTAGGTGAGGCCTTCTACGTTTTTGAAACCGTAGAATTCTTTTAAGAGTATTTCAATATGACCCGGCTCGCAGCCGATACTTAAGAGCTGTCCTTCCTTTAGACAATTAGCGGCAATTATATCACAGCTGTCCGCATAGCGGGCCATATGCTTCTTGATGTACCCCTCCTCATATTCGTTCTCCTCAAAAGGATAATCGCGAATGACCTTTAAAAGAAACTCCCGCATCATTGTATGGCTCATATACTATTTTGACTCCCAATGAATAACTATACCAGACCCGGGAAAGAGAAAGGCATCGTTCATGTCATCAACTAAAGGAAAGTTGAGTTAAATTAACGACTGCAATGTGAATATTGTGCTTGAAACACTCAAGGTTCCTGCCCCTTATAGGACTAACCGCCTCTGCGGCGTTCTTAAGACTTATTTAATTTACTTAATGGCTCAGAATCAAAATAATAATCCGAGTCTCCATTCATTGTCAAGCTGTGAGGGATTTGCTCACCAAGGCGTATCTTTATCTGTTCTTGCCTTTTATTCCGAGGTAGAGGCGGGCGAGCATGGGGTTTGTGTAGATGGCGAGTCTCTTTCGTACCCATTGCGGCCCCTTTTTAACGACTATGCGGCTGATATACATGGGGTCGGATGCTCTGCTGATAACGCCGCGCTCTGTGGTAAAACACCCTCTGTAGCCGGCCTTTTTCGCTACCCTTACGGCTGTCTCAGTAAAACGTCCCCTTGGCCAGCAGAGATACTCGCAGGGTACTTTCAGCTCTTCTTCAAGTATTTTTTTTGATTCCCCGAGCTCGCGCTGAAGTTCAATCTCGCCGAGGGAGTCGCACTCCGCGTGTGAAAGAGTATGTGAGGCGAACTCACAAACTCCGCTCTCCTCCATGGCCCTCGCCATATCCCAGTTCATCACCGCGTGACTAAAAGCCCCTTTTGCGATAAGCGCCTTGGCCTCGTCATGTGTTGGCGGTTTTTTTTTAAATGCCGCAAGCCCCTCATTATCCAGGGGAGCGGCGCTTGCTCCGCCGAGCCAGTCTGTTACGGCAAAGATAACGGCTTGTTGATTATACTTTTTTAATAACGGAAAGGCGTAGACAAAGTTATCAAGGTAAGCGTCGTCAAAGGTAATGACCACGGCCTTTTCCGCGCATCTGAAAGACCCGTCCATGAAACCCTGCAGCTCGGCGAGGGTAAGGGTTCTATAACCTCCGTCCCTTATGGATTTCAGATGGGCCTCAAAGTCCTCGGGGGTTACGGTTATCATATCCCCGCTGTGAGGATTTACATGATGGTACATAAGTACGGGTATTATTGCCAAGTTTTGTTGCTCCCGGTTTTCTATGCTTCGTTGGAGGCAATAGATTTGTTCAGCAAGCTGTATCTCATTAGTATCCCGGTTTTTTTCGTTTACTTTTTTCTATGTTTTGTTGGAGGCAATAGTTTTGTTCAGCAAACTGTACTTTATTCCCATTTTGGTTTTCTTTGTCTTACTTTCTTTTTTCCAAAAGAAAGTAAGGGGTTATTTTTTCTTTTTAGAGAGGGTACTGTAAAGTCCGTAAAGTTTTTCCACCATTCTTGTAGTTGAAAAATCAGCCTCTACGAGTTTTCTACCCTCCATGCCCATGGACGCTCGGAGCTCGGGGTCTTTAAGTAGTCTTATAATAGCCTCGCCAAGTTCTTCTGCGTTATCGGGTTTTACAAGGAGTCCTGTCACTCCGTCTCTTACCACCTCTGGCACTCCGCCGACGCGTGTGGAGATGACGGCCCGTCTCATGGCCGATGCCTCAAGTATGGATGTGCCCAGGGCCTCTTGAAATGTAGGCAGGACAAAGAGGTCTATGCCTTTAAGCACTGTCTCTACGTCTTTACGAAGCCCCAGAAGCCTTACGTTTTTTTCTATACCAAGTTCTTTTATCTGCCGTGTTATGTTCTCTGTCTGCGGGCCGTTGCCGGCGAATACAAAGAGGGCCTTGGGGACTTCTTTTAGCACCGCGGGTATGGCCTCGAGGAGCACGTGGTGTCCTTTTTTCCTTCTTAAGATTGCAACAGTACCTACGACGGGCACATCCGCGGGTATTGCCTCTTTTTCTCTAAAGTTGTCTGCTGTGGTCTCGGGGTTGAAGCGCGCGAGGTCGATGCCCGTTGGTATGGAGAGCACCTGGCGGCTGTGTATCCCGCGTTCTTCGACGAGGTACTTTCTAACATACTCACTTACGGTAACAACTCTGTGGGGTATCATGGAATATGTGCTCTTTGATGTAATTGGCAGGGCGAGGTGGCGTGTGCGCACCACTACCGGGCCTCGTCTTGAGAGGCGTGCGGCGATGCCGGCAAGAAAGCTGTCGGTGCCGCTGTGGGTGACAACTACGTCTACACGCTCTCTTCTTATAAGCCCTGTGATGAACCGTATGGCGCCTAAATCGTGAGAGGCCCTGAGCCTGTGTGTGCGTGTCTCGATGCCGACCTTCTGTGCGCGCTCGCGGAGTTTACTCTCGGGACGGCAGAGGATTATGACTCGGGCGGCGAAGGTTTTTTTCAGCCCTTGACACTCATGAAAGGTACGGTTCTCCTGCCCGCCCCATCCCGATGAACTCTCTGTATGTAATATGGTTAGCATATTTTTTTCTGGTCTTAACCCGTTATTGTAAAAAAGGTTCTTGCTCTGTCTTTCTAAGGTTTACTGCCGTACTTAACTATGTATTCATCTAATATTTTTTTTATAATTGCGCTATCAAGCTCATCAAGGCAATCGCTTTTTTTTGTTCCCCTGCAGCCGTCCTTTCCGCAGGGCACGCAGTCACGGGTATCTTGAATAACCGTATTAGTCCCGAAGCGCTGCACACCATTTCGCTTTGGATATGGCGTAAGGGGGGTATCTTCCGGTGTAAAAGAGAGTTTTTTTGCGGCCTCATTATCCCATGGCCCCCAGTCAAATGCACCGCTCGGGCCGAAGAGGGCGAGTACAGGGGCCCCTGTTGCCGCGGCTATGTGCATGGGCGCCGAGTCTACACCGAAAAAAAACGCCGCTTGCCTTGAGAGCGCGCCAAGCCCCTTGAGGCTGAGGCTCCCCGAGAGGTCAAGGGCGGGTTTTTTCATGAGGGACGTAATCTCTTTTAGAAGCGCTACCTCGCGCGCCTCCGGCCCTGATGTTAAGACTACCTGGAGTCCGCTCCCTGCAAGATGGTCAAGGATAGAGGCCATTAAGAGGCTATCCGGGCACTTGAAGAGCCACCTTGATACGGGGTGCACATGAACGAAGTTTTTTTTGCCATTTATGCCAAGGCTTTCTTTTTTTAATATTTCGCTTGCCGCGGCCTCGTTCTCTTCTGTTGTAAAAAAGTCCACTGTGAGGTTGTCTGTATCAATGCCAAAGGGCCTTAATACCGAGAGGTTCCTTAAGACCGTATGGGTCATTGCCCGGGGCTGCGGGGATTTGTGGGTATAGAGGTACTTCTTACCCTTAAAACCCTTCCCCGCGGGCTCGGGACCGAGACGGTACCTTGCCCCGGTAGCGAAACCTGTGAATGCAGCCCTGTCTCCGCCCGTGAGATCCACGGTCATATCAAACTTTTCTCCTCGAAGAGACTTCATAAAACCCAGACCACCGCGCAGCTTTTTACTTATACCAAGTTTTTTTTCTTTCCGCTTAAAGATTATGACCTTCTCAACAAGAGGGTTCTCCGTAAGCATATCTTCTGTGCCGGAGTTTACAAGGACGGTGATGCGCGCACCGGGAAAGGTTCCCTTTAACGCCCTTATGGCAGGCACGGTTAAGAGCACGTCGCCGATGTTGCGAAGTTTTATTACCAGTATTTTTTTAACGTCTTTAAATTCACTCACTACGCCTCTTCCCCGCGGGCCCGCCCTCTCTTAACAGCTCTCTTAGCTTAGTATATTTCCTGTATGTATAACGGGAGTAAAGCATGGATAACGTAAGACCTGTTCTGCCTTCCAAAAAACCCTTACGCAGAAAAAACATCTTTATAAAGGTGAATACCGGACGAAGAAGCAAATCCGCCCCTCCTGCTTTCCGCCCCTCTTTTTTCATCTCTAACGCCGCAAGCGATGAGTAACGCTCCATCCTCTTAAGATAATCACTAACACCGCTGTAAGTCCTGTGAATGAGCGGCGTACTCAGCCTGCCCGTGGGGCCCTCAATAACCACGGCTTCATGTACCGCTCTCTCGGAAAATCTGCCGGCGTCTTTTCTGTAGAGGCGCAGATTCAGATCCGGGTACCAGCCGCAGTGACGTATCCACTTATCGCCAAAATAATTCTTTCTTGCAACATAATACCCCGGCGCCGTGCCTGCGGCAAGGACGCGGGCTACCTCTTCGCCAAACCCGGGGGCGGCACGTTCATCGGCGTCTATATTAAATATCCATTGATTTTTTGCCCGAGACTGACAGAGGTTTTTCTGAGCGCCGAAACCGAGCCACTCGTCTGTGTAAACTCTGGCCCCGTAGGAGCGGCAGATCTCCACGGTGCGGTCCGTGCTCTTGGAGTCGGAGACGATTATTTCATCGGCCCACTTAAGGCTCTCGAGGCACTCGCCGATATTGGCCTCCTCGTTAAGGGTGATTATGGTGACACTTACCTTTTCCATGGACCTTATAGAGGAGTATGGTTTTGCGGCCCAGTCCTACTTGGACCCCGGCACGCGCGATAGGGAAGCCTGAAGAGACGGGAAGGAAAAATATATCTGAAGACCAGAAGAACAGGGCCTCTTATTCGCCGCCTGTAATCGTCTCAGCCTCATCAACGAGCATTACAGGGATACCGTCTTTTATGGGGTATACAAGGGCGCAATGAGCGCAGACAAGACCGTCTTCTTGCTTGTTAACAGTAACCTCGCCCTTGCACTCCGGACAGGCAAGTATCTCAAGTAACTCTTTGTCAATGGCCATAAAATCCTCCTGAAATACCTTACTTTCTTTTGGAAAAAAGAAAGTAAGACAAAGAAAACCAAAATGGGAACAAGTTTAGAGCCTCTTACATCTTAAGCTTAGCCTAACCCTAAAAAAAAAGAAACCAAGACAAAAAAACCAAAATGGGAACAATTTTAGAGCCTCTTACATCTTAAGCTTAGCCTACCCCTAAAAAAAAGAAACCAAGACAAAAAAACCAATAAGGGAACATCTTTATTGCCGCTTATGATAGAATCATATTAACATGAAAAAAAGGGTATTTCCGCAAAAAAATAACTGCTTTATCGGAGAAATAACAAGTCTTAATTGTCCTCTGGTATCTCCCTGGCATGACCGCCCATCCTGATAAAGGCAATGCCGCCTATCATGCTCACTACAACCATTACAGCGTACCAGATAAGAGATAAGGAAAGCGCCTGCCCCTTTGTGGCCCCTACCATGGTAAAGAGGTAGACAAAGGCCCCCTCACGTATACCGAGGCCGCCAAGAGAGATGGGCAGCATGGTGATTACCGTGGCAATGGGGATAAAAAAGAAGAAATATGCCAGAGGCACTTCTATGCCGAGGTCTCTTGCCAGTATGTAATATCCAACGATAACGCCGGCCTGCACGATAAAGGATATGAGCAGTATCTTAACGAGAATATCCTTGTGCCCCTTGTAGCCCATGAGCGTCTTGTAGAGGGCGTCTATCTTGTGGTTGATGCCGTAAAAGTGAATCCTGGCCATTATTCTCATGGCCCAGCTATGCAGCGGGCCAACCCAGATGATGAGGCTCGCGAAGGTGTAGCCGCAGACAAGAAGCAGTAAAAAACCCGGGAGGGCCGTATTTTTTATAAGGGTGTAGCCCGTTAAGAGGGCAACGGCGGTGATGATAATCAGGGCCGAGAACCCCGAGTACCTGTCCATGAAGATGGAGGCAACGCTTACGCCGCCTTTTTTGGATTCCTTGTAAAGATAAAGTCCCTTTATGATATCGCCGCCTACCATGGTTGGGAGAAAGTTATTGAAGAACATGCCTATAAAGTATATGGCGAGGAGTTTTCTGTAGGGCACATCCACGTCTTTATGGAGTATTATGGACCAGCGGTAGGCAGAGATGGCCTGAAGACAGATGAAAAAGAGGGCCACGAAGATAATGATATAGGGGCTTACTGTCCCGAGGTCGTGAAAAAACATCTTCAGGTCCATGTTGTGGAAGAGAAAATAAAGTATGCCTCCGCTCACAAAAAACTTTATAAGCGTGGTAAGAACTTTTTTTGTCATTTACCGAGGACCTTTTTAACAAAAAATATGGGTTTATGCTGAGACTCGTGATACACGCGGGCGAGCATCTCTCCGAGGAGCCCCATGACTATGAGCTGAACGCCGAGGATTATGCAGAGAACGGCAAGGAGTAGCAGGGGGCGGCCCCCGATGTCGTGGCCGAATATAAGCTTGCTGCCCGCCAGATACACAGAGAAGACCCCGCCGATGAAACCGAGGACAAGGCCCAGCGGGCCGAAGGCCTGTATGGGGCGCGTTGAGAAACTCTGAAGAAATTTTACCGTGATAAGGTCAAGCAGCACTCGAAAGGTACGGGATATGCCGTACTTTGATTTGCCGTACTTTCTCTCGTGATGGGTGGTCTCAACCTCTACTATGCTTGCCCCCACCCAGCTTGCCATTGCAGGGATAAAGCGGTGCATCTCGCCGTAGAGGCGGACGTTTTTAATGACTTCCTTCCTGTAAGCCTTGAGCGTGCAGCCGTAGTCGTGAAGGTGAACGCCTGTTACGCGCGAGATCAGCCAGTTCGCAACAATAGATGGAAAGCGCCGTGAGATAAAAGGGTCTTTTCTCTTTTTTCTCCAACCGCTTACAATATCAACGTCTTTTATCTTTTCCAGCATATTGGGTATATCCACAGGGTCGTTCTGCAGGTCGCCGTCCATGGTGATGATTACATCACCCTCTGCGTACTCGATGCCCGCGGCCATGGCCGCGGTCTGACCGAAGTTACGGCGAAAGGATACTACTACTACCTTATCGTCATTACTCTGTATTCCTTCAAGTACGGTGAAGGTGCTGTCCTTGCTGCCGTCATCAACAAAGACCATCTCGTACTCGCGCCTCGTGCCGTCCATTACTTTTTTAATGGCCTCATAAAGAAGGGTTACGTTTTTTTCTTCCTCATAGACGGGTACGACGATTGATACGGAGTCTGCCTTATTAGCTTTATTCAAGGTCTCCTCTCCTGATAATTACACCCCTGCCCATAAAGAGGGATGAAGGGATTGTGTGCGCGGATTTTTTTAACGTCATGGGGATTTTTCATGGTGTATCTCTGGCCTCTCTTCGCAGGGCCTTACCCCTTTTTTTATATTAGTATTTCTGCTCCAAAGTCTCTTGTCCGGCCTCTGTGGAAAATCCTTTAAAACCGTAACACCTGAAGATGGAGAATTCTTTTAATAATCTCCCCTTGTAATATATAGGAAAACGTTCTTTTTTGCACCCCTTAAAGGCTTCTCTTGTGTAGGGTACAAGCCCGGCGTTGCCGCCCTTTACATATATGGCGCTCTGGCCCTTTAAGGTGGAAAAACCCGGCCAGAGGTCGTACTGGTTCATCCTTCTCGAACCTGTGTTTATGTTATAGGTGGCGGGCTGGCCTTCTGTGTAAAAGGCAAGTTCGCTCGTTATCTGATAGGTGTTGCTCATGATGAAGATTTTTTTGTTGCCAGCGCTCTGATCCGCGTGTTTTTTTGCCTCCATCTCTTTTTTGACGAGAGAGACCTTGTCTCCAAGCTCCTGCCATGAGGTAACCCTGTTAAATGGCGGCCCCCAGAGGATGCTTTTGGCTCCCATGGGTTCTAAGAGCCAGGGGCAATATGCGATAACCGTGCCTGCCGTACCCATAAGCACGGCCAGACCAGCGATAATAGCAAGGGTCTTTTTTACCCTGCTGCCGCGAGGTCTGCTTCGCGCATATGCCTCTTGAAATACCCAGACCGCCGCGGGCAGGGCCGTAACATAGGCGGCGATGGCCCAGTTGGCCTGCACCTTACCATGAAACCCCGCGAAAAGGAAAAAGAAAAAGACAAAGGCCGAGGCAAGGAAACAAAAGAGATGGGGTGTGGAATGCTCGCCAAAACCCTTGCGGCCGCAGCGGTAGATGCCGTATACAAAACCCGCGAAGATTAAAGGCGTGAAGAGCCCGGCCTGTGAGGCGATAAAATCAAGGGGTTCTTTTATGGAGAAACCCCCGCTGCCAACATGGGCCTGCCCCAGTGTGTGACGAAAGGTTACGCCCTTATTGGCAAAGTTCCAGATAAATACAGGCAGCGATACTACAGTGGTAATGATGCCCGCCACGTAAGGGCCGGGGCTTAAGAGGAGTCCCCTCTGCTCTTTACCGGAGAGGATAAAGAGAAGCAGCGTGGGGTATATAAGGACCATGGTGTATTTACTCAAGAAACCGAGCCCCGCCAGCAGCCCTGCTATGTACCAGTTGGTCATTTTTTTTGTCTTAATGGCGCGCATGATGAAAAAGACCGTGCCTGCCCAGAAAAATACAAAGGGCACGTCCGTTGTCATAAGTGCTGAGCCCACGGAGAGCAGCGGTGTTATTGCCGAGAGCAGGGCCGCGTAAAAACCCGTTTTTTCCTCTCCCGTTAGCTCGCATCCGATAAGGTATATAAAATAGGAGCCTCCGGCGGCAAAGGCTACGGCCCCGGCCCGCACCCCAAACTCCGTGCTGCCGAGCAGCGTGGTGAAAAAGGCGATTATGTAGGCCACCCCCGGGCCCTTGCTGTAGTAGCTCAGCGAGAGGTGCCGTGACCACTCCCAGTAATGGGCCTCGTCAGGGGAGAGGTCAAAGGGGGTGTAAGCGATATAAAGCAGGCGCAGGATGGAAATACCCGCGAGGATTAAGATTAGTTTTTTATTGTAATAAGTCGGTTTTATCTGGTTTTTCAATGTTTAATGACCTTTTTTATGGCTTTTAACCCTTTTTTATCGAGAAAATGCCAAGTTGTGGCGATAATCGCCCCGATAATTGCCCCGCCTATTACGTCGAGCGGGTAGTGTACGCCTACGTATACCCTGGAGTAGGCCACGAGCGATGCGCAGAAGAGGAAAAAGGGCGTATATTTTTTGTATCTCAGGCTGAGGAGTACTAATGCCGCGAAGATATTAGTGGCGTGCCCTGATGGAAAGGAGTATGAGCCGCCGCAGCCTGTAAGGACCCTTGCCCCCTCAAGCACATGACAGGGGCGCACTCGCATAAAGACCTCTTTTAGTGTTGAGGCCGCGAAGTCGCTTGATAGTATAGTTATTATCATAAGCACAGTGAGGCGTATCTCGGCCTTTTTGTGCCTGTAAATCACAAGAATCAGGAGTATAACCGCAGGTACCAGCAAATGGCTCTTATCTGTGATAAAGGGCATGACTACGTCAAGGACAGGGGAGCTGAGCTTCTTGTTTATGATGAAGAAGAGAGCTGTATCTATCCCCCGGAGCCACTCCATCAGCCTTTTCTCCCTGCAGCGGCAGGAGCCGCCTTATTAGAGGGCGGTGAAGGCAGCTCTAATCCAAGTCCCTCTACGGCCTCTATGACCTCGGCTACCTCTATCTCAGTCATGCATATGGGGTTAGAGCATTTTTTTCTAAAACAGGGACTGCATTCGAGCCCCTTTCGTATCACTTTATGACTGCTTCCGATGGGGCCGGTGCGCCAGGGGGCCGTCGGGCCAAAGAGCGCCACAACGGGCAGCCCCGCTGCTACGGCTATGTGCATTGGGCCCGAATCGAGTGTTACGCAGAACCGTGCGAGCCTCATAAGGGCGGCAAGCCCTCTTAAATCCATTGTTCCAGCAAGGTTATGGGCGCGCGGCCCGATGCCTTTTGTAATCCTCTCCGCGGCCCCTTTGTCCGCTTCGCTGCCTACGATAACGGCCTCAAGACCGTATTTTTTTGTGATAATCCTGCCAAGCTCCATGAACTTCTCATCAACCCAGAGCTTTTTCTGCCACCTTGCCCGCGGAACAATGATAAAGAATGGGTGTTCCGCTTCTTCAGCCCTCTCGGCTTCTGCCACCCCCCCGGCCATTAGCCCCAGCGGTGAGAGTATCTCCCTGATATGGCTGAGGTTTTCTTCTCCCATGTAGAGGGGAAAATCCACCTCTTGTTCCTCTGCCACTGTAGCCCCGGCCCCGGTACCCTCGTCCATGGCGGCCCTTACAAGATCCATGTAGCGAAGTACGGCGTGTCTATCGGGGTCATATGCCGGGGCCTTTTCACTAAGCACGAGGGTGCTGAGCTCTCTGGAGTTGGCAAAACCTATGACTCGCCTGCCTCGGGCCGCAACGGCCCATAGCGCGCTCTTGAAGAGCCCTTGAAAATCCATGACAAGGTCGTAATGCCTTGCCGCGAGTGCGCGCGCCGTGCGAAGATTTGTAAGGCTGTCACGGCTCCAGCCGTGTTTTTTGACGATTATAAGGTTATCTATCAGGGGGTTGTTCTTTAGCACCGATGATGAGGGCTCTTCTACGAGCCAATCTATCTCGGCCTTCACTCCCCCCATCTCTCTATGCCCTGTACCCCTGCCAGCCCCACCTTTTACCCCCCGTCTCTCAAGGGAGTTTCTGAGGGCCCGCAGGGCCGGAAGCGTCTGCACTACGTCTCCGATGGACGATAGTTTGATTATGAGTATCCTCATGATTCTCCTATCTCACCGCCAAGGGGGCCGTCAATGGAGAGTATCCACTCCACGGCATCAAGGAGGTCTTCGGCCACAAAGCCCAGATCCGATAATCCCCGTCCGTCCCCGCCAAATCCTTGCAGGCCGCCCTTCCCGCCCGTTCCCTGCCTTATCTCCTCCATGGCCAGCGGGCCGTAACCCGAGAGCACGAGCACGCTTTTCATCCCCGCCTTTTGTCCAAGCTCCATGTCCGAGACCTTGTCTCCCACTATTACAGATTTTGATAGATTTACATTATGCTCTGCGGCCGCCTCTTCGATGAGGGCTGTGCCCGGTTTTCTGCACTCGCACTTATCTTCGGGGTGATGGGGGCAGTAGTAAAGGCCGTCTATATGGGCCCCTTTTGCTCTGAGCAACTCATCGAGCCTCTCATTTACGGCCTGAAATTCAGCCACTCCATAGTAACCTCTGCCAATGCCGGATTGATTCGTGATGACGATTACGGGGATGCCTTGCTCATTCAGCTCTTTAATGGCCTCGGCCGCCCCTCTTATTAATACTACATCTTCGGGGTCGCCGATATAATCGCGGTCTTCGTTAATGGTCCCGTCTCTATCAAGAAAGACGGCCGGAACCATGGTTTTTTTATCCTGCATAGCTATTCTCTTTCATCGTGAGCTTCATGGCGGCCGAAAGGACCTCATCTACGGTGATGGCGGTTAAACACTTCATGTGCCCGGGTTTACAGACCCTATCGAAACAGGGACTGCACTTGGTTTTTTTAATGATAACGCAGGTTTTGACCCCCCTCGGGCCTGTAAGCATGGGGTCTGTGGAGCCGAATATGGCTATTGTGGGAATCTTAAGGGCCGCGGCCATATGCATGGCCCCTGAGTCGTTTGTAATAAATATATCAAGTTCTTTTAGCATGGCCATACACTCCGCGAGGGTGGTCTTACCGGCAAGGTTCAGCGCCCTGGGGACTTTCTTACTTATCCAGCTATAGACCTTTTCTGCTACCGCCGCATCACCGGGGCCGCCGAAGATGAGGGGTACGGCGCCGAGCTGGTCTGATAATTTTATAAGTGTCTCGGCGAACTTTTCAGCAGGCCACATTTTTGCCGGCCCAAAACTCGCCCCCGGGGCGGCGCCGATAAGAGGCCTGCCCGTAAGGCCTTTTTCGCCGAGAAACTCTTTTGCTCTCTTCACCTCATCTACACTGAGGTATAATTTTGGTATGGGCTTTTTAAGAGACTCCACGCTGCCGAGGGCCTTTATAATATTCAGGTAATACTCGATATGATGCAGCTTTTTAACCTTTGCGGTAAATGGCACGGCCTCTGTAAGGAGTCCCGAGCGCATGTCCCTGCCGTAGCCCACCCGCGCGGGTATGCGTGATAAAAAAGAGATAAATGCCGCGTCAAAGGCGTTCTGAAATAAGACTGCAAGCTCAAAGTCGCTGACTCGCAGTTTTTTTGAGAGCCTGAACCGGCCGCGAAGCCCCTTATGCTCCTTGCTGTACGCGATAACTTCGCTAACCGCGGGGTTGGACTCATATATGGGGATAACGGCATTTTTCGCGAGGATGGAAATCTCCGCGCCCTCGTATAGTTCACTAAGGGCCTTTAGGGCCGGCAGCGTCATAACGGCGTCGCCCACCCAATTGGGCGTGCGTACAAGTATTTTTTTAATTACCCTGCTTTTCATTTTGTTAAAAATCGCCTTTTGCCCTTTTCCCAGGGCGGCTTGGATGGGGATTTTAGAAAATAATCAAATATTATATTATAAATATCACATACATAAAACCTTTTTTAAGTGGAGTTTTGCTTCGGGGGTTGCGGCAGGGTTTTTTTTGAAGTATTCGGGTATATATGAGGATTTTTTGTTATATTAGAAAATTATGGGACCGGATCTGATAGAAAAGGTAGTAGCAGAGCTAAAAGAGGCCATTACAGGCGGAATCTTATCGAAGATAACCCAGCCCGAGGCGCGCTCTATCGTGCTTCGTGTATTTATACGCGGCAATACCCAAAGCCTGCTCCTCTGCACCAATGCACCTAATGAGAGGCTGCACCTTACACAAAAAAAAATGCTCAATCCAATGAGTCCGCCCCGTTTCTGCGCCCTCTTACGCAGCCGAATCGGTAATGCTGTGATAAAGGAAATCACAAAGATACCCGGCGAGCGTATTGTGGAGATTTTACTTGAGACAAGGCGGGACGAGGGGGATGGGGAGAGGGAGAAAAAAATAAAAAAATTCAGGCTGCGTCTGGAGCTTACGGGCAGGTCCGCTAATATCATCCTCCTTAACGAAGAGGGGACTGTGGTGGATGCCCTGCGGCATTTTCGTCTTGATGTCAGCCCCCGGGCCGTGATGCCGGGGATTTTACTCTCGGAGCTGCCCCCAAGGGAGGAGGCTGACCACGGCGAAAGTGGAAAGGTAGAGGCCCTGCCAAATAAGGATGAGGGTGAGACGTGGAACGAGTTCACTGCGCGTTATTACAGTGAGCTTACAGGAGACGAGGGTATTGAGGCGTACAGGAGGGAGCTTAAGAGAGTAATCGAGGGGGCCGTAAAAAAAGCCAGGAAACTCGTAAAAAACCTTGAGGGCGACAGGGAGAAGGCCGAGGCCAATGTGGGGCTGAATCATTATGGAGAGCTCATACTACCCAATATGGGAAGTATCAGGCGGGGCGCTACAGAGGCCCTGTTAATGGATTATACGGTAACGCCTCCCGCGGAGGTTGCCGTGCCCCTCGATAAAAAACTGGGGCCAAGGGAGAACGCCGAGCTATATTTTAAAAAATCAAAGAAGGCAAGGCGCGCGCTGGAGATTCTGGCCGAGCGTATCCCCGAGTGCGAGGGGGAACTTCAGTACGTACAGAGCCTTGGTTATGACCTTCAGAACTGCGAGACTCTCGAGGATTTTGAAGAAATAGAAGCCGCCCTCATAAAGCACAGGTACATGAGGAGGCGGGAGGGGCGCGAAAAGGGCGAGACGCGAAAGAGTGCGGCCAGCCCCGTAAAGCGCAAAAAATCCAGCGAGGGCATTACCCTGCTCCTTGGAAAGAACGCAAGGGGTAACGACCAGATTGTAAAAAAAGAGTCCTCAAAGGGCGACATCTGGCTGCACGCCAAGGACGTAGCGGGCTCTCATGTACTTATAAAGACCGGCGGGCGGGCAATTGCGGATTATCCTGCAACCCTTAGCGAGGCGGCGGCGTTAGCTGCCTGGCACTCAAAGGCGCGTAGCGAGACAAAGGCCGAGGTCTTGTATACAGATGTGAAACACGTCAGTAAACCCGCACATGCGAAACCTGGCCAGGTGATGGTGCGCGAATTTAAAGTGATCCTTGTGGAGCCAGGGGAGCGGTAGGGTGGGCTGTGCCCACCATAGGGGCTTGACAAGTACCTTCATAGGTTATACAATAATAGCAAGTTGTATAACTTTTAATCTTGAGGTTAGAAAAAATGACAACAGTTAAAACCCTCTCCAAGGGTCAGATAGTCATACCCGCCGAGATACGTAAGCGTCATAATATTGAGCAGGGCACTGAGATTCACGTCATGGAGTACGGCGGTATAATCTACCTTATCCCGCCTGTTGAGGACCCCATTAAGGAGGCCTGCGGTATCCTCGCCGTGGCCCCGTCTCTATCTAAGAAGGTCCTTGATGAGAGGAAGCAAGACTTTAGATGAAGAAAAAGGGGCCATATATATTTGACAGCTTTGCGCTCTTGAAACTCTTTCAGAAGGAGAAGGGGCACGGAAAGGTTATGGGCCTTCTAAGAGA
>JBHHUP010000018.1:0-28758 GCA_046753845.1 Thermodesulfobacteriota bacterium
GGAACTCCGCATTCTCTGCCATTAGAAATGAGAAAAAACGCATATACGGCGTACAATTCCATCCCGAGGTAGTGCATAGCGAGGAGGGCACCCGTCTTATCAGCAATTTTCTCTTTAATATCTGCCGTGTAAAACCTCTCTGGACCATGAGCTCTTTTATTGATTCCAGCATAGCAGAGATTCGTGAGAGGGTGGGAGGCAGCCGTGTAATCTGCGGTATCAGCGGAGGTGTTGATTCTTCTGTAACGGCCCTTCTTGTGCACAAGGCCATAGGAAAGCAGCTGACGTGTATATTCGTGGACAATGGTCTCCTTAGAAAAGGCGAGGGGATGGCTGTCGCCAGGGCCCTCAGGAAAAACTTCAAGATGAACCTTCGCTGCGTAGACTCTTCTGATAGGTTTCTAAAACGCCTTAAGAGCGTGGCAGACCCGGAAAAAAAGAGAAAACTCATAGGTAATGAGTTCATAAGGGTATTTCAGTTTGAAGCCCGCACCATAAAGGACGCCTCATTCCTCGCCCAGGGCACGCTTTATCCCGATGTCATAGAGAGCGTCTCTACAAAAGGGCCCTCGGCTACCATCAAGAGTCACCATAACGTAGGCGGGCTTCTTAAAAACATGCACCTTAAACTTATAGAGCCACTCCGTGAGCTCTTTAAGGACGAGGTACGAGTCCTTGGCAGAGAACTCGGCATGGCTGCAGAGATGGTGGATAGGCACCCCTTTCCCGGCCCCGGGCTTGCCATAAGGATTATCGGCAGTGTTACCGAGGAGCGCTGTTCCATCCTTCGCGAGGCAGACGCCGTAGTGCTCGAAGAGATTAAAAAAGCCGGGCTTTATAACGAGGTATGGCAGGCCTTTGCCGTCCTCTTGCCTGTAAAGAGCGTCGGTGTTATGGGTGACGAGCGTACTTATGAGAATACAATAGCCGTGCGAGTCGTACAGAGCCTTGACGGCATGACAGCCGACTGGGCGCGCCTGCCATATGACGTGCTTGAGGTCATCTCTACGAGAATAATCAACGAGGTGAGGGGAGTAAACAGGGTGGTCTATGATATCAGCTCAAAGCCGCCGAGCACAATTGAATGGGAGTAAATCATGGTAGAAGACCTTAAGGGCAAGGAGACGTGGCGTATATTCAGGATTCTCAGTGAGTTTATCGAGGGTTTTGATGAGCTCTCCGATATCGGCCCCGCCGTCTCAATCTTCGGCTCGGCAAGAACCCTCCCCGGTGACAAGTTCTATAAAAAGACAGAGGAAATAGCAGGGCTTCTCTCAAAAAGAGGGTACTCCATCATTACAGGCGGAGGTCCCGGCATCATGGAGGCGGCCAATAAAGGCGCACATGATAACGGCGGTATATCCGTTGGCCTTAATATAAACCTGCCCATGGAGCAGGCGGCCAATAAGTATCAGACGCATTCGCTTAACTTCAGGTATTTTTTTGCGAGAAAGGTCATGTTTGTTAAATACGCCATGGGCTACATATGCATGCCCGGAGGTTTCGGCACACTTGATGAATTTTTCGAGGCCCTTACGCTTCTGCAGACCCACAAGATTTATCCCCTGCCCATAATACTTTTCTGCACCGAGTACTGGAACCCTCTGCTTGATTTTATGCGTAGGACTATGCTTAAATACAATACGATTAGCGCCGAAGACCTTGAGATCATACTTGTTACAGATGATCAGGACGAGGTCCTTGAGACTATAGACAGATACCGCGCCATAAAGCGCGAACGCGTTAAGGCGGCCCGCAAGGAAAAAGAGGAAGCCCGCGCAAAATGCCTGAAGGAGTTTTAAGTTATGAGCGGAAAAGGAAGTACGCATTGCTGTGACGAAGAGCTGAAGAAGATTTCCATCATGCTCGAGGTAGACCAGATAGACGCCCTCCGTGAGCTTGCCGAGGAGTATAAAGAGAAACTTGGGCAGCGCTGGAGTATAAGCGCCATGGTAAGAACGGCCGTTGGAGGTTTCTTAAGCAACATGGGAAAGATATCATGAGAGCCTTCGGGCAGATGTTCTCTTAAATGGTGTTTATCTCATTTAGTGGCCCTTGTATATTGTCTTGCAGTGGATATGCGTACATTAACAAAAGAAGCGCCCCAACTCTCAGGCGGGCTCGTGTTTTGACTCAAAGAGTTGTTACCGGTTATTATTAAGAGGAGTTCGTTTCTTTTTTTTTTCAGCCTCTGATACCTCTTCCTCTCTTCTTACTTATTAATTCTCAATCAACAATTTATGGAGGTTTGCTTTATATGCTGTCTAATTGCGTTACTGCTGAAAAGAAAAGAGTCGGTTCCGATAAAGAGATAAGTTTGGAGAGAAGAAACGAGCTCGTGGCCCTCGCCGAGGCAAAGCTGAGTGAAGGTTTTGAGCTCTACCACTGGGCAGCTGATATACACGGCATTAATATTGAGCTTCGTACAAATTCTGAGCACCTCTCGGACTTCTGGATAGATAACTGGTACCCCGCTCCGGGCGGGCCATGCGTCTTGCCTCACGGCAGGATCTATGCCGTCATGGGTATAGAGGGTGAGGAGCCGAGGGGCTACTATCACCACGATACAAAGACGGCTATATTCATAAATACAGAGTACTACGGTCAGTGCAAATCATGGGCCCTGGGCATAGCCGCCGATATACTCGAGACTCAGCACGATGTGCACTCCATACACGGCTCCTGCGCCGTGGTAGGCGGCAAGGGCGTTGTAATCATCGCCCCCACGGGCACAGGCAAGAGCACGCATACATGGGGGCTCATGCAGCTTCCCGAGGGGCTCGTGCACTCTGATGACTGGATATTCGTACGCTACGGTGATAATGGCGCACGCGCGTATATATCAGAACGGAAGTATTATCTGCGCACGGATATGGTGGATAGCTTTCCTGAGCTTGTACCGCTTCTTGACAGGAGCAAGTGCGAGAACGTAGAGAACGATGACTTTACTGCTTTTGGGAATTCCCGCGCAATACTGGACCCCGAGTGGATAGGCGGGCCGGGCAAATTTGTCACCGAGGCCGATGTGCACTCCGTAATACTGCTCCGCCGTGACAAGGAGTCGCCTCCCGAGGTTAAGCTGAACTCCGAGGAGGCCATAACAGTCCTTGAGGAGGGCAGGTATCAGGTCTTATCAGGGGCAGGGGATAACGTCGGCGAGTTCAGCTACGAGTCCTTCTACAACCCGTATCTACTTGTAAAGAGACCCGGGCTGCAGAAGGCCTTTTTCCGCCGCCTCTTCAGCACCGCGACGTGCCATATCCTTAATACCGGTGTTGAGAACGTGCAGGAGACTCAGGCCCGTATACGAAGGATTATAACTGATTAAGAGAAGTTTTTTGTAGAGGCGAGGCACGATAGCATAGTGCCGGCGGCTCAGCGCGGGAGAGTCGCCTTTTAATGGAGAGCTGTTATGGCCCGTGATATACCTGTAGGCAACGGCAGGCTCCTTGTTACCTTTGACAGGGATTATCAGCTTCGCGATTTTTATTTCCCCCACGTAGGGCAGGAAAATCACACCGGGCGGGAGCCTTTCAGGCTCGGGGTCTGGTCTGATGGGACCTTCAGCTGGGTTCCCCATGGATGGGATATAACCCTTGATTATCTTGATGATACGATGGTCACCGATGTAAGGCTTACAAGCTCCGCCCTTGGTCTATCCATAGGTTTTAACGATATGGTGGACTTTCATGAGAATATCTTTCTGAGAAAACTTACAGTTGAAAACACCTCTGACCTTGAAAAAGAGGTTCGCGTTTTTTTTGCTCAGGATTTTCACATCTATGGTAATAACATCGGCGACACGGCCCTTTTTCGCCCTGATACGGGCTCAGTCGTGCATTATAAGGATAAGCGGTATTTTCTCGTAAACATCTTCTCCGATGATACCTATGGAGTAAGGTATTTTGCTACCGGCAACAAGGAGCATGCCCCTTACAGGGGCACATGGAAGGACGCCGAAGACGGTACCTTAGGCGGTAACCCCATAGCTCAGGGCAGTGTTGACTCAGTAGTCTCTATCCATATGAGACCTGGCCCCCGTGAGAAAGCAGAGGCTTACTACTGGATATGCGCGGGAAAGAGCCTCGCTGAGGTGACGGACCTTAATACAAAGGTCATGGCCAAGAGCCCGGCCTGTATATTAAAACGCACCACTGATTACTGGAAGCTCTGGGCCGATAAGGAGCATCTTGACTTCGCCCTTCTACCCCCTGATGTAGCCTCCCTTTACCGCAGAAGTCTTCTTGTCATGCGTACGCAGATAGATGATAACGGCAGCATAATAGCTGCCAACGACTCTGACGTCGTTGCCTTTAACCGTGATACATACAGCTATATGTGGCCCCGTGACGGCGCGCTCTCGGCCTATGCACTGGACATGGCGGGGTATCCTGAGATTTCAAGGTCTTTTTTCGCTCTAACTGAACGGCTCATTGAGAGAAGCGGATTTTTTCTTCATAAATACAACCCCTCGGGAACACCTGCAAGCTCATGGCATCCATGGCTCCTTAACGGCGAGCCGCAGCTGCCTATTCAGGAGGATGAGACGGCCCTTGTCATCTGGGCCCTCTGGGCTCATTACGAGAAGTATAAAGACATAGAGTTCATAAAACCCCTCTACAGGTCCCTTATAAAAAAAGCGGCCGATATGATGATGACCTTCCGCGACCCTGCCACGGGTCTGCCGCTGCCGAGTTACGATCTATGGGAGGAGTCTCACGGCGTGCATACCTTTACCGTGGCCTCTGTTTACGGGGGGCTGAAGGCTGCCGCCGCCTTTACCCGCGCCTTTGGCGAAGAGGCACGCGCCGATAAGTATGAAAAGGGTGCGCGGCGCATGAGAGAGGCCATGGACAGGTACCTGTATCTCGATGGCGAGGGACGTTTTGCCCGTATGATAAGGATGAAGGATGGAGAAGTCATCTTTGTTGATAAGACCGTTGACGCGAGCCTTTTTGGTATTTTTGCCTTCGGGGCCTATGGGGCGGGAGAGGAAAAAGTGGTTAGCACTATGGCTCAGGTTTATGATAAATTACACCTTGCCACTTCCTCAGGCGGTCTGGCCCGTTATGAGAACGATGGTTATTACCGCGTCGATGAGACAATCACGGGTAATCCCTGGTTTATAACTACGCTCTGGATGGCATGGTATTATATTGAGGCCGCTGCTGATAAAGCGGGCCTCGAAAAGGCCCTGGAGTTACTTGAATGGACTGCCCGCAGGTCCATGCCCAGCGGAGTGCTCTCGGAGCAGATAGACCCCTATACAAATGAGCCGCTCTCCGTATCGCCGCTCACATGGAGCCACGCCACCTATGTTACCGTTGTCCATAAATACCTTCTGCGGCTCCAGGAGATGGAAAGCTGCAAGAGCTGCGGCCGCTCCATGATTTAAGAAAACCGCTGAAAGGCTTCTCCCCTGAAGAGTGTTTTCAAGGGAGATTTTTTACCTCCTTTAGACTCTTTAATCACAGGAAACAAAGACATGCTTAGTCTTGAAAATCTCTATAAGATCGGTTTCGTCCTCGGCGCGCTGAGCCTCATGATCTTTTTTCTCGGCCACCTCGGGCTTATAACACCGCTGTACATCGCGGCCGCATGTCTCGCTGCTGCCGTATTTTTCATCCTGTACATCCGCCGCGGTGGTTCTATCGGAGATGCCTCCGGCGGTCTCTCACGGCCCTTTACCTCTCTTGATATCACGCTCGCGGCCGTTACGGTTGGGCTTATCCTTCTGCTCATGGCTCTTGCGCTTACACCTCCTACTGTAAGGGACGAGCTTATCCAGCACCTTGCTCTTCCAAAGCTTTATCTGGCCAGGGGCCGCATCTACGAGATACCCTTCATGGGGTTTGCCTACCTTCCCATTAACATTGATATGCTTTACACGATACCCCTTGCCTTTGGTAACGATATCGCGCCGAGACTTATCCATATGGGCTTTGCCGTGCTTACAGGCCTCCTTGTTTACTTCTACCTCTTGCCTGGCTCCGGGCGTACATACGCGCTGCTTGGGCTGCTCCTGTACCTCGCGACCCCTCTTGCGGCTAACCTCTCGCGTATGGCTTACATCGACCACGGCAATGCTTTTTTCTCAACACTCGCTCTCTTTGCTGCGTTGAAATGGAGAGCCGAGGGGTTTGATCGAAAGTGGCTTATCTACTCCGCCCTATCCATGGGCCTCGCCCTGGGCTCCAAGTACAACGCGGTATTCAGCTGCTTTCTTATCTCCATCTTCATCCTCTACGCCTACTCGAAGGAGAGAGGGGACTCGCTTGGAGCCCTGAAGGCCCTTATTATCTTCTCGGTCATTGCTTTTTTAGTCTTTTCGCCATGGCTTGTAAGGAACTACATCTGGCGCGGCAACCCTTTTTATCCCATATGGGAGACCGCCATGCACTCCGCCTCAATAGGGCAGGGGGTACATATAAACGGCATCATGTCTCCGGTGGCCAAGCGTACCATCCTCTATCATGAGGGGACGTTTGAGCTCTTGCTGCTGCCTCTGCGTATCTTCTGGGAGGGGATGGACAACTCCATTAGAGGGTTTGACGGCGTACTGAATCCCCTTTACCTCGTCTTCATGCCCCTTGCCTTTATAAAAAGAAGGGAGAGCGACGGGAGTATAAAGTTTCTCGCCCTTTTCTCGCTCATCTTTTTTGTATTAGCCTTTTCTGCCGTGGACCTTGTGACAAGGTACCTGCTTCCCACACTCCCGCTTATGGTCATCCTCGTGGTTCTTGGCTTCAGGAATCTGCGAGCAGTGCCAAGGCTCGCCGGAGCCGCCGCCCTGCTTATGGCGGCGCTCTTAATATTAGATGGTCTTTATATAGCGGGTTTATACAAGAAATACACCCCATGGGGCTATCTTAGCGGCACCGAGACAAGGGAGCAATATCTCGAAAAGAGGCTCCCCGATTATAAGGTCTTAAGGTACGCCAACAGGACATTACCGGCAGATGCGCTGGTGATGCTACTCTTCACCGGTGACAGGGGATATTATTGGGAGAGGGATTATTACTACGGCGACAGGGAAGGGGTTTTTCTCAAGCAGTTCATTCAGAGCTCACCTGGCGGCGCGGAGCTTCTCGGAAAGTTTACCGGCATCGGCATCACAGACCTCTTCATACATAAGGCGCTCCTGCAAAAGTTCATAAACGACAACTTCACGCTGAAGGAAAAAAAGGTCGTCGTAGATTTTTTCAAACACTACACCGTACACCGTTTTTCAGCTAACGGCTTCGCACTCTACGCCCTGCAGCAATCCCCGCGGCAGGGCCTCCCGCCTTCTTCGCGGCCACCGGAGCAGTGAAGGTCGCGGTGAAGTATATGCAAAAGTTTAGTCTATACCAGCTGAGACAGATTAGGGTTTTACTCATGAAAAAGGGTTTAATGGGGCGGTAAGACTGGTATGTTTTTTATTTAAAGACTTGATTTTGACCCTCGTATCTGTTTAACTTGTAACGATTTAAAGAGAGGCGAAGATGTTGAAGACGAGGTCTTTTCAGGGCCGCTCCTGACGAATTAGACTGTGCTCATAACCTGGATATGTTTTTTGGGTGGCTGCACGTGACTGATTGGTATCGGCCTTCTTACTGCCATCTCCGGCTTTACCATGGGCGGCCATACATTTTTCCGGAAAGATATTCTTTCTCTATGAGAGGCTCCGTTAGAGGTTCTCTGTCTTAGCCTCTTATCGGGGGTTCAAGAGTATCACTCTTGCAAGTACAACCACCGGGCCGCCGGCAAGTCCCGGGTTTTCCCTGTTTTGAGGCCGGCAGGCACCGCCAAGACAGGTCTAAGCTATTGATATGACTGAAACCACCACTGAAAATAATGCAGGTCTTAAAAACCATGCCCTTGCTTTTATAATCTATGCCCTGCTCATAGCGGCCTTTTATTCACCTGTTTTTTTTAGTTCCAAGAGCCTCCTACCCTCTCTTTACCAGCCCCATGGCATAACCGCCAGCGGTCTTTACGGTGCCAAGGGCAGAACCCCCGTTAACAGCTTTAACGTGGACCTTGCCACACCCATGTATTACGAGGCTCCTATAAATAAGCTCGTAGGGGATATGTACAGAGCGAAAAAGCTCCCGCTCTGGAACCCCTACCAGGGCGCCGGAACGCCCCTTGCCGCGCAGTACTCCACAAGGGTATTTTTTCCATATCAGATAGCCGAGGATATAGCTCCGGTGTGGTCATGGGATTATTTTATCCTCGGCAGGCTCCTGATAGCGGGTTTTTTCACATATTTATTCATTATTGCCTTTGGTGCGACCCCATGGAGCGCTTTTGCCGGTGGGCTTTTTTATATGTTTTCAGGGGTATTTACATGGTTTATCAACCTTGAACAGTTGACAAATACGGCCATGATGCTGCCTCTTCTGCTCTTTTCCATTGAGCTTCTGGCAAGGGGTAAACCGCGTGCACGGTGGGTAAAGGTTAAGATTGTTTTTTCAGCCATTTGCTTTGCCTTCACGCTCCTTGCAGGGCAGCCTCAGGCGGCCCTCTACGTCCTTACCTTTACCCTGCTTTATTATCTATTCAGGGTACTAACGAGGCACGGTATATCTGGCGGGGTAAAGACGATTGCCCGCATAGTCATCGCCTTTGTAACGGGGCTTGCCTTAACCTCGCCCATGATACTCCTCTTTATAGAACTCGTAAAGAGGGGCGCGTTTAGCCCTCAAATTCCTGTAGAGATGGGTTTACAGAAGCTCAACTCATGGCAGGAATTATTCAATATCATCACGCCGACTCTCTCGTACTTTCCCTCAGACCCAGGGGGTATCAACGGGACGAGTTCTCTTGTTAAGATCGGTGATAATTTTTTCCGGTATCTTCCCATTAACGGCCTATGGGATAACCTCGGAGGCTACACCGGCGTATTGCCGCTATTTCTTATTCTCGCGGGGATTTTTATAAGTCTGCTTCATCGTAAGATACCCCTGAGGCTGAATTTTTACTTTTTTATCTTTATCTCCGCTTTTCTTCTTTTAAAAAACATCGGGATATGGCCTTTTATCCTACTGAGTAAGGTCTCCATGTTTGATATGGTCTGGACTCTTCGGTGGGCAAGCCCTGTCTGGGTATTTTCCATGGCCGTGGCCGCGGCTCTGGGGCTGCAGCTGATTGAGGGCCACGTTAGGACTTCAGCACGTGGGGGTGAAGAGGGCGGTAAGGCTTCTATCATATTGCCGGGTGTGGTCTTTATCCTCGCGGGCGGCATTATTGCAGGCCTGTACATAATATACTCCTTTGTTCCCTCGGTGGGCGTTTTTCTGCATAGGGCCGACCTCTTTAACGATGCCACGTCTGCCTTTGTATTGCCATCTATTATCGGAGGCTCACTGGTTACGCTTATCGTCATCGCTGCGGCCTTTTATCTTACCTTCTTTTTTAAGGGTGGAAAGAACGTCTACGCCATTATCATACTGGCAATTCTTGAGCTATGGTGGTGCCTTCCAAGGGGTTATGCCGTACAGACTCTTCATATGAAGTGGATTCCTCTTCTTATAGGGCTAATCGCCGTCTTCTTTTATTTCAGGGAGAGGTTTACATATTTTTTTGTAGCACTCGTGGTCTTTTTAGGAGCCTCACTTTTAATTGATTACATGGCCCCTCATGGTTTTCCGCCTCGTGACGACCCATTCGGCACGGCTCCCTATGTCTCGGCAATTATGAAGGATGCCGAGGGCGGCAGGCCGCGGGTAGCAGGGGCCTACGGCGCGCTCTTTGCAAACCACGCGAGCGTAATCGGCCTTGATGACGTGAGGTACGTTAACTCCGTCACCCCCGTGGAGTTTCAGGCTTTCCGTGAAAAATACCTTCACACGGAGACCTTCGGTGAATTTCAGGGCAGGCCGCTCTGGTTCACCGGCCTACCCGCGAGGAGAGGTGATGATAATCAAGAGGGCGGAGATCTCTCAAGCAGGGTAAAGAGCCTGCCTGAGAATGATTTTATCGGTAAAGAGAGGGGCTACTCCATGCTTGGCGTGGGGTATTTCATCTTCCCCGGTGATTACGGCGGCAGCGACGGTGACGGGGTACTGCGAAATAATTTTGAGGAGAAGTTCCCCCTTATCTACAGCGGAGAAGACGCGAAGGTCTATAAGAACACCGCCGCCTCGCCAAGGGTGTACCTTGCCACCAGTACTATAAGAGCCAAGACATGGGAAGAGGCGCAGAAGGTATTTATGGAAGGAGATTTTACTCCGATATCAACTGTCGTTGTGGACGGAGATGTAGAGCTTGCGCCATCAATTCCGGGCCTTGATAAAAAGTCTGCTGAGACGCCTTTAGATGGTGAAAATGCCGCAAAGACTGCGGTCACTGAGATGAGGGTCTCTAAAAAAGCCGTACCTGAAGTTGTTACTGCCGGGACAGCCATGATAAAAACCCCTGAAGAAAAAAAATCAGGGCAAGAGGTCTCTGAACAGAAGGCCATTGAGTTAACGGCTTCTCCCGTTGGTACCGCCGAGCTTACACTGCCCGCCTCAAAAGACGCTCTGGTTAAGGCCCCTGACCTTGAAAATACAGAGATAGCGGCCACTCTGGCAGGTACTGCCGAGCTTAGGCTTCCCGTGGATAAGGCTGCTGCAGATCTTGCAAATACAGAGCTAAGCGCGCCCGTGGCAGCCACCGCCGAGCTTATGCTCCCTTCAACTGATGCCACTGATACCACTCTCACCGCACCTGAGCTTACTGAAGAGGCTCTCAATGAAGAAGCCGCGCCGCTTCCGCCGCTTAATAACAACGCCCGTATCGTAGAGTACAGCGAGGGCAGTGTCACAGTAAAGGTGGACTCCGATAGAGACGCCATTCTTGTGCTTGGAGATCTCTTTTATCCCGGGTGGCGAGTAAAGGTAAATGACGAGAAGGGCACTCTGCTTCGAGTAAACGGCCTTGTACGCGGCGTTGAGGTTAAGGCCGGCAGGAGCACGGTGGTCTTTTACTACCTGCCCCTTGGTTTTATGATAGGCCTCGGTATTCTCGGAGTATCGGTTATCTTCTGTCTTGTATTGATATTTAAAGATATTAAAGGGGATGGGGATAAAGAAGAGTAAGATTTTTTTGCTTGTATGTAAGAAAAACAATAAAGGGGTTGCCCATACTTCGGCAGCCCCTTTTCGATACCGGAATTAACTCCTTTATTATTTAAAACCCTTCTCAAGAAGCCGCCACGAGGTCTCTGTCTTTAAAGGCGCGGGGCCGGACGCTGTAACGTTGAAAGTGAAGTGACTCTCATTCACTGTAACGTGGTGCCCCGGTGTGCCGTAGGCCCCTACAAATGCGTTAAGGGCGTACAGGGCCATTGGTGCGGAAAGGGGTACTCCCTTTGTGAGGGGGACGCTCTGCGTGGCTCCGGCGTCAAGGCATAGACTTATAGGGCCGAAGAGCTCACCTGTTGCGGGGTATGTGGAGCCATTTTGCAGTGTAATATTCTCCCAGTACTGAAAGCACTTCTTTGCAGCCGTGGTGTTAGTGACCGCTGCGGTATATGCTAAAGTGGTGCCCTGTGGTACGAAAAATATATCCGGTGTAATGGCAAGGCTTAGAACCGGTGGCGTTCCCGGGCTTATCTTCGTAATGAAGGCATCAGGACCGTACATAAGAACCTGCAGAGGTTGAGTTAGAGGGAAGTCAGTTGACATGGTCCATCCTCCTGTATAAACGGCCCCGGAGCTGTCAACGGCTATGTCCGAGGCGTTCTCCATGTCGTTGCCGCCAAGGTAAGTTGAGAAAATGATGGCCGAGCCTGCGGCATTGAGATTGGCTATAAAGGCTTCGTTGTACCCGATAAGAGCCGCCTTGATAGGGTTCACAAGGGGAAAATCCGCGGACCGGGTCTGTCCTGCTATATAGGCCGCACCGGTGGAGTCAACGGCTATGGCGGAACTGAAATCATTAGCACTGCCTCCGAGATATGTGGAGTAGAGAAGGGTCGTACCCGCGGGGTCTATTTTTGTCAAGGTAATATCTATAGAGCCGGCGTTAAAGCCCTGTAACGGGGCCGCAAGGGGAAAGTCAGTAGAATCGGAATAACCTGTAAGATAAAGGGCTCCCGAGCTGTCCACGGCTATGGCGGGCAGGTTCTCATTACCGCTTCCTCCAAGGTAAGTTGAGTAGAGAAGGGCCGTACCTGCCGGATTTATAGTTGTTACAAAATAATCCAATGGATTTACTACACCAGCCCTTACTGCCTGAATGGGGCTTTGAAGAGGAAAGTCCGTGGAAGTAGTCTCGCCGGCAATATGGGCGGCCCCTGTATTATCCACGGCTATGCTGAAGCCTGCATCATAGAGAATTCCGCCGAGGTATGTGGAGTAGGTTAGGGCGCTTCCCGCGGGGGTTATCTTAGTTACAAAGGCGTTCTCATCACCTCCGAAGCCAATGCCCGGCTGAATAGGATTAGAAAGGGGAAAGTCCGTCGAGGTCGTAACCCCTGTTACATAAACTGCTCCTGTGCTGTCAATATCTATGTCGTTAGCGCCATCATCGCCGCTGCCGCCAAGATAGGTCGAATAGATAAGGGCCGTACCCGAGGGGTTCAGTTTTGTTATAAAGGCATCGCCGTGGAGGTAAAAAGCGCCGCTGTCTCCAGCGTATACGCCTTGTATCGGCGCTACCATTGGAAAATCCGTGGAAGTGGTGGAACCGGTAACGTAGGCCGCTCCCCTGTTGTCAACGGTAATTCCTTCGGCAATATCATCGCCGCTGCCGCCAAGGTATGTGGAATAGACAAGGGCCGTGCCCGCTGGGTTCATTTTTGTAATAATGGTGTCAGAATAACCTCCGCTGAAAGCTGCCTGAATGGGACTCAGAAGCGGAAAGTCAGTTGAGGCGGTATGACCCGTTACATAGACCGATCCCGAGGCGTCTATGGTTATGTTATGGATTGACTCCCAGTCACTCCCGCCAAGATAAGTGGAGTAGGTAAGCACGGGGTCTATGATGAGTGTTTTTGTATGGTCATATGAGGCCACGGTGTAGCCGAATTCAAAAGTGCCTTTTTCGTTCTTTAGTATCCTGTAACTGCCATCAATGTTTTTTCTTATCCCGTTAATATCCTGATAGATAATAGGTTGCTTCTCAAGAATAACGCCGCCGGCAAGCGAGACCTCAAGGTCGCCGTTTTTTGTAACCTTAAAGCCTTTAACCCCACGGTAGGCGAAGATGACCTTTGAAAAATCTCCGCCGGGGCGGACGATTATGTCGTGCTCAATGTCCCTGCTATTGCCGTAGAATTTTATATCGATATTTTCGTAGATATCCTCATAGGTGACGGACTCGTAGGTAGAAACGTTACTCTGCCACTCTGACTTCTCGTTACCGACAAAATAATTTACACGGCCGGGCAGCGGTGTAGAAGAAGTTATCTTTGCCCCTTTATTCGCCCCTATAAAGGAGAGGCTTACGGACTCGGTGGTGATTTTTTTATCTTTTTTCAAGTTTATGGTTTTATTTAGAGGCGCGGATCTGTCATTTTCAGTATCTTCTCTCTTGCTGAGGGAAAGGACCACGCCTTCTTCTGTAAAATAGGTGGCGTGTCCGGCGCCTTTCTCGTAAAACTTTACGGCCTTCTCAACTTGGCCCTTATTCTCTATGAAATAAAGGGGCAGGTTGCCGTACGCCTCGGCGATGGATGTTTTTCGGGACTCTGTAACCTTGTTTTCTTTAATATATTCTTTCTTGGCGGGCCCTGCCATATTAGCAGCGTATGAGATAAGAGGCATTGAGATAAAAAACTGCAGGAGTACGAAGAAGAGTAATCTCATGATGTTTTTCTCCTATTGGATTTTCATATGGAAAAATATTTTTTGGATAGGCAAGTATGTTCTGATTAGGAAAAAGGAGCTTCCATTAAGGAAGAAGCTCATCTTTGTAAACGTAAACTTTAAAAAGTGTAACACGGGTATAGTGAAGGTGTCAAGAGTGGATGGACGGTATAGGTAGTGTGAATAAGTAAGGGGGGGGCGGGGCCTTATTCCCTTGCCCACCCCTTCATCAGATAACTTATGGCTCTTCTTATCACTTCTTTTTCTTGACTGTTTTATCAGTTTTTTCAGGCCCCACAACAGAAATTGTATAGGCATTGAGGTCAAGGTATTTTTTGGCTACCCTCAGGACGTCTTCTCTTGTTACGGCCTGAATGAGTTTTATGTATTTTTTACTGAAGTCATACCCAAGGCCGAAGAGCTCATTGTTGGCCAGGTTAGCGGCCTGGCTCGATGGGGTCTGAAGCCCTATCTCGTAGCTGCCTGTAATATAGTTTCTGGCTCTTGTTAGCTCTTTTTTCGTGACAAGTTCGCTCTGTATGATCTTAAGCTCATTCAAGAGCCCCTGCAGGGCCTCTTCTTTTTTCTCCGGAGCAGAAGCTATATAAAGGGCGAAAAATCCCGGGTCAATGCCCCCCCTTAAAAAAGCGCTTACTGAGTAGGCAAGGGCTTTTTTGTCCCTGAGGTTAATAAAGAGCCTGCCGCCCTGGCCTGAGAGTATCTCTGATACTACGGCAAGCGGATAACTGTCGGGACTTCCTATAGTGGTGGCCATGAAACCAAGCCCCACGTTTGTTTGAGCCTTGTCCCGTACCGCGCCGGTGCGTCTTATATCCGTGGGTTTTTCCGGTTTCACGGGGGCCTTAATGCCGGGTGAGGTACGTTTGAATCCTCCAAAGACCTTGCGCGCCCTTGCGATGCCGTACTCAACGTCTACGTCACCGGCTATGACGAGTATCATCCTCTTCGGAACAAAGAGTTTCTTGTAATGATTCTCAAGGTCGGCCCTTTTTAACTTCTGTATCGACTCGTTCCTGCCTATAACGGGCATGCCGTATGGATGGTCTTTGTAAAGGGACTTCAGGAAGAGCTTGAACGTATAGGAGGGTATATTGTCCTCCTGCTTTTTTATGGCGGCAAGCACGTCTTTACGGAGCCTTTTTATCTCTACATCGGGAAAAGTCGGGTTTAACAATACATCGGCAAAGAGGCTTAGCCCTTTGTCAAAGTCCGAGGAGAGAAAAGTTGCCGTTGCCCCAGAGGAGTTTCTCGCCGAGAACCCGCCTATGGAGCCCGCAAGCCCCTCAACCTCTTTGGCAAGCTCTTCTCTTGAGTACGTTGTTGTGCCGCGTGTGAGCATGGATGCCGTGAAGCTGCCTATGCCGTTATTTTCACTATCCTCGGCAATTAGACCGCCGGGGAATGTGGCGTAGAAAGAGACTGAAGGGTTGGCTGGAATATTTTTTACGATTAAGGTTATACCGTTTTCCAGTAGAACTTTTTTTACCTCAGGGGCCTTTTGTATCTTTTTAGTCAGCCTGGAGGTCTCCTGGTACGCCTCCTGAACGAACTCTGTCACGGCTTCTTTTGTAAGTCTTTCATCCTCTTTCTCGGGAGTTACAGCGGCAACTGAGATATTGTCCTCGGTAAAGTACTTCTGCATGACTTCTTTTACATCGGCTTTTGTAATGGCCTTAATGGCTGAGAGGTATTTTTCGCTGAAGGTGTAGTCTCCGGCTATTGTCTCGTTGTAGCCAAGGTCCTGAGCGCGGCCCTGCATGGTCTGGCGCGAGTAGATGAAATTAGCGCTGATGCTAACCTTTGCGCGCTGTAGCTCATCGGAGTCAGGGCCCTCGATGCCGAGTTTTGATATGACCTCTATTATACGTTTTGTTGCCTCTGTGACGTTCTTTGAGTCAAGCCCGGCGGTGATGAAGAAGAGTCCGGGATCCTTAAGGCTCATGGAGTAGGCGGAGATTGAGTGTACGAGATGTGTCTTTATCTTCAGGGCCTTGTACAGCCTGCTGCTAACGCCTCCAGAGAGTATGTTGGAGGCTACGTCAATGGCGTAGGTGTCCTTGTTCTTCATCTCGGGTATGTGAAAGGCCATGCCAAGGTAGGTCTCGTTAATATCCTGTGTAGTCACAGATGCCCGAACGCCCCGCTGAGCGGGTTCGGCAGGCCTCTTCCGGCGCTTTAATGTGCCTCTCTTAAAACCCTTGAAGATCATTGAGGCCTCTTTAACAACTTCATCAGCCGATACGTCGCCTGCTACCACAAGTGTCATGTTTTCCGGCCTGTAGTAGGTCTTGAAGACATCGACGATATAATCCCTTGTGAACTTTGCCACTACCTCGCTCTTGCCTATTACGGGTCTGCCGTAGGGGTGAACCTTGTAGGCGTCGGCGAAAATATTCTTGTAAAGGGTCCTCATGGGGCTGTCCTCGTTCATCCTTATCTCTTCAAGGACAACCTTGAGCTCCTTATCAAGCTCCCCGGGGTCAAAGGCCGAGTTCTGCACCGCGTCGCCAAGGAGATCAAGGCCCGTGGAAAAATGCTCGCTTGGAACCACAAGGTGATAGACGGTATTATCAAAGGAGGTATAGGCGTTGATATTCCCGCCAAGAGACTCTACAAGGCTCGCCATCTCCCCAACCTGCCGTCTCGCCGTACCCTTAAAGAGCATGTGCTCAAATACATGTGATATGCCGCCTCTCTCGGGGTCTTCATCGGCGCTGCCCGTGCGTACCCATATCTGCAGTGCCGCAACAGGGGCGCTGTGAGCCTCCTGAACAAGGACTACCATGCCGTTTGGAAGTACCTCTCTTACGGTTTTGAGCTCGGCAAATGAATTTACCGCAGGCATTAGCAGTAGGGAGAGTATGATTGTAATAAGGGCCTTTATCGTAAAGCGAGTTTTAAGATGAGTCATAAGAGTCCTTCTCCTCTTTATTGTATTTTTGATGTTATAGGATAAACCTTACGGCCTGATATTTCAAGAATATTAGTCATCTGTAAAGAATCACAGCCGCCACTGTCTTTTCTTGACAGTTTTTTTATAGGTGTTAGGCTTTATTATATGGTTGATGAGAATGCCCGGGCGGGCTGGCGGGTGTGGGGGGGGTATGTAATGGTATAGTGAATAAGAATTTTTGTAGATAATTTAATAAATGGGAGGCAGGTATGGAGGTAAAGAGGATCTCCGCAGAGGAACTTAAAGAAATGATGGATAGCGGCGAGAAGGTAGCCATTCTTGATATCAGAAACAAGTTTGATTACATGAATAGCGATAAAAAGATACCCGGCTCCATACGCATGCATGTAAATGCGCTGCTGCAGAGGATTGAAGAGCTCGACCCCGAGGTTTTAACGGTAGCGTACTGCACGTGAACCGATGAACACTCGAGCGCCCGTGCGGCGTCTATATTAAGCGAGAAGGGTTTTACAAAAACAGCGGCCCTGAAAGGCGGTTTCAATGTCTGGGTAGAGGCGGGGTATCCCCTTGAGGAGAAATAATTTTTTGGTGTCCACTCTCATCTCAGGAAAGTGAAGCTGAAGTTGGAGTACGATTACTTGGAGCACTTGGAGAAATATATGGGAACTGTAACGAAGATTACCAGGGTTAAATTCTCAGTTGGTGAGTTGGTTCACCATCGGCTCTTTGAGTATCGCGGGGTGATTGTAGATGTAGACCGGGATTTCCAGGCAACAGAGGAGTGGTATGAGATAGTAGCAAGGTCGCGCCCCCCAAAGAACAGGCCCTGGTACCATGTCCTTGTTCATGGGTGCGAGCATACCACATATGTAGCTGAACGAAATTTGGAGCCTGACAGTAGCCTGGAACCCATTAAGCACCCTTTGATCGAAGAGTTTTTTTGCAGCTTCGAGAATGGGCAGTATGTCCGTAATAAGCCCATGAATTAGCCTTGTAGGATGGCTGGAGTAATATGCCGGGCAGGGAAGGGGTGAGGCAGCTCACCAGACGTTTTTTGATTGACGATTGTCACCGCTTTCCTATAGCGATTCATCGAATTGTGTCGATACCTACGGGGAAACCCGAGTAGTAGTCATGAAGTGGGGGGTGGGGGAAGTTATGAAGAATTAAGGATATCTTTCTGAAGTGTTCGTAGTTGTCAGGTTCAAAGAAGTATATGGTATCTGCGGTTATGAGGTTCTGCCATGGGATGAGACGCAGAGTGAGACCCGCGGCGTATATTATAAAAAGAAGGCCTGCCTTTATAAGACCGCTTCTTAATGGGCTGTTCTCTGTATTTGCCATATGAGAGTTTTTAAATTATCCGGTAACCTCTTAGAGTTTAAAGAAGAGATAAATCGGAGAGGGGCGCCTTAGTACAAGGGATATTATAAATAAGACATCTTATAATAAAAAAGCAATTTTGTTTAGATGTTATCAGCCTTTTATTATAAATAACTTTAACTATTAAATGCCCTCATCACGAGGGCCGGGCCTTATTTTTTTTCATCTCAGCGGGCCTTGTAACCTTCTTCGG
Source organism: Thermodesulfobacteriota bacterium (assembly GCA_046753845.1). GTDB lineage: Bacteria > Desulfobacterota > GWC2-55-46 > GWC2-55-46 > JADFVP01 > JAJRZX01. The sequence goes on from JBHHUP010000018.1 coordinate 18,290, forward strand.
GCTAAGCATCTTCTTCCACGTCTTCTCATCCATAAGCCCCCTCTCGATTACTATCTCACGTACGCTCCTGCCTGTTTTCTCCGACTCCTTGGCTACAAGGGCGGCCTTTTCGTACCCGATGAGGGGATTAAGAAGAGTGGCCAGCGCCACGGAGCCCTCAAAGTTAGTCAGGCATCTGGCGGGCACGGCTTTGATGCCCTGAAGGCACCTCTTTGTAAAGCTCGTAGCGGCTGAAGTGAGGATCTTCATTGATTGGAGTATATTGTAGTTAATAACAGGCCCCATTACATTAAGCTCGAACTGGCCTGCCTGTGCCGCCGTTGTAATGGCCGTATCATTACCTATCACCTGAAAACATACCATGTTAAGCATCTCGGCCATAACGGGGTTTACCTTTCCGGGCATGATGGACGAGCCGGGCTGCACGGCGGGCAGCTTTATCTCGCCTATTCCCGTACGGGGCCCTGAGCTTAAGAGGCGGAGATCGTTGGCGATTTTTACGAGCCCTACGGCAAGGCCCCTTAAAGTACCTGAGAAATTTAAAAAGTCTCCCATGCTTGAGAGGTATGTAAAGCTCTCGCCGCCCTTTGTTTTTTTAAGCCCCTTAATCCCTGATACCTTTGATAGCTCTCTTAAGGCCTTTGTCCTGTACGCGGGCGCGGTGTTAAGCCCCGTGCCAACGGCGGTGCCGCCAAGGCCTATCCTCTTAAGGTCCTCACCTGCCGCCTCGATCCTTGTAAGCGATGAGCTTACTATGGAGGCGTAGGCAGCGAACTCACTGCCAAGGGTTACTGGTACGGCGTCCTGCAGGTGCGTGCGGCCTGATTTTATTATCTCATTAAAATCAGCGGCCTTTGCCTGAAGGTTCTTTATGAGCTCCGAAAGGGCTCCTGTAAGAGCGGGAAGTGAGAGCAGGGCGGCAATGCGCATAAAGGTGGGGAAGGTATCGTTTGTGGATTGGCCCATATTTACGTCGTCATTGGGGTGGAGTATATTATACTCACCCCTCTGGCCGCCTAAAATCTCAATGGCGCGGTTGGCTATGACCTCGTTGGCGTTCATGTTATGACTGGTCCCCGCGCCTGCCTGGTAGACATCTATGACAAATTGATCGTGGAGTCTGCCTCTAATAATCTCATCAGCGGCTTTTTTAATGGCATTCGCCTTTTTCCGGCTATGGAGGCCAAGGGAAGAGTTGGCCCCGGCGGCGGCCTTTTTCACCATTGCCGTGGCCTTTATGAATTGTGGTTCCGGGGGGATGCCGCTTATGGGAAAGTTTTTTATCGCGCGCGCGGTCTGCGCCCCGTAATAGGCCTTTTCCGGTACATATACAGGGCCTAACGTATCCACCTCAAGACGGAATCCTTTTTTTTTCATAATAAGGCCTCTATGAGTCTGTGATTAAAGCGCGGTAGGGCCCAAGGGCCTCGCTGATATCAATATGACCGGCAAGTGTCTTCTCGGTTTTTCCCTCTATGAGTATTTTTACTTCCCTAATCTTGGGAAAATTCAGCGTTATGCTGTTAACTATGGAGTATATGGTCTGCATCTCGGCTGATGTGCCGCCTGGGTGATTATCCCTTATGGCGCTGTTTATGTCGAGGTACGCCGTACCACCCTTTATCTTTACCTTTAGGAGCCTTGTGCCCTCTGGTATGATAATGCCTGAATCGGCCCAGAGAAGAATCTTGAAGGTCTCCTTTATCTCGCTCTTAAGGGGCCCTGTTTTTACACTTCGATTAATTCCCTTTAGACCCTCGCCGTCTGCTACGAAGAGTTTTACGCTCTTTCTGACCTCTCTGCTATGACCGCTCCTATTGGTTTCGCTGTAAAAATATCTCTCATATATAAATATAGCGGCAAGAGCGAAAATGATGCTGATTACAAAAATCTTGAAAAAACCCCGGTTATGAGATCTTTTCTTCCTGCTCTTTTTTCTGCTTTTCTTCTGAGTTCTTTTTTTTGCCATATTAATCCACAGTGACCTTATCTGGAAATATCTCTCTGCTCCGGAGCCGGCAGGGCATCGCCGAAAAATATCCTGCCAACCCTGACAAAACGGGCGGGAGAATCAGTTACAAAGAATCTGTGTACCGGGGGGCTGCCTGTATCACGCTTTTCAATCCCCCCCGTGCCAAGGAGCCTCTTTACCTCGCCTGCCGTGGCTTCGGCGGAATCAATGAGTTCTACCTCGGCGCCCATGACACTTGAGATAGTCTCCTTTAAAAGGGGATAGTGCGTACAGCCAAGCACGAGGGTATCAATATTATGGCCCTTAAACTCCCTTAGATAATGCGAGGCGATAATCCCGGTGGCCTCTGTCGTTAAAAAACCCTCCTCTACAAGTGGGACAAAGAGGGGGCATGCCTTATCAAATACGCGCGCCCCGGGGTTTTTGGCCTTTATAACATCTCTGTAGGCGCGGCTGGAGATAGTGCCTTCGGTGCCGATTACGCCTATTACCCCTGATTTTGTCGCTGATAGGGCAGCGGCCGAGCCCGGCTCAATAACGCCTATTACAGGCACATCAAGGGCATCCTGAAGCGGGCCGAGGGCGTAGGCGCTCGCCGTGTTGCAGGCCGCTACGATGAGCTTTACGCCGAAACTACGTAGAAAAGAGGCGTTCTCAAGAGAATACCTTATGACCGTTTCTTTTGATTTTGTGCCGTAAGGCACACGGGCCGTATCTCCAAGATACACGGTACTCTCCGCTGGCAGGAGATTTATGATGTCCTTTAAGACCGTGAGCCCGCCTATGCCTGAGTCAAATACACCTATGGGGTTATTGTTCATGGATTTTCTCTCTTTTTTTTTATAGTACATATAAATTTTTTGTATTATATAATACTCTTATATAAAATAAAATCAGCTTTTTAGATTATCCCATAAAAGAAAAGGATATGGAGAATAACGAGATAGCACGTCAGTTGCATGAGATTGCCGATCTCCTTGAGATTAAGGGGGCAAATCCCTTCAGGATACGCTCCTACAGGAACGCCGCCCTTGTCATAGAGGGTTATCCGCAGAGTTTCAAAAAGCTTATGGAGAAGGGCCCCGAGGCACTAAAGGGTATCCCCGGTTTAGGCGAGTCCATGAGAGAGAAGATTGTGGAGTTACTTGCCACGGGAAGGTGCAGTTTTCATGAGAACCTCTTAAGTGAACTCCCCTCTGGTATCCTTGATATCTTAAAGATAAACGGAGTTGGTCCGAAAAAGACCTCGGAGTTTTACCGCCTCCTCGGCATAGGCTCTGTTGCCGAGCTTCAGGAGGCCGCTCTTAGCGGCAGGATTAGAGAACTGCCCGGTATGGGTGAGAAGTCAGAGGCAAAGCTCCTTCATGCCATAGAGTCTTTTAAGGCCGTTGCCGGCAGGTTTAACCTGGCCTTTGCATGGAGTGAGGCCGCTGAGCTGGTGGAGTTTATCAGCGGCCTTCCGGGCGCAGGCGAGGTGGTGGTAGCTGGCAGCCTCAGACGCTGGCAGGAGTCCATAGGCGACCTTGATATCCTTGTCGCCTCAGAGCACGGTGCCTCCGTTATGAAGGCCTTTACAACTTACCGCGATGTAAAGGAAGTCCTCATGGAGGGGCCTACTAAATCAACGGTTATCCTTGGCAGCGGTTTTCATGTAGACCTTCGTGTTGTCGGCAAGAGTTCTTTTGGAGCGGCATGGCAGTATTTTACAGGCTCCAAGGCCCATAACATCGCGCTTCGTGAGAGGGCCCGTAAGATGGGTCTTAAGATAAACGAGTACGGTGTATTTGATAAGGCCGGTAAATCTCTTGCCGGGGCCACGGAGTGCGATGTCTACAGCGCCGTGGGCCTTCCGTGGATACCCCCTGAGATTCGTCAGAATAACGGTGAGATAGAGGCCGCCGAAGAGGGCAGGCTTCCCGAACCCCTGGAGATTACTGAGTTAAGAGGTGATCTTCACTCTCATACGAGGCGCAGTGACGGGGCGGCCACTATCGATGAGATGGCCCGTGCCGCCATGGAGCGCGGTTATGAGTACCTGGCCGTAACAGACCACTCACGCTCCCTTACAGTGGCAAATGGGCTTGATACGGATAGGCTCTGCCGTGAGATGGAAGCCATTGATACCTTTAACGAGGCTATGCAGATGGGCGGAAACCCCTTCAGGTTATTAAAGGGCACGGAGGTGGATATACGCGGCGACGGCACCTTAGACCACCCTCATGAGCTCCTTAGTAAGCTGGAGTGCGTTGTGGCGGCCGTGCACTCGGGGTTTTCCATGGATAGCGCCGCTATGACAGAGAGGATAATAAAGGCTATACGGTCAGGAGATATCGATATACTGGCCCACCCCACTGGAAGGCTCATCTCAAGGAGGCCTGCCTATGCCATGGACATGGAGGCAGTCATGGAGGCCGCCGCCGAGTTTAACGTGGCCCTGGAGCTAAATTCCCACCCCGAGAGGCTTGACCTTAAGGAGACGCACCTTCGCCTTGCTAAAGAGCTGGGGTTGAAGGTCTCCATATCAACGGACTCACACAGCACGGCTCAGCTCTCCAACATGGTATATGGCCTGCATATGGCCCGCCGGGGCTGGCTGGAACCTGATAATGTCTTAAATACAATGGGGCTGAAGGAGTTTTTGGCCTTTATAAAATCACGCCGGGCGGCCTGTAAGGTAAAAAATAGAGAAAAGTAGGGTTGTAAGGGGGCTGTTGTGATGTAAGATAAGGGGAAAAAGGAAGAAAAATTACTGCGTGATTATCACAGTATACGCGGCAATCACGAAGATAGGTAAATAGGGTGGTAAAAATGGGGGGGTAGGAGGCTCTACTCAGACTGGGGGTAGATAATCTCCATGTAGCCGTCGGGGTTAAGTCCCGAAGCATCCTCATATGGCAGGCCGCTCACCGAGGCTTCCATGACATCAACGCGCTCGTTTAGAAAACGCGTAACAACTGCGGCCCGTTTCGCCGCAAGTCCCCAGGCATCGCCGTTGTCTTTATCCTCGCCTGATGTCATTACAGTGCGAACCATAATATGTTTATTCTTTGCCTTGATGAAGTCACGCGCGGCGCTTACCCTCTGCAAGAGGGCCTTACCCTCGGGAAGCAGGCTGGCACGGACGGTCTTGAAGAGGGCTTTTTGCCCAATTAGCAAAGAGAGGCCGTCGCTGCCCTTTACGATACTTATAGAGCCTAACTCGATATCCTCGCTTAGCGTCCTGTAAAGTTCACCGTATATGGCATCGCAGATGTCATCAGGGCACTTTGTGTCTTTATCCGCCGTTGCCGTAGCCTTGGCGCGAAGTTCTTCTATTAGTTTTCTCAGGCCCTCGTTATCAAGGGTTTTATCCTTGAGCCTGGCCTCAAGAGAGACTATTTGCTCTGATTTCTTTAGATCAACCTCAATGAGTCCCTCGTTAGCGGTACGGAGCTCATTAATCTCTTTTTTCCTTGTGGCCAACTCCTCGAGGAGCCGTTTATTGGCCTCCTGAGCGTTAGTGGTCTGCAGCATGGCGGTGCGGTTATCATCAAGGGCTTTTTGAAAAGTAGATGACTTTACACAGCCGGTAAAGACCAGCGGCAAGGCTATTAAGGGGATAAGGGGTTTTATTTTCATAAGGTTTTTTCTCTCATACCTTAATAATATTATCTTCTTAATCAACGGGTCTGTGACGTAAAGTACACTATATAGAAATAATCTATTAGATAGGCCCCGCCTTGTCAATATATAAGAGGTTTTCCTGTGCTGCTTTTTTTACTCAGGCAGTGGCCTTAACGCGGCGGGCCCCTGTGGAGAGCGGCTCAACCTTTACCTTCACAATTCTGTTGGCCTCTACGTCAACGATGGTAAAACGTCTGTCTTTATATATAACAAACTCTCCGCCCTTCGGGATTCTCTGTAATTTATAGAGCAGGAACCCGGCAAGTGTGTTGAACTCCTCACCCTCGGCCTCGGAGTCTATGAAGATGCCTTCCTCTTCAAGGTCTCCTATGGATATGGTGGCGTCGATTATCATGGCGCCGTCTTTTAGTTTTACGACAAGGCCGCCTTTACCCACGTCATACTCGTCCTCTATCTCGCCTACTATCTCTTCGAGTATATCCTCAATAGTCACAAGGCCGTCAACATCACCGTGCTCGTCTACGACTATGGCTATGTGCACCTTTCGTCTCTGCATCTCACGAAGGAGCTTGCTGATAAGTATTGTGGCAGGTACGAAGTAGGGTTCGCGCATGATCTCGCTGAGGATTATGGGCTCGCCTTTTTCTACTATCCTGAAGACATCTTTATTAAAGAGTATGCCGGCGATGTTCTCTACGCTGCCTTTATAAACAGGGTATCTGGAGAACCCGGCGTCGGAGATAATTTTCAGCACCGCCTCGGAGGGTGTCGCTATATCGATAGCGGAGAACTTCGGCTTTGGAACCATTACCTCCCTTACCGTTGTATCGGCGAACTGGAAGATACCGTGAAGAAGGGCGGCCTCTGTCTCCTCGAAGACCCCCGTGGCGCGGCCCTCTTTAATAAAATATTTTATCTCCTCTTCTGATATGAATGTGCGTTCTTCGCTGTCTTTTACACCAAGTATCTTAAGGACGAATTTTGTCGATGAGGTGAGAATGAGCACAATGATAGAGGCGGCGCGTGTAAATAAGATCAGCGGCCGCGCCGAGAAGCAGGCTATTTTTTCGGCGTAACGCAGAGCCAGCGATTTAGGAACCAGTTCACCTACAATAAGTGAGGTATAGGAGATGACTACGACGACGAGGACAACTGCGATAAACTCTGCCGAGTGCCGAAATATCGGTATGGGTATGGTGGCCAGGAGGGGTTTTACGTATTTTATGGCCAGTATACCGCCAAGCACCGAGGCAATGGTGGAGACAATGGTAACACCCACCTGTACCGTGGCAAGAAAACTCTCGGGCCTCTCCTTCATCCGCTTTACGTTCTCGGCGGAGCTCCGGCCTTCCTTGGCAAGTCTGTCTATCTCCGCTCGCCTTGAGGAGATAATGGCTATCTCCGCGCCGGAAAAAAAACCGTTTAATAGGATTAAGAGCAGTATTACAACAGCCTGAAAGATAAAGCCTTCGGCTGACACTTATTCTCCTTATTAGAGATTTTTACCACTACGGGCGACTAAGATATTTTTTTACTCTCACGATAGTAAGACTTAATGAGACCCTGTGAAGCCTGAGTTTATCCCTGCCGTCAATTAAAAAACTAATTTATTATAGCACAGTAGGGCTTATAAAGAAAATATATCAGGCATCATAAAGGGGAGCAGCCCTTTTCTTAGCGGCCAAATACCGCTGTACCTGCGAACCTTGCCGATGAGCCCAGCTCGTCCTCTATGCGCATGAGCTGATTGTACTTTGCCGTGCGCTCCGTGCGTGAGCACGAACCTGTCTTTATCTGCCCCGCGTTTGTGGCTACCGCGATATCGGCTATGGTAGTATCCTCGGACTCGCCGCTCCTGTGGGAGATAACAGAGGTATAACCGGCGCGCGTTGCCATGTTCACGGCATCAAGGGTCTCTGTGAGGGTGCCTATCTGGTTGACCTTTATAAGTATGGAGTTGGCCACCCCTTGTTTTATCCCGCGCGCAAGCCTTGCGGGGTTGGTGACAAAGAGGTCATCGCCAACGAGCTGAACCTTGCCGCCTATCCGCTCCGTAAGGGCCTTCCAGCCTTTCCAGTCCTGCTCGTCAAGGCCGTCCTCTATGGATACGATGGGGTAGGCGGAGACGAGTTTCGAGAGGTACTCTATTACCGCCGAGCTTGAGAGTTTCTTTCCGTCTATATTGTATTTACCCTTTGAATAGAACTCGCTTGCCGCGCAGTCAAGGGCGATAAATACGTCTTTACCGGCAGTGTAACCCGCGCCCTTTATGGCGCTTATGATGAGCTCAAGGGCCTGGCTGTTGGACCGAAGCATGGGTGCGAACCCGCCCTCGTCGCCTACGGAGGTAGAGAGTTTTTTACTCTTCAGGATGGATTTAAGTTTGTGAAAAATCTCCACACCGGCGCGGAGCGAATCCCTGAAGGACTTAAAACCCGCAGGGGCTATCATGAACTCCTGAATATCGAGGTTGTTATCGGCATGGGCGCCGCCGTTGATGATGTTCATCATGGGCACGGGAAGAACGTTGGCGGAGGTGCCGCCTATGTACCTGTAAAGAGGCTGCAGCGTGGCGCTCCCGGCGGCCCGAGCAGTTGCCAGAGATACGGCAAGTATTGCGTTGGCCCCGAGTTTACCTTTGTTCTTTGTCCCGTCAAGTCCGATCATGATGGAGTCCACAAGGGTCTGGTCTATGGCGTCAACTCCAGTAAGGGCCTTTGCAATGGGGCCCTGTACGGCCTTTACGGCCTTTAATACGCCACGGCCGGCGAACCTCTTTTTGTTGCCGTCACGAAGCTCCACGGCCTCGAAACGCCCTGTTGAGGCCCCTGAAGGCACGATGGCGCGGCCCTTGAAACCGCCGCTGAGTAAGACCTCGGCCTCTACAGTGGGGTTGCCTCGTGAGTCAAGAACTTCCCTTGCCGTTACATGCACTATGCTCGTCATAACAAGTCTCCTTATCTTTTTAAAGATGCTTAAAATAACCACAGAAGCGTCCAAGTAAAGAGCGCTTCTCTGAAAAAAAGTCGAAATCCTTTAATATATATGACTTTAAGTGCATTATACTTTCAGGGTCTGAAAATGCAAGGTAAATCATGTTCTATTTTACGGCTTTTATCACCATGGGCACTTAATAGAGAAGAGTAATCTTTAAGAAAAAACCTGAGTCATCATGGCAGAAAAAATCGAGGAGCCGCCGGGTTATTTTTTTAAATTCCTCTTTATGGTCTGTTATGAAAAGGGGGGCGATAATGAGACGGCAGGTTAAGGATGTAAAAAAGAGTTTACACCAGCGGCCTCTAACGTGTATATTTTAATTCTTGGGTACAGGTATGGGAATTATCATCAGACTCTTTAAAGAGAGGGTTCGCCGGTGGATATGAAAAAGTATGATGTTCTTGTAATAGGCTCAGGGCCCGGCGGTGAGAAGGCCGCGATTCAGGCCGCCAAACTCGGTAAAAGCGTTGCCATTGTCGAGCGTGAGCCCTATATCGGCGGGGCCGGCATACATACGGGCACGATTCCGAGCAAGACTCTTCGCGAGACCGCCATGTTTCTTGCCGACTTCAGGCAGCGCGCGGTATTCGGTTTTCAGTATTCTCTTAGCAGCGATGTCACTCTAAGCGAGCTCATGTACAAGAAGACCGATGTCATACGGCGGCAGATGGAGGTAACGCACTCTCAGCTTGGAAGAAATAACGTGGATATTATCTACGGCGAGGGTTCTTTTGTTGATGAGCACAACGTCTCCGTGCGCCTATCTAAGGGAGGGACAGTTGAGATTATAGAGGCCGGAGTAATTATTATCGCTACAGGCACAAGACCGGCGCGCCCCGCTAATGTCCCTTTTGAGAGTCTGCATATCCATGATACCGACAGCATACTCGGGCTGAAGAAGCTGCCCGGCAGCCTTACTATAATAGGAGCGGGTGTGATCGGCTGTGAGTACGCCTGCATATTCGCGGCCCTTGGCGTTAAGGTCACCCTTGTTGAGAAGAGGCCGCGCATACTGAGGTTTGCCGATGAGGAGATAACAACGAGCCTTACGTACTGGATGAGGCACTCCGGTGTAACCATGCTCCTTGACGAAAAGGTCGTTGAGATAAAGGTAGAGGGCAGGGCCAGGGTGCAGACGGAGCTCGCAAGCGGTAAGCTGGTAATATCAGAGCAACTCCTTTATACTATGGGAAGAACGGGTAATACCGATGCCCTTAAGCTTGAGAATATAGGCCTTACAGCCGGACCAAAGGGGCTGCTTGAGGTAAATGAATCATTTCAGACCTCTATACCGACAATCTATGCCGTTGGAGATGTTATAGGTTTTCCATCCCTTGCGGCCACTTCTCTTGAGCAGGGCAGGCTTGCCGTATGTAACGCCTTTCCCGCCGAGGGCGCCTCTTGTGAGATGACGGGTCTAATGCCTCTGGGTATATATACCATACCTGAAATATCCATGGTAGGGGCGAACGAGGCGGAGCTCTCAGAGCAGGGTGTATCCTATGAGACGGGAAGGGCCTACTTTGAAGAAGTAGCCCGAGGTCAGATTACAGGTGATATATACGGCATGGTAAAACTGCTCTTTCACAGAGATACTCACAAACTCCTTGGCGTGCATATAGTCGGCGAGAAGGCCTCGGAGCTCATTCATACGGGGCAGGCCGTTATGAATTTTGGCGGAACCATAGATTACTTCAAGGATACGGTCTTTAATTACCCCACGTTATCAGACGCCTATAAAGTGGCGGCTATGAACGGATTAAATAAACTGTAATTTTCTATTAGGGAGGTTTTTTATATGAAGCTTAATATTGTTTTTTACAGCCTCTACGGTCATGTCTACGAGATGGCCGAGGCCATGGCCGAGGGGGCAAGG
>JBHHUP010000019.1:0-27974 GCA_046753845.1 Thermodesulfobacteriota bacterium
ATATTTCCATTTGTGGAGCCAAAGACAAGGACCATCAGGGTAAGGGTTGAGTTTGAGAACCCGGGCTTTAAGCTTAAACCCGATATGTACGCCGATGTCACGCTTAACTCCGTAATAGACAGGCACGCCGTCGCTGTACCTAAAGAGGCCGTTCTCTTATCAGGTAAGAGAAGCCTTGTCATACTCTCCCTTGGAGGCGGTAAGTTCAAGCCCCGCGATGTTGTACTCGGCGCGGAGACGGAAGATGATTATGAGGTGCGAACCGGGCTGAAAGAAGGCGATACGGTGGTAACCTCGGCGCAGTTCCTTATTGATTCCGAGAGTAGCCTTAAAGAAGCCGTATCCAAGATGCTTGAAGCCAGGAAGGCAAAGGGCGCCAAGAAGAAAGGTTCCATGGGCGGTATGAAGATGGATAATATAAATTAGGCCTTCCCACTTTCTTTTGGAAAAAAGAAAGTGGGATAAAGAAAATCAGCGGAGCTGACTCGGACATCAGATTATTCAAGAGCACTGCGGCACGCAGAACCTGTATACCTCACCTTACATACAAAAAAGTTCTTTTGGAAAAAAGAAAGTGGGACAAAGAAAATCAAAATAGGAACGTGTCTGGATTCATTGAACCTGTACCCGGTCTCTCACTAAAACAAAAAAAAACTAAGACAGAGAAAACCAATATGGGAAGGATCTTTTCTTCTTAAAGCGATAAAAAATGCTGAAAAAAATAATAGAATTTTCCATAAATAACAGGTTCCTCGTAATCCTCGCTACCCTCTTTATCATCGTCTTTGGCGCCTACACCATGAGCCGGACGCCCCTTGACGCCATCCCTGATCTATCGGACGTTCAGGTTATTATCTACACTCCATTTCAGGGTCAAGCCCCGCAGGTAGTAGAAGAGCAGGTTACCTATCCCCTTACCACGGCCATGCTGAGTGTGCCTAAGGCCAAGGTGGTGCGGGGGTACTCCTTCTTCGGTTTTTCTTTTGTCTACGTTATATTCGAGGATGGAACGGATATGTACTGGGCGCGGTCCCGCGTCCTTGAGTACCTGAACTTTGTCGCCGGACGGCTCCCAAAAGGCGTTAACCCCTCCCTTGGCCCCGATGCCACGGGCGTGGGCTGGGTGTATGAGTACGTGCTTGTGGACAGGACGGGCAAGCATGACCTCGCGGAGCTTCGAAGCCTGCAGGACTGGTACATGCGTTACGAGCTGCAGACCGTCTCCGGCGTATCGGAGGTGGCGAGCATCGGCGGTTATGTAAAGCAGTATCAGGTGGACGTAGACCCGAATAAGCTTACTGCCTTTAATATCCCCCTCTCGAAGGTAAAGCATGCCATTCAGAGGAGTAATAATGATGTTGGCGGAAAACTCCTTGAGATGAGTGAGCGCGAGTTCATGGTGCGGGGGCTCGGTTATATAAAATCCATACAAGATATTAATGAGATAGCTATAGGTGTTGATTCACGGGGCACCCCCATTACGGTGCAGGATGTGGCCTCTGTGCATCTCGGGCCCGAGCTCCGCAGGGGGGCGGCCGAGCTTGACGGCGAGGGCGAGGTGGCAGGCGGCGTTGTAATCATGCGTTACGGCGGTAACGCCCTTGAGGTCATAGATAACGTAAAGGCAAAGATAGAGTCCCTTAAAAAAGGCCTTCCAGAGGGCGTTGAGGTTGTGCCCGTATACGACCGCGCGGGGCTTATCGAGCGCGCCGTTGAGACCTTGAAGCACAAGCTCGTGGAGGAGAGCATCGTTGTTGCCCTTATCTGCGTAATATTTCTTCTTCATGTGAGGAGCGCCCTTGTGGCCATCTTCACCCTGCCAGTGGGCATACTCATGGCCTTTATCGTTATGTACTATCAGGGGATAAACGCCAATATCATGAGCCTCGGCGGCATTGCCATTGCCATCGGCGCAATGATTGACGGCGCCATAGTCATGATAGAGAACGCCCATAAGCACCTTGAGGAGGCGCCCCCGGAAAAGGACCACTGGCACTCCATTATGGACTCGGCAAAGGAGGTAGGCCCGGCCCTCTTCTTCTCTCTACTTATTATTACCTTCTCCTTTGTGCCTGTATTTACCCTTGAGGCCCAGGAGGGTAGATTATTCAGCCCGCTGGCCTTTACAAAGACATACTCCATGGCCGCCTCTGCCATACTTGCCGTTACAATCGTGCCCTTACTCATGGGGTATTTTATACGCGGTAATATCATACCTGAGAAAAAGAACCCCGTTAACAGGCTCCTGCTCTTTGCCTATAGGCCAATGGTGGGTTTTGTCCTTCGCTTCAAGAAGACCTTTATACTGCTATCTTTGGTGGCCCTTGTCTTTACCGTCATTCCGCTAAATAAACTGGGCGGGGAGTTCATGCCTCCTCTTAACGAGGGGGACATACTCTACATGCCTACAACGCTTCCGGGCATATCCATAACAAAGGCAAAGGAGCTGATGCAGCAGACGGACAGGATACTTAAGACCTTTCCCGAGGTGGAGAGGGTCTTTGGCAAGGTTGGCAGAGCCGAGACTGCTACGGATCCGGCGCCGCTATCTATGATGGAGACGACTATTACCCTTAAACCAGAGGAAGAGTGGCGCGAGGGCATGACCATATACAGGCTCATGGACGAGATGAACAGCGCCATTAAGATACCCGGTGTGACAAACGCTTGGACCATGCCCATAAAGACGCGCGTGGATATGCTCTCAACTGGCATAAAGACCCCCGTGGGGCTAAAAGTCGCTGGAGATGATCTTAATGTCCTCGAAAATATCGGTAAAGAAATAGAGACCGTCCTTAGAGACGTGCCAGGCACGCTATCGGTCTACGCGGAGCGCGTTGTTGGAGGAAATTACCTGGACTTTGATATCGACAGGCGAAGGGCCGCCCGCTATGGACTTACCGTAGGCGATGTGCAGGACGTCATTCAATCGGCCATAGGCGGCATGAACATTACCACTACCGTTGAGGGCCTTGAGAGATACCCTGTGAACCTCCGTTACGGCAGGGAGCTCAGAGATGATATCCCTTCGCTTAAACGCGTACTTATCTCCACGCCCACGGGCGCTCATATTCCCATAGCGCAGGTTGCCGATATCACGATTAAAAAAGGTCCGCCGGCCATAAAGAGCGAGAATGCGAGGCTTAATGCCTGGATATACGTGGACCTTAAGGGCGTGGACGTTGGGACTTATGTACAGAGGGCTCAGAAGGTGGTAAACACCTCTGTAAAACTGCCCCCCGGTTATACCCTTACATGGAGCGGTCAGTACGAGTACATGCAGAGGGCCAAGGCCAGGCTCAAGGTCGTGGTGCCCCTTACGCTTATCATCATATTCCTTCTTCTTTACCTTAACTTCAAGAAGATAGGCGAGAGTGTTATGGTAATGCTATCCCTGCCCTTTGCCCTCGTAGGCGGCGTCTGGTTCCTCTATATCCTGGGTTACAATATGAGTGTTGCCGTTGGCGTGGGTTTTATCGCCCTTGCCGGCGTATCGGCGGAGATAGGGGTAATAATGATTATCTACCTTGATATGGCCTGCAGGGAGAGGTATCTAAAGGGTGCGTTGAACACACGGGCCGACCTTCACCATGCCGTGATTGCCGGGGCCTCAAAACGCATAAGGCCTATTATGATGACCGTCTTCGCCATAATCGGCGGCCTGCTGCCCATAATGTGGGGCGCCGGCACGGGCTCGGCCGTGATGAAGAGGATAGCCGCTCCAATGGTGGGAGGTATGATCTCGGCTACTGTGCTGACATTACTTGTAATACCGGCCATATATACCCTCTGGAGAGAGAGGGAGTTTAAAAAAGACGGGGGCGAAAAATGAGAGAGATAAAGGCCTATATAAGAAACGATAAGATAGAGGATGTTATAAGCGCGGTAATGGCCGCCGGTGTTGCCGGTTTTACGGTGATAGACGTATGCGGCCTTGGCGGCGCGGCTGCCGAGGAAAAGCAGTGGTCCATTGAGTACTGCAAGAGATACTCAAGAGTAACAAAACTTGAGATTGTCTGTCATAACGAGGAAGAAGCCCGATTAATAGAAGTCATCAGAGAGAGTGCATGGAGCGGACACAGGGGCGACGGTATGATATTCACCTCGCCAATATCCGAAGCCCTGAGGATAAGAACGGGCGAGCGGGGAGAAGCCGCCCTTAAATCAACTAAAAAAATCACTAAGGGATAATCTCTTAACTTTAGGAGGCAATTAAGATGAACAAGACATCCATGGCCCGGAAAAACTCCGGAAGAAACATCGTTATTTTCATGCTTTTTTTGGGGATACTCTTTATAGGTTACAGAGCAGAGGCAACTGCTGCTGGCTCGGCCGATAAATACAAGGTTGACCCCAGTATAGTATGCATGGTAAATGACAATGTAATGGGTAAACCTCAGATACCTGTGCTCGTTGGGGGAAAGACCTATTACGGCTGCTGTCAGAACTGTGTAAAAACTTTAAATGAGGATTCTGCCATGCGCGCGGCGCAGGATCCATTCTCAGGTAAGATGGTGGATAAATCCAGCGCCTTTATCATAGAGGGCCCTGATGGGGAGGCCCTGTACTTCGAGTCCGCCTTGACGGCCGGTAAATTTGTTGATTCATTCAGTAAGTAAGCAGGTTTTTTAATGGAGGTCCGTACATGCTGACGGCTGCGTTCGCAATCCTGCCCGGCATAGGGGCCATGGATAATGTACATCCTCTCTTTGTGCATTACCCCATAGCCCTCTTCACCGCTTTTTTTGTCGCCGAGTTCTTAGGCGTAATATTTAAGAAGGATCACTTCAGGTCAGCGGCCTCCTTTACCCTTTATCTCGGCAATTTGGCTGCCCTTGCAGCGGTGCTTGCGGGTTTTCATGCGGCCTCCACGGTGGAGCACAATGAGGCCGTTCATATCATTATGGAGAGGCATGAGGCCTTTGGAGTAACGGTCCTTATCTTAGCCACGATTCTCTCTATATGGAGGTTATATACGAGGAGAAAATTTTCTCCAAGGGCTCAGATCGTCCATCTTGTCGCAGCCTTCATACTTACCGTTATTATAGCCTTTGGTGCGGACCTCGGCGGGCTTATGGTCTTTAAGTACGGCGTAGGCGGGCAGGCTGTGCGCAATGAGAGGGCGCGTCTCCTTGACAGCGGCGAAGGTCACATGGAAGAGGCGCTTAATGAGGAGGGTGAGAGCGGGCATGACCACGGTAATCATCATCACCACGGCGGGGAGTGAGTTTTTTAAACTTGAGGTCTTTAGAGATTTAAGATTATAAGAGGAGCGGATATGGCACGTGACCCTGTATGCGGGATGACTGTCGAGCGGACCAGGGCCGCAGGAACCTTCTTATACAATAAAAAAAAATATTACTTCTGCAGCTTAAACTGCAAGGAGAAGTTCAGCACCGACCCTCAGAGCTTTCTTACCCAATCCAAGAAAAAAGAGAGAAAAAAAACCAGAGGCAGAGCCGGTTCTAAGGCCCGTCCCGGAGTTAAGGCCAAGGCAGAGGTTAAGGCCAAACCCTTTGGAGAAAAGACCGGTGTAAAATCCATTACCCTTGGTCTTACGGGCATGAGCTGCGCCTCATGCGCCGCGAAGATTGAGAAGGCCCTTAGGGAAGTGGCCGGTGTAGTAAAGGTCTCGGTGAACTTTGCTGCCGAGAAGGCTGCTATTGAGTACGAGCCCTCCCGCGTCGGTGAAGCAGACCTTATCTCCGTCATTGAGGGGCTCGGTTACGGGGTCCTCTCCTCAAAGCTTACCCTGCACATCGGAGGCATGAGCTGCGCCTCATGCGCCGCGAAGATTGAGAAGGCCCTTGCAGAGGTCTCAGGTGTAGTAAAGGCCTCTGTGAACTTTGCCGCCGAAGAGGCGGCCGTGGAATTTATCCCCTCAGCCGATGGCGAGGGCAGGCTTCATAAGGCCGTTACGTCCCTGGGCTACAAGGTATTGGAGGCAGAGTCCGGCGAGGACCTTCTCGCTCAAAAAGAGAGGGCCGCGCAAGAGGAGTATAGTGCCTTACGTAAAAAAATCCTTGTAGGCGCTATTCTCTCCATCTCTATCTTTATCATGACACACCCGGACCTCGCGGGCCTTAACCGTATCTTTGGCTTCGGCAGGCAGACCTGGTTTGTTCTGCAGTTTTTCTTCGCCCTGCCCGTACAGTTCTGGTGCGGCCTTCAGTTTTACAGAGGGGCCATCGCGTCGGCGCGCCACAGAACCACGGACATGAACACCCTCATAGCCGTTGGCACCTCTTCGGCCTTTTTATACAGCATGGCGGCTTCATTTATTCCATCTCTCTTTACATCAAGCGGTTTTACCCCCGAGGTTTATTACGATACCTCGGCCATTATCATTGTCCTTATCCTTACGGGCCGCCTTCTTGAGGCGCGCGCGAAGGGGCGCACGGGAGCCGCTATTAAAAAACTCATGGGTCTTCGAGCTCGAAGGGCCCGCGTTATAAGGGATGATAGTGAGCTGGAAATCCCTGTTGAAGACGTCATGCCAGGAGATATTGTCCTTGTAAGGCCGGGAGAAAAGATACCTGTTGACGGCACTGTGGTAGAGGGTCACACCACTATAGATGAGTCAATGATAAGCGGCGAGAGTATGCCCGTTGCTAAAAAAGAGGGTGATAGGGTAATCGGTGCCACGGTGAACGGCACGGGGGCATTTAGTTTTCGCGCCGAGAAGGTAGGGGCGGATACGGCGCTTGCGCAGATAATCCGTATGGTAGAGGAAGCGCAGGGCTCCAAGCCGCCAATAGCGAGGCTCGCCGATTTCATCGCCTCATACTTTGTTCCCGCAGTAATTTGCATAGCTCTACTTACCTTCATAATCTGGTACGCCTTCGGCCCCGCACCATCACTTACCTACGCCATGCTTAACTTTGTCGCCGTTCTTATTATCGCCTGCCCCTGCGCCCTTGGGCTTGCTACGCCTACCTCCATTATGGTTGGCACGGGAAGGGGCGCGGAGAACGGTATACTTATAAAAGGCGGTGAGGCCCTTGAGACGGCTCACGGTCTAACGGCAATAGTCCTTGATAAGACGGGTACTATTACAGAGGGGAGGCCATCGGTAAGAGACTTGGTTACTTCCGGCGATTTTACAGAGGAGGATATTCTATTTAACGCCGCATCTGCGGAAAGGTCTTCAGAGCATCCCCTTGGAGAAGCCATAATAAGAGAGGCAGAGGCGCGGGGTATTAAGCTCTCCAAGCCTGAAAAATTCGAGGCCCTCCCCGGAAAGGGTATAAGGACGGTTATTAAGGGCAGGGAAGTTCTGCTCGGTAATAAGACCTTCATGGATGAGAGCGGTATTGATATCTCTACTCTGGAGATGCGGGAGAGGCAGCTTGCCGATGAGGGCAAGACCCCTATGTATATGGCCCTTGACTCCAAGGCCGCGGGCATTGTAAGTGTTGCCGATAAATTAAAAGCCCACTCAAAAGAGGCCGTAGCGGCGCTCCAGAAGATGGGCCTCGGGGTGGTGATGATAACAGGGGATAACAGCCGTACGGCCAATGCCATCGGCACGGAAATCGGGCTCACAAGCGTGCTCGCCGAGGTCTTGCCAGAGGATAAGGCAGAGGAGGTTAAGAAGCTGCAGGCCGCCGGGAAAAAAGTCGCTATGGTTGGAGACGGCATAAACGACGCGCCTGCTCTGGCGCAGGCCGATATCGGCATAGCCATAGGCACGGGCACGGACGTTGCCATGGAGGCCTCTGATATTACTCTTATAGGCGGCGATCTGCGCTCCATAGTAACAGCCATAGCCTTAAGCCGCGCCACCATACGCAATATACGGCAGAATCTCTTCTGGGCCTTTTTTTATAATACCATACTGATTCCCCTTGCCGCCGGGGCCCTTTATCCGGCCTTTGGAATCCTCTTAAGCCCGGTCTTTGCCGCCGCTGCCATGGGTCTGTCTTCTGTGACGGTTCTATCAAACGCCCTGCGGCTGCGGTGGTTCAGGCCGCCTGATATGCTCTGATGTGATATAATATAAATAAAAAAGAGGGAGGTTTCTTATGGATAACATGAGACATCACCGTATACGGTACACAGGTTACGGAGATAAACTTAAAGACCCCGTTGGTGCTCTTAAGCGACTTAGCGGTGTGGCGGAGGTGGAGATTGACCTTGGGACAAAAGAGGTGGTTGTGCAGTATGACCTCTTGAAGTGCACGGAGGCCGATATAGAGAAGAAGATGGCAGAAGAGGGCTTTACCCTTGATAACAGCCTGGGGCAGAGGCTTAAGAGGGGGTGGCGTCACTTTGCCGAAGACAATGAGCAGGAGGCCATGCGCGCTGAGCCGAAGCCCTGCTGCAGCGTTGAGGAGAAAAAAAAGAAGGGCCCCCTTGACGAGGAGTTGTAAAAAGGCTTTATAATACCGGGTCTGTTTCGCGGTCTTGAGCTGAGGGTGACGTATGCCCGCGTGATAAGTGATAAAATAAAAAATAAGAATAAGCTTAGCCTGCGCCGCGTGTACCCGGCATTTTAAATCAGTTAAAGTATTGACTCCATATAACCGTAGTAGTACAATCGCTTCGGTTGTCCGGGGTGTTTATGCCTCCAAGAAGACTGAAGATTTCTCTTCTATTTTATTTCAAAAAAACTATAACTCAGGATAATTATGGCCCTTTCCCCTGAAGAGTTAGAGATAGACTGCAGTCACGCAGTAGAGGTGGCTCACAGGGTCTGGTGGGTTGGGCATGAACTCTCCGGCGACCCTTTTCAGTGTCACGTCTACCTCATTGAGCACGGAGACCAGTCCGTACTTATTGACCCGGGTTCTGTTCTTACCTTTAATGATACGCTCCGTAAGATTGAAGAGATCACGCCTTTTTCAAACATACGCTACTTTATATGCCACCATCAGGACCCGGATATTACCGGAGCCCTCGGTACGATAGACAAACTTATCTCACGCGACGACGCCTGTATCGTAACTCATTGGCGCGCCGAGGTCCTGCTAAAGCACTATGGGCTGAGTGTGCCCATGTGGCTTGTTGATGCTAATGATTGGAAACTCGATATTGGGGGGCGTGTACTGAGGTTTATCTTTACCCCCTATTTGCATTTTCCCGGGTCTTTCTGTACCTTTGACGAGGAGACGGGTGTTCTTTTTTCCAGTGATCTTTTCGGCGGGTACGGCGCCGAAGAATTCTCTCTTATCGCCGGAGACGAGTCATGCTTTACCGCCATCAAGACTTTTCATGAGCACTACATGCCGAGCCGTGAAATTCTGCGTCACTCGCTGCTTACCATTGAGAGTGAACCCATTAAGATGATAGCGCCTCAGCATGGTTCTATTATTCCAGCTCCTCTGGTACGCCCTATACTTGAGAAGCTCAAGGAACTCGATTGCGGTCTTTACCTTCTGGCAAAGTCTGATACGGATATACATAGGCTGACAAAGCTTAACCAGATGATGAAGGGGTTTATGAAAGCCATGGTCCTCTACAGGGACTTTGGTGATATCGCCCTTCACCTTCTTACCCTTATAAAAGAGGCCCTTCCCGTAGAGGGCTTGGAGTTTTATCTGCAAAAAAGAGGTGAGGGATTGATTACCCATCTTTGTGCGGAGAATCTCTACCACGGTGAAGACATACACTCTACCGCTTTTTTCCCCTCTCTTCTTGAGAGAGATGAGGGTGATAATGAGGCCGTGCAGACCCTGAACTATGAGTGGGTGAGCGTGAAGAGGGGGAGTAAGGAGATGAAAGCGCTATTTATCCCTCTTGATATGAAGCGTCAGGGCGGTGTAAGGGCCGCTGCCCTTCTGGTATTTTCACGGTCTGTGGAGATAAGCGCCGAGTTTAATGAGATACTCGGGCAGATGCTTACCCCGCTTTCCGTGGCCATTGAGCGCGAGAACATATACCGCGAGCTTGAGAGCGAGCGTAACCTTATATACAATCAATCCATCAGGGATTCACTTACAGGGCTCTATAACAGACAGTACATGGAAGATGCCATTACACGCCTTATAGATACTCATAACAGGAGTTATACGGCGGGGCTTGCCGTGATAATTGCGGATATTGATAACTTTAAGTATGTAAACGACAGATACGGCCACGCCGCGGGTGACGATATCCTCCGGCAGCTCGGGGAGGTCTTCTGGGATAAGCTCCGTAAGGTTGATATACCCGTGCGTTACGGCGGAGACGAGTTCTGTTTTTTTATCCCCGCCCATACGCTTAACGACTCCATAATCGTTGCCGAGCGCCTTAGAGAGGCGGTAAAAGAGTTTGATTTCAAGAAGGGGGATGATATCTCCTTTAATATAACTCTGAGCGCCGGTGTAGCCCTTCACAGGCAGCGCGAGACCCTTCAGGACTTTGTCAAGAAGGCGGACGTGGCCCTTTATGAGGCTAAAAAAAACGGGCGCGACTGTGTCCGTAACGTGGGATAATCTTTTTCGCCGTACTGTTTCTCACGCTGTGTTCTTCGTTCCTGAAGCCGCCTTGCATTTCCTCGCGCATCGGCCTCGATTGAACTTTCTTCCATTGTTTTTGCACCCTCTTGCATCGAGATTGACTTTTAGAAGCTCCCCTTATAGAGTGTTCATGAGGGTAGGTTTTTTTGTTTTAAGATTACCTTACATCGGGAGAGTTTATGTTAAGAAACATAAAGGGTTTTTTTGATAAGAAGATAAGGCCCGCCGGCGGGGTTACATCATCAAGGGCTACGGCCCGGTCATTGCAGATGGCGACGGCAGCGCTGCTTATCGAGGCCGCGGGGGCTGATGCTCATGTCTCCGAAGTGGAACTTGAGGCCGTTAAAGAAGGGCTTGGCAGTAAGTTTGGTATAAAGGAGGCCGAGATCGGAGAGCTCATGGCCCTTGCACGGCAAGAGGCCGACGGCGCCGTATCATTATATGAGTTTACAAGCCTTATAGATAAGGGCTTCAAGTATGTTGATAAGAGGCATATAATAGAGCTGCTCTGGGAGGTTGTGTATGCCGACAGCCTCCTTGAAAAACACGAAGAGCACCTTGTGCGAAGAATTGCAGATCTGCTGCAGGTCAGACACAGAGATTTTATTGAGACAAAACTCTCAGTAAAGAAGAGAAGGTTAAATGATATGGGAGAAGACAAATGAGTACGGTAGCGAGCCCGGGATACGGTTTTACACTAAGGCTGCGTACAGTAAATCAGCCCGGCATGGTTGGGCTTATAACCTCCACTATAGGGCATATGGGCGGTGACATCGGGGCTATAGACATAACCAGCGCCGAGAAGAAGAACGTAACACGTGACTATACCATCAGCGCCCGTGGCGTTGAGCACAGCCGCATTATAGTGGATAAGATAAGAAAAATATCTGGCGTCGAGGTACTTAACGTTTCTGACAGGACCTTTCTCATTCATCTTGGCGGTAAGATAAAGATAGAGAACAGTGTGCCGCTAAAGACCCGTGACGACCTCTCCATGGCCTATACGCCGGGGGTGGCAAGGGTTTGCGAGGAGATAGCAAGGGATAAGTCCAAGGTCTATAACCTTACCATAAAGAGAAACACCGTGGCCATTGTTACCGACGGCTCCGCTGTGCTCGGTCTCGGCGATATCGGCCCCGAGGCCTCCCTTCCTGTTATGGAAGGTAAATGCATGCTCTTTAAGAAGTTTGGCGGAGTAAACGCCTTTCCCATCGCCCTGGCCACAAAAGACGTAGATGAGATTGTGGATACCGTGGAGCGTATCTCGCCCATCTTCGGCGGTATAAACCTTGAGGATATCTCTTCGCCGCGCTGCTTTGAGGTAGAGGAAAAACTCACAAAACGCCTGGACATACCTGTCTTTCATGACGATCAGCACGGCACCGCCGTAGTGGTGGTGGCCGCCGTTACGAACGCCCTTAAGGTTATAGGTAAAGAGCTTGCCGAGATAAAGATAGTCATCTGTGGTCTCGGCGCCGCCGGGATATCCTGCGGTCAGCTCCTCTTTGCCAGCGGCGCGCGTCTTATAGTGGGCGTTGACTCAAAGGGTATCCTCTACAAGGGCAGAGAAAAAGGCATGAACGATGTAAAGTCT
Organism: Thermodesulfobacteriota bacterium; assembly: GCA_046753845.1. Taxonomy (GTDB): domain Bacteria; phylum Desulfobacterota; class GWC2-55-46; order GWC2-55-46; family JADFVP01; genus JAJRZX01. Next base: position 12,034 of record JBHHUP010000019.1, read on the forward strand.
GATTTTGCCGGCATAACAAACCCGGGGCTGGAAAAAGGCGGCCTGCCCGAGGCCATGAAGGGAGCGGACATCTTTATCGGAGTCTCGGGGGCCGATATCGTAAGCGTTGGTATGCTTAAATCCATGAACCCCGATGCCATCTTGATGGCCCTTGCAAATCCCACGCCTGAGATAGACCCGCACCTTGCCGACCCCCATGTGCGCATCATGGCCACGGGACGCTCTGATTTCCCCAATCAGGTTAATAATGTTCTTTGTTTCCCGGGTTTTTTCAAGGGCCTCCTTGCCTGCCATGCAAGCGAGGTTAATATGGAGATGAAGCTCGCCGCGGCACGTGCAATTGCCGCCGTAGTCGGTAAAGACGAGGTCAGTGAGGATTATATAATCCCCGGAGTCTTTGATGAGAGAGTGGCCCCCCGTGTGGCAGAGGCCGTTATAAGGGCCGCCGTGAAGACGGGAGTAGCACGCAGAGTTCCTAAAAAGAGACCAAGGGTCCTGTCCAACAACGAGGGCGAGGGTCGGTAATTTTTACGTAAGACCCTCTGTTATTTCCGCCTCATACCCCTAAGGCCGCAGCGGGTCGAGGGCTCTTGCTTCTACAAGAGTAAAGAGTGTGCTTTAATCAGGCGGCAGTTTTTTTACTGATACATCCACGTCCAGAGTATCACCTTTAGAGCGTCCTCTGACTCGCCGTCACCGGGGTCTTCGCTTATCTCCAGCTTGTTCCATCCCAGCTCGAACTCCGAGGTGTAGTACGTAAAGTGTGCGGCGCCGTCATTGTTGCTCTTGAAGGTGTTGTCTCCCTCAAATCCGGCGGGGGTTCTCTTTTTTGTATCCCTATCCACTATCCAGAGATTGTAGAGTGTATTGGGAGCGAGGGAGTAGGCGTTTACGTGAAGAAGCCTCTCAGAGGGGATGTAACCTATGGGTTCTATGGTTATGTAGCCGTAGGGGGCCTGATTCTTATTAACCTTATAAAGCGGTATCTCTCTGTAATCGGCTGCCGCAAGGGCGCTCTGCAGTATGAAGAGGAGAGGTATGATGAGCAAGGGGAGGGTATTTTTTTTATTTAACATAAGAGTCTCTCTCTTGAATTACGGTGTAATGCTGATATAGTTACACTTGAAGAAGGTATGCTCTATTCATGCCCTCTGCCGGCGGTTGGCGTGTTATTTCTTAAAAGGCAAAAAAGCCGAAGACAGCATCTGTCTTTTTCTAAGGGAAAGTAAGATTGCTTACGGTTTTTCCCAAGTGTAGCCTTTAATATTTATTATACTATAGGTTCCTACCTTATATATTATAAAAAAAAAAGAGGTTATTATGCAGATAGGTTTTGTAGGTCTCGGCAAGATGGGGCTGAATATGGTGAGAAGGCTCCTTAAGGGCGGCGAGCATGAGCTTGTGGTCTTTAATAAGAAAAAAGAGCCTCTTAAGAAGGCCGTTAAATACGGGGCCACGGGTACAAGATCACTTAAGGGCTTGGTCTCAAAGCTGCAGGGGCCAAGGACCATATGGCTTATGATACCCGCCGGTAAACCTGTTGACGAGACCATTAAAAAACTTATACCTCTGCTAGATAAGGGTGACTGCATAATAGACGGCGGCAACTCTAATTATAAAGATTCCCTTAGAAGGGCAAAGGCCCTTGCCAAAGAAGGTATAGACTTTCTTGACGCCGGCACAAGCGGCGGTGTCTGGGGGCTTACCGAGGGGTATTGTCTTATGGTTGGCGGCAAGGCGCGGGCATTTAAGAGGTCTGAGTCCATCTTCAAAACCCTTGCCCCTGAGCGCGGTTACGAGTACGTGGGAGGCCCCGGCGCGGGCCATTACGTGAAGATGGTGCATAACGGCATTGAGTACGGGCTTATGCAGGCCTATGCCGAGGGGTTTTCTTTACTTGAGGCCTCGGAGTATAATCTGGACCTTGAGAAAATTTCCCGTCTCTGGAACCACGGCAGCGTCGTCCGCTCGTGGCTCCTTGAGCTCGCGGAGATTGCCTTTGGTAAAGACGGCGCACTTTCTGATATAAAACCCTATGTGGCTGATTCAGGCGAGGGCAGGTGGACTGTTATGGACGGGCTTGAGAAGGACGTCTCCATACCTGTTATTACACACTCACTCTTATATCGGCTGCGCTCACGGGAGGCCAATCCCTTTGCCGCGAGGCTCCTTGCGGCGCTCCGTGACGAGTTCGGGGGACATGGTGTAAAAAAATAGTTGCTCCACTGCGGTACCTTCTTATGGGAGCGGAACTGTTACCATGATTTAGAAAAACAGAGAGGAGGCTATGAGCAATAACACACCTGTTGTACCTGCTGCTAATCCCGCGCCTACGACTATGGTGATATTCGGCGCCACCGGAGACCTTACAAGACGAAAACTCTTTCCCGCCCTTTACAGGTTAAAGGTCCTCGGGCTGATGCCCGACAGATTTAATATCGTGGGTTTTTCCACAAGAGACTTATCTCATGATGAGTTCAGGAACTTTGCCATGAAGGCCGTTCGGGAGCACTCGCCAAAGAGACCTGTAGAGGCGGAGTTAGAGAGCCTCTTTCAAAACACAAGGTTCGTATCATCCTCTTTTAATGAAAAAGCAGGGTATAAAAAACTTACGAAGGTTCTGGAAGACCTTGACAAGGGCGGCGGGACCCCGCAGGCCTCAAGGATATTTTATCTTGCCACGCCGCCCAGTTTTTTTGAGATTATTATCGAGAACCTTTTTGAGGCAGGGCTATCGAAGAACGGTGGTACTGCCGTCGATCTTCCAAAGGTGATTGTAGAAAAACCCTTTGGCAGGGATCTGGCCAGCGCGGAAAAATTAAACAGGAAGATAACGGGGTATTTTGATGAGGAGCAGATTTACAGGATAGACCATTACCTCGGAAAAGAGACGGTGCAGAATATTCTCTTTTTCCGCTTTGCAAACGGTATATACGAACCTATTTGGAACAGGCGGTATATAGATCATGTGCAGATAACGGCTGCCGAGACAAATGGGGTGGGCAAGCGCGGGAAGTATTTTGAGGAGTCCGGCACGCTTCGCGATATGGTGCAGAATCACCTCATGCAGCTGCTTAGCCTTGTGGCCATGGAGGCCCCGGCCTCAATGAGCCCCGGCAAGATACGAAGAGAGAAGATAGAACTTGTTCAGGCCCTCCGTCCAATTACCGGCGGCGAGGTCGCAAGCCATACGGTAAGGGGCCAGTACGGGCCCGGTATCTCAAGGGCTGTTATGGTCCCAGGCTACAAGGAGGAGGAGGGTATATCAAAAGACTCGACAACAGAGACCTTTGTGGCCTTGAAGGTCTTTATAGATAACTGGAGATGGGCTGATGTGCCCTTTTATCTAAGGACAGGAAAGAGGCTCAAAAAAAACGTTACCGAGATAGCCATACACTTTAAGCGCGTTCCCATATGCCTCTTTACGCAGTCACTTACGGGGTGTCCCGAGAATAATACCCTTATATTGAAGATTCAGCCCGACGAGGGTATTGCCTTTCAGTTTAATGTGAAACGTCCGGGCACTTCACGGCATATGGAGCAGGTTACAATGGATTTTTCCTACGGCGAGACCTTCAAGGCCGAGCTGCCCCTTGCCTACGAGAGGTTAATTCTTGACTGTATGCTCTCTGACGCCACGCTCTTTCCTCATAAGGCCGGCATAGAGGCCTCCTGGGCCTTTATCTCCGATATTTTGGAGGCATGGAAGGGTGAGGATGCGCCGCCCCTTACAAGTTATGAGGCAGGCTCCTGGGGTCCTGATGCCGCCGAGGAGTTAATGACAAAAGAGAGACGCTTCTGGCGTAATTTTTAAGTGGATAAAAGAGTAGGGCCTAATGCGCCGGAGATAATAATCTGTAAAGACGGTCTTGAGCTGTACAGCAGGGCCGTGGCCGCCTTTATAGATCTATCTCAAAAATCTCAGGATAAGAAGGGCCGCTTTAATGTGGCGCTCTCGGGTGGCTCTACGCCGCTGCCCCTTTATGGTCTCCTTGCCTCGGAAGTTTTAAGGGAGAGGGTAAGGTGGAGCGGCGTGCATTTTTTCTGGAGTGACGAACGGTCTGTGCCTCCGGATAGTAAAGAGAGCAACTACGGCATGGCCGCCCGGAATCTTCTTCATAGATTAGAGATAGATGAAGATAACATACACCGTATAAAGGGCGAACTTGGCGCCTCGGCGGCACCTGCCTATGAGCGCGAACTCAGGCGGGCTTTTGGTCTTGGGGCCGGTGAGTTTCCGGTCTTTGACCTCTTGATACTCGGCATGGGCGTAGACGGTCATACGGCCTCGCTCTTTCCCGGCTCCGCGGCTCTTTGTGAAGAGAAGAAGATGGTCACTGCCGAGTATGTAGAAAAACTCGCCTCAACGCGCATTACCTTTACCCCGCCCCTTATACAAAGGGCCTCTAATATTATCTTTCTTGTACGGGGAGGTGATAAGGCCGCGGCCCTTAAGGCCGTCCTGAGAGGCCCTCTTAACGAGAGTGATTACCCGGCATCCCTTACACGTCTGGGGGCCGGCAGAGTACGCTGGTTTATTGATAACGAGGCGGCACTAATGCTGCCTGTTGCTCTTGAACCTTGAATAAGATAATCTCATCGTCTGTATATTCCCTCGGTCTTAATCAATCTTACAAGTTAGCTTTTTTAAGGCAGGACGTAATCTTTAAGTGGATTTGCCGGACTTAATGCTTGTAAAACACTGCGTTAGATATTATCTTATATAGTGATGAAGTTTTAACCTGCTGCTGCCGCCCTTAAACCTGTAATGATGTGGAGCCTCCATGGAGTTGTACCTGAAAGAACTAGGTAACCTTAAGGAATTCATCATACCCGCCGCTACCACTATAGCCATAATTATCGTAATGCTCATCATCAGGGGCGTGTTTTTTAAACTGCTACGTAAAGGCGCTACCCGTACAAAGTCCAATGCCGATGATATCGTACTTGCCGCCATAAGAACGCCTTCCCTCTACTGGTCCGTAGCCATAGGGCTTTATGTGGGAGTGGCCGTCTCCGCGCTTCCGCCCCGCTATGTAAACTACATCACCAAGGGTATATACGTACTTATCATAATCTCCATGACCCTTGTGGCCGCTAATCTCTCGGGTAAGATTTTCGAGAGTTACATCAGCAGAAGTAAGATGCCCATGCCCACAACGGGGCTTACTTACGCCATAATTAAGGGCGTTATCCTCGTAGTCGGTTTCTTAATCGTACTCTCTCTTCTTGGAATATCTATTACCCCGCTCTTAACAGCCCTTGGTGTCGGTGGTCTTGCCGTGGCCCTGGCCCTGCAGGATTCACTTACAAACTTTTTCGCAGGTCTCCATATACTCCTTGAGAGGAGCGTAAGGGTAGGTGATTTTATTAAACTTGAGTCCGGCGAGCAGGGTTATGTAAAGGATATTACATGGAGGACGACGAGAGTGAAAATGCTCGGCAATAATGAGGTTATAATCCCCAACAGCAAGCTAAGCCAATCCATAGTGACGAATTATTATCTCCCGGAAAAATGGATGAGCCTTCTTATTAACGTAGGCGTAAGCTACGACTCTGACCCCGAGCATGTGGAGTCTGTGCTTACCGATGAGGCCATGGCCGCCGTAGGCGAGATACCAGGCCTTGTGGGGGCGCCCGAGGCCGATGACCCATTTGTCCGTTTCATTCCCGGTTTTGGCGAGAGTTCCCTTGATTTTACTCTAATCTGCAAGGTAAAGGAGTTTGTGGACCAGTACCTTGTTCAGCACGAGCTTAGAAAACGCATCTTCAAGCGTTTTCGTAAGGAGGGGATAGAGATACCTTATCCTCACAGGACTGTATATGTTAGGGAGGAAAAAGAATGGAACCAATCGTAAGCAACGAGTTTGAGTTTCGCCAGTGTATCGGCCTTACCAAATCCACGGGGCAGAGGGCCTGCACGCTCCGTGAGCTCCGTGATCTTATCGCTACGATAAGCACGGAGTCTATCTTTCATCATACTTATCAGTACTTTTTAAAGGGCCACAGCCTTGAGTATACAAATGATTTCGGGCACTGGGCAGGCGAGTGCCTTGAGGAGAGGGCGCTCTCGGAGTATCTGTGCAATATTGACATCTTCGCCTTTACGGAGATAAACGATCTCCGCAACGAGATACTGGGGCAGATAGACATCTATCTCGATACCTTTCCCGAGCCCCGCAATGCTTTGCCCGGCGATGAGTTTTATTTTAACGAGACCGTGAGTTTTGTTTTTCCCGTAGGCATAAGGGCAAGGAACCTGGCGGAGTTTCTCATGGCCATAAAACATGTGGACCAGGGCTGCATTTACTACCATTTTTATCTTGCCAGAAAGAGACTGGGCCAGGATGCCGGGGATTTCGCCACTTGGATTAAGGACACGCTTAAAAAAGAGGAGCTTGCCGCGCGCATCGCTTCCATAGACCCTTTTATGCTGAATATTGAGAATATACGGTACGACATTATAGAGTATATAGAGGAAGAAGTTTATAACGATATGGAGACAGTGGGCAGATGATAAATTTATATACGGGAATAGCCCCGCAGGGAGATCTTATCCTTGTAAAAAAACTATGTAATATCTTCAGAGGCAAGCAATTTCTTCACGTGAACTCCACTCTCGCCGGAGGCGGCGTGGCGGAGATACTTGTGCGCATGGTTCCTTTTTTAAATAACCTCGGTATTGATGTGCGCTGGGAGGCCATAGAGGGCGATGGAGACTTTTTTGATATGACGAAGAAAGTCCATAACGCCCTGCAGGGTGATACGGAGATAATCACCGACGCCATGTGGCAGCATCACTATGATATTAATAAAAAGAACGCCTCTACTATGAACCTTGAGGCCGATGCCGTTATAATACACGACCCGCAGCCCGTGCCCCTTGTGGAGTACAGAAAAGGCGGCGTCTGGATATGGAGGTGTCACATAGACATATCCAACCCCATGCGTCAGGTCTATGATAAGGTAGAGAGGTACTGCAAGCTCTATGACGCCTCTATATTCTCCGTATCCAAGTTCGCCAAGCCCATGGATATGGACGAGTTCATCATACCGCCTTCTATAGATCCTCTGGCAGATAAAAATAAAGACCTTACAGCAGAGGAAATAGCCGAGACGCTGGAAAAATTCAATCTGCCGGCGGACCGCAAGATGATACTTCAGGTCTCGCGTTTTGACCGTTTTAAAGACCCCGTTGGTGTTATAGAGGCCTACAGGAACGTGAAAAAATACAATGACTGCATACTTGTCCTTGCGGGCAGCCCCGCTACAGACGACCCCGAGGCCGATGCCGTTCTTGAGGCAGTAAAAGAGGCGGCCAATGGCGACCCGGATATACATATATTAATGCTTCCGCCCTTTAGTAATAAAGACATAAACGCCCTGCAGCGTGCGGCTACTGTTGTGCTGCAGAAGTCCCTGAAAGAGGGTTTCGGCCTTACCGTGAGCGAGGCCATGTGGAAGGGTAAACCAGTTGTAGCAGGTGCCGTTGGAGGTATACCCCTGCAGATAGAGCACGGAGTTACTGGCTTTCTTGTACACTCCGTTCATGGCGCGGCCTTCAGGATAAGGCAGATCTTCAATAATCCCGAGATGGCCAGCCGCATGGGAGAAGAGGCAAAGGAGTACGTTAGAAATAACTTTCTCATAACACGGCATATAAGAGATTATCTCGGCGCATGGTACTCAGTGCATAATAACGGCAGACACATACTGGAATTATGAGCATAAGCAGGTTAAAGGCCCTTGTAGAAGAGAATTTTGCCGATAGGTCCCTCATTGTGGTCTCAAGCAGGGAGCCCTATGTACATAAGAGGACGTCTACGGGGATAAAAGTTGAGTCTCCCGCCGGAGGACTAACCTCGGCCATGGACGATGTGCTCCGGGCAGTGGGCGGTACATGGGTGGCCTGGGGCAGCGGTAACGCCGATAAAGAGACCGTTACTGACGACCGGGTAGCTGTCCCCCCCGAGCATCCCTCTTATACCCTTAAACGCGTATGGTTAACTGCGCGAGAGGTAAATAACTACTACAACGGATACTCAAATCACATGCTCTGGCCGCTCTGTCATCTATCTCTTGACAGAGTTTTTTTTATGAAAAAATTCTGGACTGATTACGTAAAGGTTAACCGTAAATTCGCTGATGCCGTCATAAGCGAGGCCGGTCCCGACTCCATCGCGTGGCTCCATGATTATCATCTCTGTCTTGCCCCTGCCATGATAAAGGCCGAGGCGCCTGACCTGCCGCTTATGCACTTCTGGCATATACCATGGCCCAACTGGTTTGCCTTCAGGGTATGCCCTCAGGCAAAGGAGCTTATCGAGGGGCTCCTTGGCAACGATCTCCTTGGTTTTCAGATACCACTCTTTACAAGAAACTTCATGGACTGCGTAAGAGAGTGCCTCGTGGAGGCCGAGGTGGATTACGATAACAGCACCGTTACCTATAAAGGCCACCTTACACGCCTTGAGTCATTCCCCATTAGCATAGATTTTGAGAGGTTCAACAATCACGCCAGCTCCAGGAGAACCGTTAATACCATAAAGAAGATACAAGAGAGGTTTAAGATAGAGGGCTATCTCGGCATAGGTGTTGACAGGCTTGAGTATACAAAGGGCCTCATTAAGAGGCTGCAGGCGATAAATCTGTTTTTTGAAAAATACAGGAGTTTTAGAGGTAAATTTACATTTGTGCAGATAGCCGTACCCACACGGATGAGCCAGCCCTACATAACCTACAAGGAGGCCGTTGAGGCCCTTGTTAATAAGATAAACAAGCGTTTTTCAAAGGACGGCTGGCGTCCCGTGGTGTACCTTGATAAAAAGGCCGAGGTCAAGGACCTCACCGTGTATTACAGGCTTGCCGATATTGCCGTGGTGAGCTCCCTTTATGACGGGATGAACCTTGTTGCAAAGGAGTTTATAGCCTCGCAGGTGGACGAGAAAGGCATGCTTATCTTAAGCGAGTTCGCTGGCGCCGCCGAGGAGCTTGAGGGCGCCTTGCTTGTAAACCCCTATGATGTAGAGGACTTTGCCGATAAGATAAAAGAGGCCCTGCTCTTCTCGGCCAAAAAAAAGAAGGCACGTATGTCGGCCCTTAGAGAGCATGTGCGCTACCATGATATCTACCGCTGGATATTCGATATAATACGCGCCATACTCAGGGTCTCCTCCTCCATGGACGAGAGCCTCTCTTATGTCTTTGACCATACCGATGATTTTTCCATGATACTTGGCGCTAAGCCCGCAGGGCCGCCCCTTGTGTTTCTCGACTTTGACGGTACCCTTACCCCCATAGTAGCTACCCCTGATAAGGCGGTATTATCTAAGGAGATGCGCGAGCTCATATTAAGGCTTAAGAAAAAAACCCGCGTAGCCGTAATCAGCGGCCGCGGGCTATCTGATATTAGAAAACGCATAGGTATCCCTGATCTTATCTATGCCGGGAATCACGGCGCCGAGATATGGGACGGGGCAGGTGTTGTCGTAACACAGCACGAGACGAAAAAAAGAGGCCTTATTGAGGATATCCTTGAGAGGCTCGCCGTCGGGGTGGCGGGTATACCCGGTGTATTTATAGAGGATAAGGGCGTCACAGTATCTATTCACTACAGACAGGTTAAGGCAAGGCAGCTCGCTGATTTTTTTGAGGTCTTCTTTAATACCGTTCAGGGGCACGATGATTCTCTGAGGATAACCTCAGGAAAGAAGGTCTTTGAGATACGCCCCCGCGATATATGGAACAAGGGCGATGCCGTAAAATGGATATGCGATACCATGATGCCCGGCAGGGACGTTGTGTATGCCGGAGATGATACCACTGACGAGGATGCCTACAAGGTCTTAAAGGGATGGGGGCTATCAGTCTCCATAGGCACGAGCGCAGAGTCTGATTATTATCTTAAAGACCAGTCTGAGGTGAAGAGGTTTCTTGAGTTTATACTCGATCTTCTCTGACGGGTTTTTTATGTAAAAGGGGCATTTTTAGCAAAAAAATAGCTTTTTTGCGTTAATTATAGCGTTTTTTACTGGATTTATCAGTGTGTCATCGGGGTTGTTCTTTTGGGAAGTGGTGATTAAATAAAACAAGGCGTTTTTGCGTGATATGGACTGTTTTTCGACTAAAATTGGCTATTTTTTTAAGTATATTGAGTGTTTTGTCTAAAAACGGTTTGCACTAACCTCCTTCCTTGCCTTAGAGACCCTCTGAGATTATATTTCTCCTATTCCATTTCCTGAGGGGGGGGGAGATTATCTCTTCATATTTGAGACGAGGCCAAGGAGATGGTCTTCTTTTAGTCCCTCTCTTTTGGCTTTGCCGCTCTTAACGAGGTCGCTGAAGTTATAACTCTGCAGATGTGTCAGGAATGCCTTTTCCGCCCCCTTCCATACATCGTGGATGGCGCATTTACTATCCCTCTTGCAATAACCATCATGGATGAGGCAGTCATTTAAAAAGATAGGGCCCTCTACTGCCTCGATTATCTCAAGCAGGGTTATTTCTTCAGGGTCCTTAAGGAGGATAAAACCGCCCTCAGGTCCCCGCATGGAGCGTACGAAACCTTTTTTTGAGAGGGTCTGAAATAATTTGGCCAGGTACGCCGTTGGAACCTCTGCGCCTCTTGATATCTCATCAATATCGGTTGGTGATTGTTCTTCTTTATCTGAGAGGTATAAGACGCCTCTTATTGTGTATTCCGCTGCCCTGCTGAGTCTGAACATAGCTCTTTTAATACCTTTTCTTTAAGACGTTAATTGTCCTGAATGATAATCCAGTACAAGGTAATTGTCAAGGCGCTTTTATATAAGGCAGAGGTTCTTCTTATTTAGCCTCAGCAGGCCTCGGGCTCGATATAGCAGCGTGTCTCTATATTCTCAGGGTGGTTAAAGATGGTCTCTGCCTCACCTGCCTCGCATATCTTTCCATCGCAGACAAAGATTAAGTCATCAGCAAGGGTTTTTGCCTGCTCCAGTCTATGGGTTACCATAACAACGGTCATTTTCCCGGAAAGCTCCTGCACGAGCTTCTCGATGGCCCGTGCCGACCGGTGGTCAAGTGCCGAGGTAGGTTCGTCAAGGAGCAGGGCCTCGGGGCCTACGGCAAGGGCGCGGGCTATGGCAAGGCGTTGAGCTTGACCTGCCGAGAGCTCAAGGGCAGGGGAGCCGAGCCTGCCGCGTACCTCATCCCAGAGCCCTACGGCCCTTAGCGCCCGCTCTGCTATGACATTAAGACCCTCTCTTTTTTTCTCCTTTATATGCCTTATGCCGAATATGACGTTACTATGGATGGAGCCCGGGAATAAACAGGGTTTTTGGGAGACAAGGCCTACTCTTTGCCTTAGTACCTCAGGGCGCAGTTCTTTAGCGTAAATATCGCGCTTATTGTACAAAATAAAGCCTTTATGGTGAAAACCCGTCATAAGGTCGTTCATCCTGTTAAGGGAGCGGAGAAGTGTGCTTTTTCCCGCCCCCGAGGGGCCTATTACACAGGTTATGCGTCCCTTTCTTATGGTGAGATCAGCTTCTTTAATGACTGCATTATCACCGAAGTATAGGGAGGTATTTTTCAGCCTGAAGAGCTCCTTCATTTCTCCGCCTCCATCTGTACCCGTCTTCTTGCGAACATGGCCGAGAGGCTGAGTATTAGAACAAGTGTTACGAGTATAAGCGCTGCGCCCCAGGCGTTAGTAAGGGCGCGCGGGTTTGTAGCCTCACCTGCGAGCACCAGGATATGGGTCTGCAGCGTGGCCACGGGCTCGCTTAAACTGCGGGGCAGCCCTACGCCGGAGAAGGCCGTTGCCGTAAACATTATGGCCGCTGTCTCTCCGGCTGCGCGCGCGAGCCCCAAAAACAAGCCTGTAAGAAGACCAGGTATGGTGCGCGGTAAGAGAAGGGCGCGTATAAGATGCCATCTTCCAAGTCCAAGGGCAAGAGCTGCCTCTCTGTACTTAAGGGGCATGGCGCAGAGCGCCTCATCTATGGAGAGGGTCATGGTGGGCAGTATCATAATCGCGAGGATTATGGAGCCAGTAACCCATGAGACGCCAAGGTGCAGCACCCCGCCTATGAGTATGTATCCGAGTAGGCCGAAGATTATGGTGGGCACTCCGCTTAAGGCGTAGATAAAGAGGTCGGTAGTCTTTTTATAAGAGGGTCTCATGTACTCGTGGTTAAATAACGCCGTGCCGAGAGCGACTGGAAGGCTAATAAGCCCGGCCGTAACCATAAGCAGTATCGTACCTGATATCTGGTAGAAGACGCCTCCCGCGGCCCCGAAATCCCTTGCGCCTTCAGTAAGAAAACCCGGAGTTATGGCAGGCACCCCGCGCCATATAATGTAGCCGAGGATGATGAATAAGAGCGATAACGCTGCCGCGGCAAAGGCAAGGCAGAGTGAGATAAAACATATATCACCTGCTCTTCTTCTGCTCATCTCATTACCCTTTTTCTCTTTACACCGCCTCTTATGATATTTCCGGTAAGGGTTAGCGCCATAACGGAGATAAAGAGCATGAGCCCGAGGCCCGCCAGAGCGCTCCATTGGAGCCCCATGCCAAGGGCCTCGGCGCCTTCTCTGCCGAGCTTTGAGGTAATGCTCTGCCCTGATGTGAAGACATTGTAAATGGGGCTCGGCACTCTGTCCATGCCGCCTATGACAAGCATTACGGAGATAGTCTCTCCCATGGCTCGGCTTACCCCGAGCAGCACCGCCCCGGCCATGCCTTTCATGGCCCCGGGAAGGACTACGCGCCTGATGGTCTCGCCCCCTGTAAGGCCAAGGGCGCGGGCTTCTCTACGTAACGGGCCGGGAACGCTCCTCATGGCGTCATCAGAGAGCGTCATAATCGTAGGCAGTATCATGATGCCAAGTAGAGCGCCTGCCGTAAATATGGTGTTGCCGTCTATTAGCCCGAATATGTCCCGCACCCCTGTTGTCAGCAGGACTATGCCAATGAGCCCGTACACTACGCCGGGGATGGCCGCGAGAAGCTCCATAAGGGATTTAACGATATGGCGGGTCCTGCCCGTAAGGAACTCCGAGGTTATTACGGCGCTGCCTATGCCGAGGGGCATGGCGATAAGAAGGGCTATGAGGGTTACCGTAAAGGTTCCGTAGAGCATGGGCAGCGCACCGTAGATATCTCCTGCTGCGTACCACTGCCGCCCCGTAATAAAACCCGTGCCTTCGTTTAGCAGTACGGGCAGGCTCTGGGCAAAGAGAAAGGCGAGGATCAGCACCGAGAGCCCGAGGGTGATAAAAAAACCCGTCCCCAATATAATCCCTGCCGCGGTATCTTTATTTAACGGGGACATAGCCTGATGCCTCTATTATTTTGCGCCCTTCGGGGCCAAGGATGTAATCGAGAAAATTCTTTACCTCCCCTTTGGGCGGGCCATTGGTGATAAAGGTGAGGTCTCGTGCGATGGGATATGAGCCGTTTATAATGTTCTCTTGTGTGGGCTCCACGGCATGGCCCTCTTCTTCGATAGCCACCCCGCGCACGTCTTTATTAATCCAGGCTATTGAGAGCATGCCTATGGCAGAGTCGCTCAGACTTACCTTGGTCTGCTCCTCGTTGTTGGCCCCTGATACAAGGTCAGCCCCCTGCGCGATGGGAGTTTTTTCACCGAAGACATACTCCATGAATACATGGCGCGTGCCCCTGTGCGCCTCTTTGTCGATGACGAAGATGGGCCGGTCCGGCCCTCCGACCTCTTTCCAGTTATTTATGAGACCGCTGTATATTCCCCTTATTTCTTTTTTTGTAAGGCCCTTTACACCGCCGTTATAGACCTCCGAGGATACTACACAGGCTACGGCGTCCCTTGCGAAAATAAGTACGTTAAAGTCTGTATCCTTAAAGTGTGCCTTTTCCCGGGCCGTAATCTCACGCGAGACCATGCCGATATCCGCAAGGCCTCTGCCAATGGATTTTACCCCCAGACCGGAACCTCCGGGGTTAACGGTTATCCTCAGCTCCGGGTGAGAGGCCATGAAGTCTTCTGCCGCCCTTGCGGCTACGGGCAGTACCGTAGTGGAGCCCGTGATTCTTATGGTCACTCCCTCCGCCCTTGCTCCTTCCGCTCTTATCAGGAGAGAGGCGGCGATTAAAAATACTGATAATATGGATAAGGCGTATCTTAATCTTAATCTCATGGAAATCCCCGTATAGGTATGTAACTATATAAAAAGGTGTATACGTGAATGCAAAAAAAGTTTTTTAATCTTATTCGCCCTTAAAGGTCATGGTGCAGCATCCAAGGTTAATGGACTGTCTGTCACTATCCTGCATGGCCTCATGCACGGCCCTGTGAAGGCTGTAGCAGACCCTCTTGCCGTCGCGGCGTGAGTCTACGAGGCCGGCCTTTTTAAGGATATTCAGGTGGTGCGCTATATGGGGCTGGCTTGCATGGAGCTCACGGGCGAGCTCTGTTCCGCATTTTTCTCCCTTAAAAAGTACCTTCAGGATTAGGAGCCTCGTCTTATCGGACATGGCCTTAAGGGCGGCGGCGCACTCAACTGTGTTAAGCGGTCTCTTCTGCATGGGGCTCTTGCTCCGTACCCGCGGGCCTCTTCCATTAAGCGGCGGTAAGGTGAGTTGTCTTAAGCCTCTGCCTTAATGAATTGCCCTAAAGGTATTGGTATACTTAAGTTTTTTCTGTGCCGCAAGCCACTCAAGGGGTTTGCCGTCTACCTCGGCATAGGGGTACATGAAGTAGCTTACGGGCCCTGCCTTCTGACGGGGGGCAAGAAAATCAGTCCTGCCCTTTGCTATGACTATCCTGTATTCGTCGACGGCGCCGAAGTAATATTCGCGGTAGGGTTCGGCGTCTTCAAGTTTGAGGCCCTTTACGAGCATAATCTTTCTAACGTCGGCGGGGTCCACGGGAACCCATCCGTATCCGGGCTGGTAGAACTCGGCCCAGCAGTGGTAGCCGCCCGTAATGTCCTGGGTATCTTTTTTCCCGAGGCGAAGGCCGAATACCTCTCTTGCCGGCACCCCCGCGGCGCGCGCCACGGCGACAAATACAGAGCTGATATCAGCGCATTTACCGCTCCGTTTTGCAAGCGTAATCTCAACATCGCCAAGGCCGCAGCCCTGCACATGGGGGTCTCTTGATATGTTATTCACCACCCAGTCGTAGACGGCGCGGGCCTTTTCATTTACATCGGTTTTTCCTGTCGTTACCTTTGCGGCAATCTTCACAATCACCCCGTCAAGAGGTATGAACTCCGTACTCTTCAGATATTTTTTTACCGCAACGGGGATAACCTCGCTGCTGGCAGGTGAAAAATCTTTCTTAATCCTCTCCTCAGCCGTTGCCACATAGGCTACACGCAGTTTGTGGTCCTTAACAGGTCTTGACCACTCGGCGTATAGCATGAGTACACCGTTCTCGCCCTGGCTGTATATGCCGCTCTTTGTAAAGTTGCCGGTGATTCTCATATCCTCTATGGTCTGGTCCTGGTCCGAGACAGGGTAGGGGAGCCAGAGACGAGTATCTCTGTTATCACTCCCTGCATCTATCCTGATATCAAGGACGACCTCGCCTTTTCTCTCACGGGCCCCTGCCGTAGAGTAGGCAAGAGGCATCAGGAAGAGCCCTATAAGTATTGTACTGAGTATTTTTATATTTCCCAAGTTATTGCCTCTGAAATTATATTGTTTTGATCTCTGAGTACTACTCTTATCTGTTAGGACCCTGATTGAGGCCATTTATGATGATGTTATTAGTATAATAGATACTATTTTTCCACCCCTGTCAAGTGGAGGAGGGATTTCATAATGGCAGTAAGTATCTTAAATAGTATCCATAATCTCCTTTTTTATTAAACCTTTCGCCACTCTATTAGAGAGTGGACGAGTTGTATAGTTCATGCACACAGGCTGTTTAATTAATTGAACTTTTACTTTACGATGCAAAGTTTTACATTAC
>JBHHUP010000020.1:0-27007 GCA_046753845.1 Thermodesulfobacteriota bacterium
GCCATGGGCTCCTCGATAAGGTAGACCTCCGAGGCCCCGGCGGAGTAGGCTGATTCTTTAACGGCCCGTTTTTCCACCTGCGTAATGCCCGAGGGTACGCCGACGATTATGCGCGGCCGTACAAAGAACTTTCTGTTATGGACTTTGGCTATAAAATATTTCAGCATCTCTTCGGTTATCTCAAAGTCGGCTATTACGCCGTCTTTCAGGGGCCGTATGGCTGAGATATTACCGGGGGTCTTGCCGAGCATTGCCTTGGCGTCCTTGCCAACGGCAAGTACGCGCTGGTTTCCGCCGTCACGTTTTACGGCTACTACTGATGGTTCGTTGGTAACAATACCCTTGCCTTTTACATAGATGAGGGTGCTTGCCGTGCCAAGGTCTATGGCGAGGTCGTTTGAGAATACATTTAAAAATTTATTTAACATGGTCTCTCCAAGGTAAATTTTTATAACTCTATCAGAACAAAGCGGCTTTTGGCAAGGATAAAAAACAATAAAAAGGTTGCACTGAGAGAGAATATTCCTTAATATTTAACACTATATATAAGATTGAATCTGTGACACTTATTACAAATGCCGCTGTAAAGGGAGGAAAAACAAGGTTATGCTTGAGAGTATACGTACTAAGACAAAATCCACCTATGTTCTGTTTATATTCGGCGCTATTATACTGGTCTTCATCTTCTGGGGCGTAGGCCCGGGCGGAAGAAGCAAGTCAGGCACAGCCGTAGCTATTGTAAACGGAGAGCCCATTGATGTGAAGGAGTATCTTGCCCTTCATAAGAGACTCAAGGATTACTACCGTAAGATGCTAAAGGGTAATTATACGCCTGCTGTGGAGAAGAGCCTGAACCTCAAGGATAACGCCGTCTCTATACTTATTGACAGGTCTCTTGCTGTTATGGCCGCGGAGAAGGGCGGCATCAGTGTCTCAAAAAAGGAGGTGCAGGATACCATAGGCACTATGGAGGCCTTTCAAAAGAACGGCGCCTTTGATCAAGATACGTATTTCAAGGCCCTCAGCGGTGAGAGGATAAAACCTGTGGATTTTGAGGAGGATGTACGCAGAGACCTCCTTGTGGATAAGATGAGGGCAAGCGTTGTAAAGGGCGTCACTGTAAATGAGGCTGATATAAAAAAGGCTTTTTTGAAGGAGAATAGGGAGATAAACCTCTCTTACGTCGCTGTAAAGGCAGTAGATATGAGGAGCTCTGTGAAGGTTGCCGATGAGGAGGCCAAAGAGTACCTTATGGAGCATTCAACGGATTTTGTCCTTCCCGCAAAGGTAAAGGCGGTCTACGCCTATGGCGAGTTCAGCGCCTTTTCAAAGGGTGTTTCCGTAAGTGAAGCGGAGATAGGGGAGTATTATGAAAAGAATAAGGAGTCATTTACTGTACCCGAAGAGATACACGCTCGCCATATCCTGATTCGTCCTGATATAAAGAAAGGTACGGACCGTGAGCTCGCGCGAAAAGCCGCAAGAGATAAGGCCGAGGGGATACTTAAGAGAATTAAGGGCGGAGAGGACTTTACAAAGCTTGCCGCCGAGTACTCCGGCGACCCCGGCTCAGCCAAGAAGGGCGGAGACCTCGGGTGGTTTCCACGCGGCGTAATGATGAAGGATTTTGAGCAGGTGGCCTTTGCTCTTAAAAAAGGAGAGGTGAGCGAGATAGTTGATACTCCATTCGGCTCGCACATTATAAAGCTCGAGGGGCGTAAAGCCGCCTCCATTAAACCCCTTGACTCCGAGCGCGCCTCAATTAAAAAGAAACTCGCCGAGAAGAAGTCAGGTGCAGGGGCCTTTGAGGCCATAAAGGCCCTTGAGGAGACCTTTAAGAATAGTAACGACGTAAAGGAGCTGCGGCAGGCCGTTAAAAAAACCGCGGGTCTTACATTCCATGAGACGGGGCTCTTTGACGCAAAGCACTTTGATAATACTCTTGCCGGTGTGCCTCAGGTGAAGGATGCGCTCTTTCTCATGAATAGCGGTGATGTGAGCGAGCCCATAAAGACCTTCACGGGTATTTATCTTGTAAAGGTTGTACAGCGGGTTGAGGCGAGGATACCTCAGTTCGAAGAGGTTAAGGATAGGGTCACTGATGAGCTCGGCACGATTAAATCGGTGAGCGCCGCCAAGAGAGAGGCCGATGCGGTTCTCAAGGCCTTGCAGGACGGTAAGCTCCTCAAGGACGTTGCCTCGGAAAAGGGTCTTAAGGTCTCAGAGACAGGGTTCTTCGCCGCTGCCGGAGGCACCATACCGGGCACGGAATTATCTGCCGCGCAGTACAGCGGGCTCTTTGACCTAACGGCCGAGAAACCGGTATTTGAAAAACCCCTCTCTTCAGGAGATACCTTTTACGTAATGGAGTGGAAGGGGTCGAAAGAGGCGGATATATCCAGCCTTACCAGCGACCTTAAAGAAGCTTTCACCGAGAGGCTGCAGGCCTCTAAAGAAGACGAGAAGATAAACGACTGGATACTTTCACTTAGAAAAAAGGCCGATATACAGGTCTTTAAAGACCGTATGTAGTTTGCGGTTACAGGGAGAAAATTACAAGATATGCGCTTTTCAAGGTTACTGCTCCCCACGTTAAAGGAGTCTCCCGCTGATGCCGAGGTCATTAGTCAGCGTCTTATGATGCGGGCGGGCATGATAAAAAAGGCCGCCGCAGGGATATACGAGATACTGCCCCTTGGGCTACGGGTCCTTAGAAAGGTGGAGAATATAGTCCGCGAAGAGATGGACAGGGCAGGGGCGCAGGAGGTGAGCCTGCCCGTGGTCATACCATCTGAACTCTGGAAAGAGAGCGGCAGGTGGGATAAGTACGGCCCTGAGCTTCTTCGTGTAACTGACCGTCATAACAGAGAATTCTGCATAGGCCCCACGCATGAGGAGGTTATTACCGATATGGTGCGGGGCTCGGTGCGCTCCTACCGTCAGCTGCCTCTTAACCTCTATCAGATACAGACCAAGTTTCGTGATGAGATTCGTCCGCGCTTCGGCCTTATGCGCGGCAGAGAATTTGTCATGAAGGACGCCTATTCCTTTCACGCTGATAACGAGAGCGCGGAGGCAGAGTACGAGAATATGCTTGGCGCCTACAGACGGATATTTACTCGCTGCGGCCTTGAGTTTCGCGCCGTTGAGGCCGAGTCAGGGGCCATCGGCGGGAGTTTTTCACATGAGTTCATGGTCCTTGCCGATACGGGCGAGGACGAGGTGGCGGCCTGCAATACCTGCGATTATGCCGCAAATGTGGAGCGCGCCGAGGTTCGGGCGCCCATTAATAAAAAACCATCTTTATCGGGGAAAAACATCGAAGCTGTAAAGCCGGTAAAGACACCCGGTAAAAAGACTGTTGAGGAGGTAAGCGAATTTTTAAATATTTCACCTGCGAACCTTATAAAGACTCTTATATATGAGACCGATAATGGCCCTGTAGCGGCACTTGTGCGAGGAGACCTTGAGCTTAATGAGATGAAGCTAGCAAGGGTTTTTAATGTCTCTGAGGTAAGCCTTGCTGATGAGGATACTGTCTGCAAAGTTACAGGCGCGCCATCGGGTTTTGCCGGCCCAGTGGGGCTGAAAATTCCTCTCTATGCTGATTACAGTGTCCTGGCCATGTCCGGCGCGGTAACGGGCGGTAATAAGGCAGATACTCATATTTGTAATGTAGTGCCGGGCCGTGATTTTGAGGCTACATACGCCGACCTTGCCTTTGCATGCGTTGGTGACGGCTGTCCGCGGTGCGATGGAACCCTGACCCTTAGAAGGGGCATAGAGGTTGGCCATGTCTTTAAGCTGGGCACAAAGTACAGCTGTGCCATGGGCGCGGTCTTTCTTGATTCCAACGGCAAGGAGCAGCCCATGATAATGGGGTGTTACGGCATCGGTATCGGCAGGACTGCCGCGGCGGCCATTGAGCAGAACCATGACGAGGCCGGTATAATCTGGCCCCCCGGGCTCGCTCCATTTGCCGCTGAGGTACTTGTTATTAAGGTGAAGGACGATGCCTCCATGAAGGCTGGCGAGGGTATTTACACCGCCCTTACAGAGGCCGGAGTTGAGACGCTCTTTGATGAGAGGAACGAGCGGGCGGGAAAAAAATTCAAGGACGCCGACCTTATAGGCATCCCCGTAAGAATTATCATAGGTGAGCGTAACCTTGCCGAGGGCCTTGTTGAGGTAAAGGGCAGGCGTAGCGGAGAGGTAAGATTAGTTAAGGTGGAAGATGCCGCCGCCGAGGTGCGGGGGCTCTTGGAGGGGTTGGGGTGAGGGGAGCGGGTAATCGTCTGTTGGGTTTCGCTTTGCTCTACCCAACCTACGAGGCTGTTTATGAGTCAATCTTCTTTGAGGAGGCAAGGTGAGTAAGAAAATTATACCGATGCTTACCCTGCTATTGCTTGCTTTGTCCACGACTGTTTATGCCGGAAACGTAGCAGTTAGCGTAAAGGCTTCTTCATTTGGCGTTGGTGTTGACGGTAGGGTGGGCATCTCTGACACGCTGGTCTGCGTAGCGGGATAAATTATTTTCCCTATTTATTTAGCGGAACAACGTCTAAAGTTGACTATGACTTTAAGATAGACCTTGCAAGTGTGCCCGTCTTATTGGATTGGCACCCTTTTATGAATTCCTTCATGTTCAGCATAGGCATACTCATCAATAATAATAAGATTGATGCTCTTGGCAACCCTGTTGGCGGGGCATTTAATATTAATGGTGTTTCCTATACGGCCTCAGAGGTGGGAACGCTTAAGGGAACGGTAGATTTTAACCCCCTTGCCCCTTATATCGGGTTTGGTTGGGATACGACTTTTGATAGAGACAAAAAATTTGGTTTTACCCTTGAGTTTGGCGGTGCTTATCAGGGTATACCGGAGGCTGATCTCTCTGCGAGCGGCCCTGTCACAAGCAACGCAGCGTTTATGCGCAACCTTGCCTCTGAAGAGGCTGAGCTTCAGAAGTCTCTGAACCTCTTTAAGGTATTTCCACTTATATCCTTTGGTATAATTTACAGGTTCTAAGGGCCTCGCAGTTTCGTAGGATGGGCTCTGCCCACCAAAAATATCGGTCTCGTTGGGCGCCGTTGCCCACCACCTACCACAAAAAAACTGTTCATTCTGCCGAGCCCAGTAGGTTGGGTAGAGTCTTGTAGGCTGGGTGAAGCGAAGCGTAACCCATCAAGTCACTTCTACCCAATACGCCAGATAGCCAAACCTGTCTTACCGATTACTCCCCCCCCGTCCAGCAGGGCAGCTAAAACTCTGCTATAATACATCCATGAGCTTATCCATCCTCCACAGAGACGACCTGCCCCTTGGCGGCTTTGCCGGACTCAGAGAGCATCGCCTTGTTACGGACCCAAAGGTCTTTGGTAAGTACGCGGCAGAGGGCGCATGGCCGGGCCTTGCTAACTTTGTCTACCTTGCCGACGCGCGTTTTAACCCGAAGGGCGAGACGCATCTGCATGACCATAAAGAGGTGGATGTTATCTCCGTTATGGTAGAGGGGCGCATCAGGCACGAGGGTACGCTGGAGCACGGAGAGGAGATTAAGGCCCCTGCCGTGCAGGTTCAGCGCGCCGGAGGCGAGGGCTTTAGTCATAACGAGATAAACCCCGATGATACAAAAAACCGCATGATACAGATATGGGTGCTGCCTGAAAAGGCGGGAGAGCCATCTGCCTATAAGGTGTATAAGCCGGAGCCGGGGAGTGTGACACGTGTTTACGGCGGCACAGTGGGGCAGAGTGAGACATTTGCCGCTAAAACAATTGTCGAGGTAGCACGCCTTGCTAAAGGCGAGAAGGTAGCAGTAGATGGCCCTTTCATGGCATACATGACAGGAGGCAGGGCCGCGGCAGGTGAGCTTGAGGTCTGTGACGGTGACCTCTTAAGAGGCGAAGACCTTGAACTTACCTCACTTGAAGGTGCTGAGATTATTCTTATAGGGACTCTTTAAGAGGGCTGCCGGTACGTCTGTAAATCTTACGTGTGAGCAGTTGAAAAAGAGCAGGACATGTAATCTGCCCTTGTGCCCTTGAACATATTTTTAACTTGTAAGTCGTGCCGCTAAAACTCCATCATTGATTAGCCGCCTATCTTATGACGGTGCATTTCCCCGCCCATCACACCTTTAATCCCTTCCCGGTTATTTTGCTGCCTCAATCTCGGTCATGGAGCTTTTTATCTTGATGAACTCACCAAGGGCAATTCTTGCGGCGTTATCAATACCTACAAACTTCAGTCCCGTGATGCCTTTTAACGTACTCCATACGACCCATGCCTTCAGAGAGAGAGGTTCGGAGAGGGCCCTGTCTTTTAGAGAAAGTTTGATAATCCGTCCCGGGCCAAGCTGAGGAAACTTCTTCGGGAGAGTGATACAGATGCCTGTTGAGCTAATATTCTTGACACTTCCTATTATGGGAGTGTTCTCTGCATAGAACTCCACCGTAGTCGCGCCGCCGGGGACGCGCAGGTTGCCGCTGCATCCGTCAAGGAGCTCTGTTAGCATCTCGATGAATTGATTGAGGCTCTTTGCCGATTCCCGGTAGGGCATGGAATCCTTGCCGAGTTTTTCCATTACCGCAACATCGGCCTTGGTCTCCCGCAGAAGGCGCATGTATTTATCTACGTTCTTAAGGGCAACCTCTCTGTAGATGGTATAAGGCCATGCCACGATATAGATATCTTTAACGGGGAAGTCCTCACCGCAGACTGAGCACCGCATCTCCTCTGCCTCTATTAGAGCCGGGGAGGTCATGGAGGATGTGCATTTCGGACAGTCTACCTTTAACATGAGATGCCTCTTTAATTTAATTACCTGTAAGGGACTCTGAATTACCACTATGATGGGAAGATTACCTGGTCGGAGCTTCCTGAAAATATCTTGTATAGCAGCCTGGCATTACGAGTGTTGAGATTTACTCTTCATTGCTCTTGCTATCTTTATAAAAAGTTAATGGGTGATCGATAACACTTAATAAAAAGTTATATTACTTATTTATCTCCAGAGAGTCAATGCCTTGTAAAAGAGCGGTAATTATTCAGCCCTCCGCAAGGTTATTCTCTTCCAGGTCTTTTAAGGGGCTTTTGGAAGTTATGAAACTCCAGAGGTCTTTTTTTACAGACTTGGTAAGACCGGTAAATATTAACCCGGTTTGGCCCTTATCAGTATTCCAGACCACCTCGCCATGTAGATGAAGGGGGCCGGAAAAACTCTCATCCATTATTGTGAGTTTGATGATGACCCCGGGCGCTATCATGTGTAAGTTCTCACTTATATCAATACAGATACCAGTGAGGCTTATGTTGATAAGAGCGCCGGTGCAGGTATTGCCGTGTATAGAGCACTCAACGGAACTCTTGTCTCCGGGCACCCGAAGTTTGTCACGGCAGCCGTTAAGGAGTTCTTTTAGTCTGCTGATAAAGAGCCTGACGGTCTTTACCGATTCTGAATGAGCTGCGGAGTTGTTGCCGCCTTTTTCAAGCTCTCCTATCTCGGATTTGGCTTCCTTCAAGAGCCCGATGTATTTATGTATGTTTTTAATAAGTACGTCTCTATATATGGAGTATGGGCCGGCAGAGATTAATACGTCCTTTACTGGAAAAGAAGCTCCGCACCCGGTGCATCGCACCACCTCAAATTCAGATAAAAATGGGGAGGTGATAGTGTTCCTGCATTTTGGGCATTTGGTATTTAACATATTATATCCATAATCAGTGCAGCGCGCGATGGTGTACGCTCTAAGGGTTTATTCTATATATTTTATCAATACCTGGCAAGGGCTAATTATTGGCCTTATTCTTTGATTCAGCGCCGCTGTCAAGGGCTTCCCGCAGGGCCTTTTCTCTAATCTTTAGTCTGTAAAGTTTTCTCTCAACAACCTCAATTATAATTATCTTTGATGCACGAAGGGTAGGATAATCTACCTTAGGGGCCACCGGAATCTTATGTGTCCAGATAGCATTTATTTTTTTAAAGTATCCCTGCGTTAATTTCAGGGGCATGGACATAAAGGAGTCCCTGTAAATAATGGTCTCCGGCAGGAGGGCATTGCCCTCTGCGGCGGTAGTGGTTATTAGCAGACGCGGCCTGCCGTTCTTAAGTGGTTTCAGTTTTTTTATTTTTATCTCCCTATCGCTTTTCTTCCATATACGGATAGCATCTACGGTTTCCGTGAGATTAAGCCCCCATAAAATGGTTAGATCGCGGAGGTCTTCGATTTCTTTGAACCTTATCTCAGGCAGCTGATATTTGTTTGATGGGGTTGATAACCCTTTGAGGATGGCGTTACCTGCTATAATGGAGCCGCGGTCATTCCAGTGCGTCCCGCTTCTATAGTAAACGGGAAAATCCTCTTTTAACTTAAGCAGCCGGTCATCAAGTCTGATAAATCCCTTTAGCGGATACTTCTTAAGGGCACGAAGAAAGAGCTCGTAAAAGTTTGTGCCGCAGTCGTTTTCAGGTCTCTTAAAACCAATATGTTCCGGGTATATTGTGGCTTTGTCAGGGGCTACTATAAACAAGAATTCCTTATCCTTTGATATTAAAAATTTTTCAATTGAATTCAGGGTGCGGGCAAGGTTCAGGGCCTTTTTTTTCTTGTTACACTCGTCTTGTAAGTAACTCTTTATACCGCTTCTTATATAGAGCCAGCCCTCGGCGCCGATGTGTACCTTTGGTGATGGAGATGTGCTGAAAACGTAGTAGTCAATCCAGTTTTTTGCTAGTATTAAAGGGGCTCGGTAAGGGTAGCGGTCATTGAGAAATTTGCCGAGGTCAGCGTAGTAGGAGCTCATAAGGAGCCTCTCTGCTCTGAACTCGGGGATTTTCGCGAGCAGGCGTTTTTCATTAAGGGTTACCTTGGGAGTAAACGCCATCCCGTATACCTGACTGGTAATAAGCAGTATAAAGAAAATTGTAAGAATTTTATCCCTCATGGTCCTCTTAAAAGAGAAGGCGGCATGGCGCTTAGAGCATTTTCAGGGCTTTTTCATTGAACTGAACATCATCGAGGGACCTCTCAATAACCTCGACTATCACTATCTTAGAGGCCCTCAGCGCATAAAAATCTATCTCGGGTTTACTGAGAACTTTCGGTGTCCAGATAGCATCGATCTCTTCAAAGGAGCCGGCTATCATATTAAGGGGAACGTTCAAAAATGAATCCTGGTATATAATAGTGCGCGGCAGTAACAGGGTGCCCGCTGCGGCGTTATTCGTTAACTTCAGATGAAAAGACCTCTTGCCGAGAAAGGGGGGCAGGCTTTTTATTGTTATATTGTTATCTTTCCTGCTTATACCTGCGATATACGTTTTTTCCTTCAGGTTCAGGGCAAATAATGCGGCCAGGTCCTGAGTGCGTTCTATTTCTTTGAACTTTATCTCAGGCGGATTGTATATAGCTGATTCTGCGGAGAGCCTCTGCAGTATCGTCCTGCTAACAAGGAGGGCCCCACGGTCATTCCAGTGTGTTCCTTTTTGATAGTAGATTTGTGAATCACTTTTAGCATCAACGAGGATTTGGTCGAGCCTTATAAAACCCTGAAGAGGATACTCATCAAGGGCCTCGAGAAAGAGATCGTAAAAACTCATGCCACAGGTACTTCGTGCCCGTCTCATGCCTACGTGCTCGGGATAGATTGTGGCTTTGTCGGGGGCGACTATAAAGAAGAATTTCTTATTAATGGATGCGAGGTATTTTTCAACGCGGTAAAGCTCTCTGGCAAGATTTTGCGCCTTTTGTTTTTTTTTGCAGTCATTCTTTAAATAACTGCTCATGCCTTTTTTCAGGTAAAGCCAGCCATCAGTACCGATATGCACCTTGGGAGAGGGAGAGGTCTTGAATATGTAGAAGTCAATCCAGTTCTTGACGATGATTAACGTAGAACGGTAAGGGTATCGGTCATCGAGAAATTTTCCGAGTTTAGAGTAAAAAGAGCCTTCAATGAGGCTCGCGGTCTTGAACTCCGGGATCTCGGCGAACTTGCGTTTTTCCTGTAACGTAGTCCCCGGGGCAAGTACAAGGCCGTATAACTGACTTGTGATAAGCAGTATAAAGAAAATTGTAAGAATTTTATCTCTCATGGTCCTCTTAAAAGAGAAGGCGGCATGGCGCTTAGAGCATTTTCAGGGCATTTTCATTGAACTGAACATCATGGAGAAATCTCTCGACAACCTCTATTATAACTATCTTAGAGACCCTTAGGGCATCAAGATCTATTTCAGGGGCTAAGGGAATTTTATATGTCCAGATAGCGTCAATCTCTTTAAAGGAGTTGGCTATCATATAAAGGGGGGTGATCATAAAGGAATCCCTGTATATAATGGCACGCGGCAGCAGGGGATATCCTTGGTTAGAATTAGCCCTTATCTTTAGGTTGTATTCTTTGTCCTGACGCCGTGGCGGAAGTTTTTTTACAGTAAAGTTAATGTCTTTGTTTCTCATTCCAGCAAAATAGGATTTGTCTTTCAGGTCCAACGCAAACATAACGGCAAGGTCTTGGCGACGTTCTACTTCCTTGAAAATAATTTCAGGTGTTTTATAATTCACTGATTGTGTGGAGAGCCTCTGTAGTATAGCATTGCTCGCAAGGAGGGCTCCCTGGTCATTCCAGTGCGTTCCTTTTTGATAATAGAGCTGAGAATCTTTTTTGGCTTCAATCAGGAGTTTGTCAAGTCGTATGAAACCCTGTAGAGGGTATTCTTCAAGGGCATCGATAAATAGATCATAAAAGCTTTTACCGCAGCTATGAGAGGCTCTCTCAACGCCCACGTACTCAGGGTATATGGTGGCTTTGTCCGGGGCGACTACAAAGAAGAATCTCTTGCCAAAGGATTTGAAGTATTTTTCCACCATGTTAAGCTCTCTTGCAAGGTTGCGTGCTGCTGCTCTTCTTTTGCAGTCATCTTTGAAATAACTGCTCATGCCTTTTTTCAGGTAAAGCCAGCCATCAGTACCGATATGCACCTTGGGAGAGGGAGAGGTCTTGAATATGTAGAAGTCAATCCAGTTCTTGACGATGATTAACGTAGAACGGTAAGGGTATCGGTCATCGAGAAATTTTCCGAGTTTAGAGTAAAAAGAGCCTTCAATGAGGCTCGCGGTCTTGAACTCCGGGATCTCGGCGAACTTGCGTTTTTCCTGTAACGTAGTCCCCGGGGCAAGTACAAGGCCGTATACCTGACTTGTAATAAGCAGTATAAAGAAAAATGTAAGTACCTTATCCCTCATGGTCCTCTTAGAACTGGAAGTAGATAAAGGGGTTATATGAGCCGCTTACGATAAGGGCCACGGAATAAAGGACCATTATTATTACTACGGCTACCCTTAGCGCCTCCGGGAGTGGTTGTCTGTGTTTTTCGATAAGAGAGAGCCCTGAGAAATCACGGGGCAGAAAGAAGACAATGGCGGCCGCGAGCATGAAGAAGATATTCCTGTAGTTCATTGCCTCGAATAGGGTAAATGGCAGGGGGTAATTCACAGGCACAAACATTATTTTCAGCATGGAGGTAGCATGGCCCATGTCAACGGCACGGAAAAAGACCCATCCCACCATTACGAGAAAGAGCGTAACGGCCCTTCTTAATATAATAAAATTTTTAGCGTCAGTAGCGCGCAGCCCGGAGAGGCGTTCAATGATTAGCAGGGAGCCGTGAAAAATTCCCCATATGATAAACGTCCAGTTGGCCCCGTGCCATAAGCCGCAGAGAGTAAATACTATCATGAGGTTGACGTATGTCTTTACCGGCGTGACTCGGTTGCCGCCAAGGGGTATGTAGAGATAATCACGGAAAAAGTTGGATAACGTAATGTGCCAGCGCCGCCAGAAGTCAGTGATGCTTATGGATGAATAAGGCCTCCTGAAGTTCTCCGGAAGTCTGAAACCGAACATATGCCCGAGCCCTATTGCCATGTCGGAGTAGGCGGAAAAATCAAAGTATATCTGAAGGCCGTAGGCCGTGACTCCTACCCAGGCCATCTTAGTATCCAGCGCCCCTGTGTTAAGGGCGAATACGGCATCGGCAATGGCTCCGCATCTGTTAGCGAGGACCACTTTTTTCATCAGCCCCCAGTAAAAACGCAGTGTTCCCTGATAAAACCCGTCAAAGGTCTCCACACGTGTACGCAGTTGGTCGCTTATCTCATGAAAACGCACGATAGGCCCTGCGATGAGCTGCGGGAAGAGGGCCACATAAAGGGCGTAATCCACAAAGCGGTGAAGGGCCTTTTTTTCCTTCCTGTATACATCTACAAGGTAGGTTATCTTTTGAAAGGTAAAGAAGGAGATGCCTATGGGCAGGACGACTTCAGTCCATTTTATGTAGGGTGAGCCCTGTGACCCGAGCAGGGCGTTTACCTCTGCGATGAAGAAGTTTGAGTACTTGAAGTATGCCAGAATAGCCAGGTTGAAGGTTATGGAGACGGCGAGCCAGCGTTTACGTGTGCCGCCTTCTTGTTTCTCCATCTTCAGCGCAAGAAAGAAATCCACGGCAGTTGATGCCAGAAGAGCAAATAAAAAGAGGCCGCTTCCCCAGAGGTAAAATAAGTAGCTGAAGGCAAGTAAGGTGTGGTTACGGTACCTTTTAGGCGTTACATAATAAAAGGCGAGCAGCAGGGGGAGAAAATAAAAGAGAAATATCTGACTTGGAAAAATCATATCTTTTTTAACTCCATTGGGTGTATCCGGTATTGAAGGTCATCTGCAGAGGGTGCTTAAGGCAGCCATGCAGGTAACTTGCGGATGTGTATCTCAAGCTGTGAGTGCTATTCAGCCCTATACTTTATCTCATTATATACACGATTGACAATGAAAAAAACTCTCTCTCGTTTATCTTGCTGTTAAGTTAGGCCCAGGGGTTCCGCTGTTTGCTAAGGATGCCTGCATCCTGGTTTGCTTAATCACAAGTTCCGGTCTCAGTTGCAGCTTTGGCAGATCCTTCTCCACAATCTCGATTATGACAATCTTCGCCGCAGCCACTTCTTTTGCCTCAACCTTTATGTTTTCTGGAAAGACGTGGCTCCAGCGGGCGTAAATTTCCTCGAAGGAGCCTTTGAGAAATTTCAGCGGCGCCGTCATGAATGAATCCCTGTAGATAATCGTCTTTGGCAGCAGCGGGCCTGCGCTCCGGCGGCGCGCCTTGGTTCTTAATAAAAACCACTCACTTGGAAAAAAGGCCAAAGGCTCGATATTGTCTGTCTTAACATCAGTCTCGAAGCGGATGGTATCGGCGACAAAGGCAAGCTCATATAAATTAACGGAGAGCATGAGCGCGGATTCGCTTAAGACCCTCTTCTCACGAAAGTCTATATGGGGCAGGCGGTATGAGACATCGGAGGTGGATAATTTTTTAAGGATAAGTTTTCCCGCGAGCGCGGCCCCTCTGTCATTCCAGTGAGTGCCGCCGGTGTAATAGAGTAGATTGGTCTTTTTTGCCTCCATAAACTTCCGGTCAAGACGAATAAAGCCTCTTACGGGGTATCTCTTAAGGGCCTCAAGAAAGAGGTCGTAAAAACTCTTGTTACAGCCATTGGCCTCACGTACCCCGCCCATATACTCCGGGTATATGGTTGCTTTGTCAGGCGCCACGATAAAGACAAATCGTTTTCCTGCCTTCTTCAGCCTGCGCTCCAGCCTGTGAAGAACCCTTGCCAGTTGAAGTGCCTTTTCCTTTTTTTTACAATCGGCCTTTAAGAAACTCTTAATCGCGGGCCTGTAGTATAACCATCCATTCAAGCCTTTATGTATCTTGCGAGTGGGTGAGGTATTAAAAAGATGTATATCCAGCCAGCTATTTGACTTGATGTAATGCCGTCTTAGAGGATTACGGAAATTAAGATAAGACTCAAGACCTTTGTAGAACTCTCTGTCAATGAGGGCCTTTGCGCTGAATTTTGGCAGAGGAGGCAGGAAGGGGGACTCTTTAAAAAAGGCGCTTTTCTTGAATGCCAAACCTGTAAGAGTGCTAACTATGAGGCCGAGAAAAAATAAGTTTAAAATAATCTTTCTCATAGCTCATAAAGGGATAATTATTTATTATTGATCTTTAGTATCTCTGCATTTATGGAAAGTGATGAGAATATAACGTGATTTTTCTTAAAAATCAAGCCGTCACGCTTCTCGCGGGGACTTTCTCACTTATTATCTCCTACGGATTAACTCTAATCTCTCTTTAATCTTTGGTTGCGTACAATGTACTTGAGAGTAGGAAAGTGTTAGGGGCAGGTAAGGCTACTGCTAGTGGCTCTGTCCCTTAATTCTTCCAACAATAAGGCTTTGATGTCTTTTTACTCTGCACGAAGCTTCTTTTAAGAGAAGCCCTACCATCCCCCCCTTTCACTATCTCCGCATACCGGGAGGCCTTTTTTTCTAAAAAGACCTCCCTATCTTATTTCAGACCCCTCAGGTAATGGGGGCTTCCTGTTTTTTTTCAGACATATTAACCGTTCTTTGTACTCGTCCCCTGGCGGCTTAATTGCCCTTAAGAGCGATTTCCTCCCCCCATGAACGCATTTTCCTTGACAGTCTTAACTTTTATGATAATATTTTATAACACCTTTATACCGTTAAGGTTTTTAAAGGCTACCCGGAGTAATTCTTCGGGCGTTTTTTTATTTGAGACTTTTTATATTTTTCACTTAAGGCGCGTAGCTCAGTGGGAGAGCGCTACCTTGACACGGTAGAGGTCGGCGGTTCGAAACCGCCCGTGCCTACCAGATTGTATAGGCGTCATGGTCTGTTTTTTTCCTTAATCTCAGGTAATGTCTTGAATTACCTGGTTTTTATTGAAAACAGGCAGTGACGTCTTTTATGAGTTTTTTAAGGCCCAAATTATGACTCTTATAAATCTTACAGATGGCGGCACGTTAAAATGCCCCCTTGAGAGCACTTTTTTTGATCTTCTCCTTGCCCATGACAAGGGGCTTCTGAAGCGGTGCGTAGCCGTAAAAGCAGGTGAGAGGCTACTTGACCTCCGCGCCTCTGTAGAGGCCGCCGAAGGGGTCGATGTTGTTGAGCTTGTTGAGCTCGACTCGCCCGAGGGCCTTGAGATATGCCGTCACTCCACTGCCCACGTCATGGCCGAGGCCGTTAAAGAGCTCTTTCCCGAGGTTAAGTTCGCTATCGGCCCTACTGTAGAGAATGGTTTTTATTATGATGTTGACGTTGCCGAGCCTTTTACGCCTGAGGACCTCAAATCCATAGAAAAAAAGATGATGGAGATAATCAGGGGCAACCATCCTTTTAATCGTACTGTCCTTACAAAAGACGCGGCCATTGATTTTTTCAGGGAGAGAAAAGAAGACTATAAGGTAGAGCTTCTCGAAGACCTTGATGCCGAGACCGTTACCCTTTACTCTCAGTCCGGTTTTACGGACTTATGCCGCGGGCCTCATATACCGTCAACAGGTTATATAAAGGCATTTAAGCTTACCTCAATCGCCGGGGCATATTGGCGCGGCGATGAGAGCAGAAAGATGCTCCAGCGCCTCTACGGCACGGCCTTTGCCGCTAAAGCAGACCTTAAAGAGCACCTCAAACGTATGGAGGAGGCCCGCAAGAGAGACCACCGCCGCATAGGTAAGGAGCTTGACCTCTACTCCACAAACGCCGATATAGGCGCCGGCCTTGTATTATGGCATCCCAAGGGAGCCGCCGTAAGGGGTATTATCGAGGACTTCTGGAGGGATGAGCATAGAACCCACGGTTACGATATTATTTACTCGCCCCATGTGGCCAGTGTGGAGCTATGGAAGACCTCGGGACACTGGGATTTTTATAAAGAAAATCTCTTCTCTCCAATGGACGTAGAGGGCCAGGAGTACATAGTAAAACCCATGAACTGTCCCTTTCATATACAGGTCTACAAGAGCCGCTTAAGGAGCTATCGTGAGCTGCCCATAAGGTACGCAGAGCTCGGCACCGTGTACAGGTACGAGCGCTCCGGTGTGCTCCACGGCCTGCTGCGGGTTCGGGGCTTTACCCAGGATGACGCCCATATCTTTATGGCTCCATCGGAGATGGAGGCGGAAATAAAAGGCGTACTTAACTTTACCCTTTACATACTGCGGTCTTTCGGGTTTAATAATTATGACATATACCTCAGCACAAGGCCCGATAAGTACGTGGGAGAGCTTGCTGACTGGGCAGCCGCGGAGGAGGCTCTCAGCGGCGCCATGAAGTCCCTGGGACTGCCCTTTACGGTAGACCCCGGCGAGGGTGTCTTTTATGGACCCAAGATAGATATAAAGATTAAAGACGTGCTTGGCAGGAGCTGGCAGTGTTCCACCCTTCAGGTAGACTTCAACCTCCCCGAGCGTTTTGATGTCACTTACAGGGACAGCAGCGGCGCCGATGTCCGCCCTATTATGCTTCATAGAGCCCTCATGGGCTCTCTTGAGCGCTTCATGGGCTGTCTTGTGGAGCATTATGCCGGGGCCTTTCCTCTCTGGCTTGCGCCGGTGCAGGTACGCGTCATTACCGTAACGGAGCGTAACGCACAGTACGGTCTGCAGGTTACAAGAGAGCTTAAGGACGCAGGTATCAGGAGCGACCTTGACGATAGAGGCGAGAAACTCGGCTTCAAGATCCGGGCAGGCGAGATGGAAAAGATACCTTATCTTCTTGTCCTCGGAGATAAAGAGCAGGATGAACAAATGGTTGCGCCTCGTGCAAAATGGAAGGGCGTACTTGATACCATGAGCCTTGCTGATTTTATGTGTATGCTAAAAGAAGAAAATAAACCTCAAGGGGGTAAGCTACTATAGCAAAGGATAGGACACGGACTAACAGTCTTATAAAGGTATCAGAGGTAAGGGTTGTCGATGTAGAGGGTAATCAGCTCGGTGTTATGAAGACGCCTGAGGCCCTTCATATCGCTGAAGACGCAGGTCTTGACCTTGTGGAGGTAGCTCCGCAGGCAAAACCCCCTGTATGCCGTATTATGGATTACGGTAAATATAAGTACCAGATGAGCAAGAGGGCCCGTGAGGCTCGTAAAAAACAGACTGTAATTAATATAAAAGAGATTAAACTCCGCCCCAAGACGGACGAGCATGATTTTCTCTTCAAGGAGCGTAACGCAAAGAGGTTTCTTGAGTCCGGCGACAGGGTGAGGTTCTTTGTATTTTTCAGAGGCAGGGAGATAGTACATAAGAATATCGGCGAGAATATGCTTAAACGCATCGTCGAGGACCTCAAAGAGGTTGGAAACGTAGAGGCTCCGCCAAGGATGGAGGGGCGCAAGATGACCATGCTTCTCGCTCCGGTGCAGTTAAAAGAAAAAAGGGCCTGAGGACAAAGGGATGACGTTTTTAGGGGCAACCGGGTTTGAGGTGAAGGGCAAAGAGGAACGCTGAGGTGATGGGGTGACGTGGCTTGAGTCTGATATGAGTGCCATCTCTCGCTCTTTAGTTATATAATAAAAAAAGTCCATCGCGCGGGGCGCGAAAAATATCCGGACTGTTCAGGAGGAAGAAATGCCTAAGTTAAAGACAAACAGAGGGGCCGCAAAGAGGTTTAAACTTACCGGTACAGGCAAGGTTAAACGTAAAAAATCCGGTCTTAGACATATACTCACGAGTAAATCGAACGCGCAGAAACGGGGCCTTAGAAAATCCGGACTGGTATCAGAGTCCAATGAGAGGGCCGTAAAAAGGATGCTGGCCTGCGGCTAGATAGTTGTCGTGCGCGCCGCTTTAATGAGCCTTTAGCCTTATCGCTGGTACCTCATGAACGGTATTATGTATTTACTATAACATATTAAAAAATAAAAGTAATTTTCAGGGAGTTTTAAGATGCCAAGGGTAAAAAGAAGTATTAACGCGCAGAAAAAAAGACGTAAGGTCATGAAGGCCGCCAAGGGCTACAGGGGGGGTAACGGCAACCTTTATCACATCGCCGCCGAGGCCGTGGAGAGAGGACTTGCCTATGCCTACCGTGACAGAAGGACAAAAAAGAGGGTAATGAGGCGGCTCTGGATTACAAGGATAAACGCCGCGGCCAGGCTTAACGGCATCTCATAC
Source organism: Thermodesulfobacteriota bacterium (assembly GCA_046753845.1). Classification (GTDB taxonomy): domain Bacteria; phylum Desulfobacterota; class GWC2-55-46; order GWC2-55-46; family JADFVP01; genus JAJRZX01. The sequence continues at coordinate 18,030 of JBHHUP010000020.1, forward strand.
TCAAGGCTCATGAACGGCCTTGCCGCTTCCGGCTCGGGGCTTGACAGAAAAGTCCTTGCCGATATAGCCGTTAGAGACCCCGAGGCCTTTACGCGCATTGTAGAGAGCGCAAGGTCTTCTGTCTCCGCTTCCTGAGCAGCGGATTTTACAGCTTACTCATAAAGATCTTCCATACCAATCACTTTAGCCGCCTCTTAACGGAAGCGGCCGATTTTATCTTATGAAAAAACGTCTTATTGAGATTCGTGATGAAGCCCTTGCTTCTATTAGCGGCGCATCTACACTGGACGAGGCCAATGCCCTCCGTGTACGGTATCTTGGCCGAAAGGGCGTGATATCAACTCTACTTAAGGGGCTGGGCTCTCTTGACCATTCACAGAGGCGTGAGATAGGTGAGGAGACCAATAAGGTAAAGAAGGCTATTGAAGAGACCATTAACGCCCGTCTTAAAGAGCTGCATAGCGCACTTGGAAGGCAGAGGCTTAAAGAAGAATATTTAGATACAACACTTCCCGGCCGTAAACCCTACCGCGCAGGACTGCACCCCGTTACAACTATAATGAGAGAGGTTGAGGATATCTTCACCGGCCTTGGTTTTTCCATAGCCGAGGGGCCCGAGTTAGAGCTTGATTATTATAACTTCGAGGCCCTGAATATCCCCAAAGACCATCCCGCCCGTGATATGCAGGATACCTTCTATATATCCAATGACCTGCTGCTTCGTACTCACACCTCGCCCGTGCAGGTAAGGGTCATGGAGGCGGGAGCGCCGCCTCTGCGTGTTATCGCCCCGGGCACGGTGTACCGCCGTGACTCAGACGTTACCCATACCCCCATGTTTCATCAGGTAGAGGGTTTTATGGTGGGCAGCGGCGTGACCTTCAGCAACTTGAAGGCCGTCTTGACGCATTTTCTCGAGACCTTATTCGGCGTGAACGTGGCCGTAAGGTTTCGGCCGAGTTTCTTTCCCTTTACCGAGCCCAGCGCCGAGGTGGATATTCAGTGTGTCATATGCGGCGGAGCGGGCCTCTCCTGCAGGGTCTGCAAGGGTACGGGCTGGCTTGAGATACTTGGAGCGGGAATGATTCATCCTAATGTCTTTAAGTCCGTGGGCTATGATGCCGGGCTTGTCTCGGGCTTTGCCTTTGGTCTCGGTATTGAGCGGATCGCCATGCTTAAATTCGGTATAGACGATATCAGGCTCTTTTTTGAGAACGATCTCAGGTTTATAACTCAGTTCTAGCTCCTCCTTTTATATGATTATTAATCAAGGATTTTGACCTATGCTCTATAGTTACAACTGGTTGAAGGAATATCTTGAAGACATTCCCGCCCCCGCGGAGCTTGCCCGTATACTAACTATGGGTGGCGTGGAGGTGGATTCCGTGACCGTGCAGGGCGGTGATATAGAAGGCGTTGTCACGGCGAGGATAACCTCTATGGAGGCCCATCCTAACGCCGACAGGCTGAGGCTCTGCTCCGTTACCACAGGTGAGGCCGAGTTTCAGATAGTCTGCGGCGCTACCAATATGAAAACCGGCGATGCCGTGGCCCTTGCCCTTGTGGGCGCTACTCTTCCCGGGGGCTTCAAGATAAAAAAATCAAAGATAAGGGGTGTTGTCTCAGAGGGCATGATGTGCTCTGAGTCCGAGCTTGGCTTTGCAGAGCAATCAGAGGGAATACTCATACTCCCCATCGCGGCTGAAGAGCCCCTCGGTCTTGATTTAAAGGATTACCTCGGATTAAATGACGTTATCTTTGAGATATCAGTAACCCCCAACCGCGGCGACGTGCTAAGCATAAAAGGCCTTGCCCGTGAGATAGCCGCCCTTACGCGAAAGGGTTTTATCCTTGCCGAAGAAGGCGAGGGCGAAGAACCGGAGCCCGCTAAAGAGCTTATAGATATCGCCGTTGAAGAGGGCGCCCCCTGCCCGAGGTATACGGCCATGGTGATTGAGGGAGTAAAAGTAGGGCCGTCGCCGGACTTTGTTGCGGCAAGGCTTGCGGCCCATGGCCTGCGTGCTGTAAATAACGTAGTGGACGTAACCAACTACATCCTTCTTGAGCTCGGCCAGCCCATGCATGCCTTTGACCTTGATAGGATTAAGGATAATACCATAAGGGTAAGGCCCGACAGGAAGGGAGAGTCCCTTGTGACTATTGACGGAACTACCGTTGAGTTTGCAGGAGGCACGGCCGTAGTCATTGCCGATGGCGATGGCCCCGTGGCGGCGGGAGGAATCATGGGCGGCGAGGCCTCTTCTGTTACCGGTAGCACCACACGTATACTCCTGGAATCTGCCTTTTTTGAACCCTCTGCCGTAAGGCGTGCCGGAAAGGCAATTAACCTCTCATCAGACTCCTCATACAGGTTTGAGCGCGGCGTGGATATCGTGAACGTCAGGGTGGCCCTTGTACGGGCCGCGGCCATGATAATGGAGCTCACCGGAGGGCGCGTACCGGGCGGCGTTATAGATATATACCCCGATAGATTTACCCCACAGGACCTTGAGTTCAGCCTCTCGCGCACTGGAAAGCTCCTCGGGCTCACCATTGATAAAGATTTTATCGTTAATGCTTTTACACGTCTCGGTATAGATGTAAGGGACGCTGAGGGTGATAGTGATAAGCTTATCTGCTCACCGCCTTCATACAGAACGGATATTACCTCTTATATAGACCTTGTGGAAGAGGCGGCAAGAATGATCGGTTATGACGTTATTCCGGCCACTATGCCGCGTGTGCCCCTTGGCTCCGCCTCGAGTCACGAGAGTGTTCTCTTTAAAAAGAGGGTAAAGAACGACCTCGTCTCTCTGGGTTTTACAGAGGTAGTCAATTACAGCTTTGTATCAGAGGATGTATTTGCCCTTTTTGGCGGCAGCCCCGGCGGTGTAGCCATATTAAATCCCCTTAGCGAGGACCACAGCGTTATGCGCGCGAGCCTCTTGCCGGGGTTAATCAGAAATCTTAAGCTCAACATCGACCGGGACCTTACGTCTCTACGCATCTTCGAGCTCGGCCCTGTATTTCATTCAGGTGCCGATGTCCCCGTAGAACGCTCAAAGGCCGCCGGTCTAATTTACGGAAAACGCGCCCCGCTGGCCTGGAACCAGAAGGCCGAGGCAGTGGATTTTTACGATATTAAAGGCTCTCTGGAGGCCCTGCTTGAGGGCCTTGACCTTAATGATACTCCGGAAGTATCCGCTTATAAGGGCCCTGACAAGGATTTTTTCCACCCCGGCAGGGCCGCCTCCATGAGCCTTGGCGGTAAACCCCTTGCCGTACTTGGAGAGCTGCATCCTGAGTTAAGGACCTCTTTTGGCATCACAGAAGGGCTTTATCTCTTCGAGCTTGATATGGAGGCCCTTTATGCATCTTTATCGAGAGGCAGAACATTCAGGAAATTGACAAAATTTCCCGCCTCTGAACGTGATGTAGCCTTAATCGTAGATGAAGAGCTTGCTTACGGTAAAATTATAAGCGCTATCAGGAAAATAAATACAAAACTTATTGAAAAGGTTGACCTCTTTGATGTATACTATGGTAATACAATACCTGAAGGAAAAAAAAGCCTTGCTTTTAGAATTACATATCGCAGCCCCGTGAAGACTCTTACACATGACGAGGTTGAGAAGGCGCATGAGAGGCTTGTTCAAGAAGTAACTCGTAAGTTTAATGCTCTTCTAAGAGGGGCCTGATTAATGGGGCCGGGTGATTGAGGGTCTTGCCTGAAGAGCCCTGGATTTATTAAGGGGCCTGTTGTGTTAAGGGCGGGATTGCTTGAGGGCCATGTTTTAAGATAAGGCGGGACTGCTTGAGGGGTGGTAGTTTTTAAGGTGGGGATTAGTTGATTAGTCTTCCTCGGCGAGCGGTTTTACGGGCTTGGATTGATTTAGGGGCGGGGGAAAAAGACCCTGTTTCTAAAGCTTGTGACTAATTTGTAGTGAGCGGCTTTTGCGGCAGAAGTGTTTTTTTTAGTCAGGGGTTAGAGCAGCAAGGGGGAGGGGCTCAATAACTGAGTGAGGATATTTTTATGACAAAGGCAGATATTGTAGAGAGAATTTACGAGAAGGTGGGTTACTCCAAAAAGGATGTAGCAAATGTAGTGGAAGAGATTTTCGGCAGTATCAAGGCCTCCCTTGAGGAGGGTGAGAAGGTCAAAATCTCGGGTTTCGGTAATTTTAACGTGAGACACAAGACCGCGAGAAGAGGTAGAAACCCTCAGACAGGCGCGGATATCACCATAGAAGAGAGAAAGGTGATGACCTTCAAGGCAAGCCAGATACTCAAGAAGGCCATCAACTCCGGAGGCCGTTAATTATATAGATAAACTCCGGCCTCGAAACCGCGAAACTTTATTATTAAGACGAGATGGAAAATATACCGGATAAGATGTACTTTAAGATAGGCGAGGTAGCGAAGATAACAGATGTCCGCCCTTATGTGCTGCGGTACTGGGAGTCGGAGTTCAGCCTTATTAAACCCAAAAAATCACTATCAAAGCAGAGGGTTTACAGCAGGCGCGATCTTGATAATATACTTGAGATAAAGAGACTTCTCCATAAAGAACGCTACACGCTTGAGGGAGCGAAAAAGAGGCTGAAAGAGTTAAACGCCGGTAATGATAGTCAGATGGATTTTGCTTTTCCCGCCGGGTCAGATAAGAAGAATCTTATTAAAATAAAGAAAGAACTAAAGAGCATTAGAAAACTCCTCACCCTCTGAGGGGCCGGGTCTCAGAGGCTTTTTTTAAATGAGACAGGGCTTTAGAGAATGTGAGTGAGCGGCAGTAGAAAAATGTTGTAGTGTCGGGGCGTGGCGCAGTCTGGTAGCGCACTTGTATGGGGTACAAGGGGTCGGAGGTTCGAGTCCTCTCGCCCCGACCAATAAAATCAAGGGGTTACGGAGCTTCCGTAGCCCCTTTTTTTATGGAAAAAGTAGCCCGTTTACAAATTCGTTTACAGTTTGGCAAAAAAAGTATACATAATATGAAGGTCAAAAAATAAAAGGGGTCGGAAAAGGCTTTGAGATATAGGGAATAAAAGCCCCCCTGCCATGTGTGGGTGGTGTAGGGGTTTTATAACGTTGCTCTCAGGGCCTCTCACGAGGTTATATTATAGAGGTAAGGGAATTGATTGAGAGCCCCTTAGAGGGCATTATATAAATCAAGGGGTTACGGGCTTTCACCGCAACCCCTTTTTTATGGTTTTGATTTTTGTCACCCATTTGTCACCCTTTTATCAAATCGGCCAGAAAACCCTGAGGTTTTAAACTCGGGGATGAATGGCCGCCCGTAACGAAGCCAGTTTTTGCTTGCGTAGTGGAGGGCATATCACCTTAATCGTTTTTTGGGATACCCCGGGCTTTAGCCCGGGGTAGTCATTTTTTATGTAACATAGAAGTAATACTCCATTATAAGGTCAATTTTAGTAGATTTACGAATGTCGCCACCAAGGAAGTTTTTTCCTTTGTGGTTTTTTTTTATTTAAACGTAAAAAGGAGGATAAGGAAAATGATAGGAAAAATGGGACTTAGTCGGTTTAAGAAAGGAAAATCTGCTGTTCAGAAGGCCACAAAATCTACCAAAATAACAAATACTGATTTTGCCCGGGTAAATGAGGCTTTTCGAGAAGCTTGTGATAAAGCGGGTATTGCTCCATCCTCTCGGCAAGCCGGTAAGTTTAGGAGAAAGACTGGGTTAGCATGGTTTTCAAGAATGCTTTTAAACTCATACAGGAGGTAAATGCGTGATGGAAACGCCGAAAGTTAAATATATAGTCTCAACACCGGACGGCAATTATTTTGCGAGCAGTCGGTATGAGATCATGGCGCCTCTGAAAAGACAAGATTGCCTTGTCTTGACAGTTGATGAATATATGTCATTCCTTGCATACGGTGTTACTGACGGAGGGATAGATGTTGATGATCAGTTAGACTCAACTCCAGTAACACAAGATATGTACTGTCAGTTATGCGAGCGGGTATTACGTAATAAAGAGGCCCTATAAGGAGGTTTATGATGGATGCTTATACAAATATAGCGATTAAGGAGATTCAGGGTGAAGATTGCATTGTGGATAAGGGTTTTCTTGCAAGTATTCAGTCTGAAGGTGTACTTGTCCCCCTGATTCTTGAAGAGAGTGGTTCAGGTTATACCGTTATTGATGGTCGAAGACGTCTTATGGCAGCTAAAACAGCTGATCTTGAAACCGTTCCAGCGAGGGTTATTGTTCCTACAGCTGATCTTCTCGGTGTACTGCTTAATTTGCAGAGGTCTTCTAATCTTGCTTATGAGGTAAAGGCGCTTCGAGGTTTCATACAGGCCGGTTATACCCAGGATGAGATAGCTGAAAACCTTCATATGACGAAAACCCGTTTAAAACAGCATTTCCGTCTTTTGGCTTTTTGTGATGACGGCCTGAAAGCTCTCGAAGAAGGACGATTAAAAACCTCGGCAGCTCTTGCTTTGTCCCGCCTTCCAGAAGAGAGACAAAGGGAAATACTTGCTGAGCATGAAGACGGTAAGATTACCCTTAGGGATGTGGAAGCTTCCTGGAAAGAATTTCGTTTGGATGAATCTGCTCTTGATCTTCCGGGTATTGAGATTGAGAACGATGAAGAGTCTAATGACACAGCAGATGTACAAGCTGTGAGTGGTCTTATCAGGGACTTTGAAATACTGATTTCTAAAATGACCTCATTAAGGCCTATGCCGGTTGAAATTCAGAAAGCGGTCGATCTTCAAAGGAAATATTTGAAAGGAGCCTTTGCCGATTTGAAGGTTCTGACGAAAACTGTTGCTTAAAAGGAGGATATGAAATGGCTGATTCACCATGGGGACCTATACAGGACCTTGAATACTTAGCTGAAGGTATTGACTTTGCTATGACAGCAAGCCACGGCGGTATACGAGTTACAAAGGCCTGCGCGGAGGAAAGTTTAACAGCCGCCGCCAGACGATGTGCAATAAATGAAGGTGATTACTACTTTTTTGAAGAAGATTGCAATTATGCCATTGTTCTTTATGAACTACCGCAACTACGACGCAAGGCGTTAGGAACGGATATTAAAGATCATGAGGGCTACATTATGCGGAGTCTGAAGGCATGGAACGTTGCATATCTTAAGGAGCGCGGGTTAATAACGGAGGTTGAATAATGTCAGTACCGAAACTTGAACGAGGCTGTGGCGAGAGGGTAAAAGGCGGGCTTTACGCTTGCTGTGGTCTTTCGCCCAATGGAGAGCCTATTGAATACTTTTTGATAGACCCGCCGGGGCCCTACAATGGTAAACCTTTTCGTGCGCCTATAATTCAGGAGAAAGAGGGCATTAAGAACCTTGTTTTTTGGGTTGGCGCACAGTTTTATCCATTTTGCCCGGATTATATTGAAGAGACAAGGCATTTAGGTATTTCCAAAAGAATACCTCTCAATATAGATCTTTCAGGCTTAGAACCATTTACATCGAGGATGTATTTCATTCATCCCCGGGCCATTATCGAAGGGCGCATAGAGAAAGTTCATGAATGTCCTAAAGATAAAGAAGATCATCTGGAGGGTAAGGAATTCTGTATAAACTCCCTTTACTATTTTGTGGACACGAAGATAGAGGACGGGAGGCATATCAGGACAAAAGGTTCTACGAAATATGGAGTCTCTTTTGTAAATAGGAGCCTGATTCCTTCCTACAAGCCTGGGATATTCATGTGGGCGCCATTTTCACATCTGGAATACGTAATGCCTGATTCCGGTATTGTAGACGACAGGGTAAAAGAGCTTGCCAAGAAGGATGGTGTTACTGTCCTTACCGTTAATGAATAAAGGAGGTGAAACAAATGGTCAAATTAATACATTCAGGGGACGTTATCATAGAAGTCTATGAAGATAGAAGAATACCGGTACAAGAACAGAAGCCGGATCTTTTTTACTATCAATGCCGTCATTCCGAGGATGATTGGAGTACTCCTGTGACAATTGAAAGGAACATCGTATGGGTTGATTTCTGGGGTACGGTAGTAACCAGGGAGCCCATGAACTTTAATGAAGATGATTTCCTGGACTTGACATCAGAGGAAGGGGAAGCGATAGTCTTTTTTTCTCAGGCACTTGAGAGGATAGATAATATCGATTCCTGTGCTGCTGAAGGATAGAGGAAAGACAATCTATGTCATATATGAGGGGCTTCGGCCCCTCTTTTTTTTGTATAAATATAATATAAGAATATAAGGTTAATTTTAGTAGGTTTACGAATAGCGCCACAAATGGATTCTCCATTGGTGGCTTTTTTTGTGTGTTTAAAAAGGAGGTTGTAATGATGAGTGGATTTCGTGGATATGATGAATCTTGTGAGGATATATGTGAATTAGATATTGGGGGACCGAGCTTTGAAACTTGTTCGAATTGTTCTCTTAGTCGATATCGTAAGGATTGTTGTAATAATCCCATTTCTGAGGATAAGGAGGTTGAAGATGCTGATTAAGGTAAAGGAATATCAGGAAAAAATGATGGAAGGTGTGCAGAAGGTTCTGGAATCAGGTGAGTTTAAGGAATTTCTTGCCTTCGGCGCAAAGTTTAGGAATTACAGTTTTGGTAATACGCTTTTGATATGGAGTCAAAACTCTGAGGCAAGTCATGTTGCTGGTTTCAGGACCTGGAAGTCTCTTGGTCGATGGGTAAAAAAAGGTGAAAAGGGCATTGTCATTTTCGCGCCCATGATCAAAGGTAAGAATAAAAAAGATAAAAAGGCAGACGCCGGCGATAAAGATGATGGATTTCTTATCGGTTTCAAGGCGGTCTATGTTTACGATCTCAGTCAGACTGAAGGTGAGCCAATTCCGGAGATGAGGACAGGCGATATTAAAAATGGGGATTGTGATTCGTCGGTTTCTCTTTTAGAGCAGATTCTTGATTCTTCACCTGTTCCGGTTACATTCGATACTTTTTCAGATGACAAGCGTGGGGTTTATATGATCAAGGATG
>JBHHUP010000021.1:0-26843 GCA_046753845.1 Thermodesulfobacteriota bacterium
AGTCCCCCTTTGAGAGCGGAGGCAAGACAGGCAGCGGCGGGGAGATGTGGTTCAGATAGCAGCGCGTCACGGGTTGCAGCCCCTTCACTCGCGGACGCCTCTTCTTGAAGTCCTGCCATGCTGTAGTTTAGAGCTCACCTTCTCATATATTAAAGCACACCCTATTTTTTGTCCGCCAAAACCTCTGACCTCAGCTTCATTAAATTCTTAATCACTATAAAAAAATCGGCCATGAGCCGGAGTTAATCTGCACTACTCCCGGCCTGTAACCGATTTTTCAATTCAACACAACATATGTATCTAACTCTTTTACCCCTTAAGGCCTCTCTTATCTATTATAGGGGTTGGACTCAGGAGCGCCCTTAATGCCTTCTGCGGCCCCCTCGGAGAAGGAATTAGGCACTTTCATTACCTTTCCAACGCCCTCGCCGCCTTTTTCCGCGCCTTTATTAACCGTCTCACAGCCATACATGGTAACAAGACCAAGTATAAATACCGTTGCTACGAGTATTTTAATCATTTAAGCCTCCTATTATAAAAGCGCGCCACGTGAAGTTATTGAGCGCGAATTATGTTGCCCTTTTCCGCTCCGTTAAGGGTACCAACGGCCCTTGCCTTTGAAAATTTTTCCTTTACGCTGTATATCTTCACCTTGCCGAGTTTTTCTTCTTCAGAGCCGAGCATCTCGCCGGTATCAGGGTCAACAAGCTCCTCGCCAAGGGAGTAGACGGTAAACTCGTCGCCAACAGCGGCCCCTGTGCGTGTGCCCGCGCTAAGGTAAAGGCTCTCGCCCTTTACAAGTATTACCCTGCCCTGATAGGGGATGTTCTCAAGCCCCGAGGAGATGGCCTCAACTGCGTTATCAATAGCTATCTGAGTGGCCTTGCCAAGGGGTGTCTTCTTAAAACCCTTTGTCCCGAAACCCACGGAGCCCACATTAATGCCAAAATTAAGCCCACCGGACTTTGCCTTTCCCTCAACTCGTTTTGAGGCCAGAACCTCGCTCGTCGTGGTATCTATCATACGTATGATAAGCCCTACGTGGGCCTCACCCTTACTGCCGCCTACATGGACGCCCATTACAGAGACACCTGTATCACTGCCGCTGCTTGAGCGGTCGTACTCGGTGATAGCCCCTTTTATGAGTATCTGCGCGCTGGTAATCTTCCCCGTGCGCGCGCTCTTGGACTTCATGGTGCGCCCGCTTGAGGCAAGGTCCTGCTCGCCTATAACATCACCCAGGGTCTGTCTCTCAAGTACTACGAAATTACCGCTCTGAATAAGGGCATCGGTGAGCTGGTCTGACATGCCGTTGCCTATGTCCCAGGCGCCGCCCGTGCCGTATGAGGTCTTGTTCTCAAAGCGCGATACGGCAACTACCTTTTTAAGGCCACCGGCAGAGGCCAATGGTATATAAAGTACGCTTGTAAAAAGTGATACCGCAAGGACTATGAATAAAAACCTCGTAGATTTTCTGCTTTTCATATTAAAAGTTCCTCCTGCTTTATTAAGGAATAAATATATTATCAACGGCTAAACTGACTTTTACAGAGTTTAGCATAATTGAGAGATTTTTAAAGGGATAAAAAAAGAGGTGCCCTTACGGAAAATAAAAAAATCCAAGGCACGGCTGTTATGGCCTCAAGTATAGTACCTGTACCGCGCCGGGCATTTATTTAAAAATTATTAATCTTCCAAAGAACTCACTTCTCGGCAGCCTTACCGGGTTTTTCCATACGTATAACAAACATAAGAAGGGCCGGTATGACAAGGACCGTAAAGACCGTGGAGACGGCAAGGCCGCCGAGGACTACGCTTCCAAGGCCCCTGTAAAGCTCCGAGCCCGGGCCCGGGGCAACTACAAGGGGAAGCATGCCGAGAAGACTCGTAAAGGCGCTCATGTATATTGGACGCAGCCGTGTGCGCGTTGCCGCAAGCACGGCCTCTTTATGCTCCATGCCCTCAAAGCGGATAAAGTTCAGGGACTGGTGCACTATGAGGATGGCGTTATTTACCACGACTCCGATAAGGATGATAAAACCAAGCATGGTGAGTATATCAAGGGGCGACGGGGCGATGAAGATATTAACAAGTTTCAGCCCGATAAAACCTCCTGCCGCGGCCAGCGGCACGGTGAACATGACGATAAGGGGGTAGATAAAGTTACCGAACAAGGCCGACATGAGTAGATATGTAATAAGGGCGGCCAGCAGAAAATTCCACTGAAGGGCTTTGCGCATCTCAGTAAGTTTATCAGCGGCCCCGCTCAGCCTTACGTTTATCCCCTTTAGCATCCCGGCTTTGCGCACACCGGGTATGAGCTTGTTTTGAACCTTATCCATAACAGACTCAAGGGGCAGGTACCGCGGCGGGGTGACCTGCAGACTTATAGTCCTCTGTCTCTCAAGGTGCCTTATCTGCGTTATGCCGTTCGTTCTCTCAAGGGTGGCCAGCGATGACAGGGGCACAACCATGCCAGAGGGCGTAGTAACCAGGGCGCTGTAAAGCTCCTCAGGCGTAGTAATGTCTTCTTCAGATGTTTTGAGCACAAGGTCTATCTTCTTGCTTCCCTCTGCCTTGAAGTCGCCTATCTTTCTGCCGTCCATGAACACGTCCGTTATAATTCCAAGGTCGCGCACACTCATCCCCGCGGCGCGAAGTTTTTTTCTCTCGGGTTTAATCCGTACCTCTGGATAGAGTATCTCAAGGGAGGGCACGGGGCGTATCTGCACATCGGGTACTTCTTTTTTTACTATCCCGTACATGGTGCCTGCGGCCATTACAAGGCGGTTTATATCGGGGCCGCTGAAATCAATATCAATAGTCCTGCCTTTGCCGAGACTCGACTGAAAGATACTGGCCTGCGTGCTGATGCCGAAAAAGCCCGGTATATTGAAGATCGCCTCCCGGAATAGAGGCATGAGTTCGCGGATCCTTGAAGGCGTCTCGGATATTGCGCCAAAGAGGGTAAACTGAGCGGAGCCAAGGTAAAAGGTATGTTTTATCGCAGGAAGGCCTCCGGACTCCTTATGGAGGTGCGGTTCAATTGTCTTAAATAGGTTGTCTGTCCAGATATCCCTCTTCTCTTCGTATGAAATACCCGGCGGGGGTATGAGGATATTCATAAGAAGGTTACGGTTTCCCTGCGGCAGGTACTCCATCTTCGGCATTAAAGAGTAGACTGAGCCTCCGGCAAGGATAAGGACTATTATTATGGTGATAATGCGTGTAAGGGTGTTGCGTATTACCAGGGCTACAACTGCCATGTAAAAACCTGAGAGCCTGGCTCCAAGGAAGTTGAGTTTTCCGCCCGGCTTCTTACCCCCCGGCCCGTTATCCCTTGCAGCTGCAAAGGAGAGGAGTTTATTGGATAACATCGGTATGACGGTAACTGAGACTATGAGGCTGATGGCCACGCTGAAGGTAATGGCAAGGGCGATATCACGAAAGAGCTGCCCCGCCTCCTCGGCCATAAATATAACAGGGAGAAAGACGGCGACAGTAGTCATGGTAGATGCGAATACCGCGCCCCAGACCTCTATTGTACCCTCATAGGCGGCCTTGAAGGCTGATTTACCCATATGCATATGCCTGTCGATGTTTTCCAAGACCACGATGGAGTTATCCACAAGCATACCCACGGCAAAGCTTATACCCGCCAGACTTACAACATTAAGATTCCTCCCAAGAAGGCTCATGAATAGAAAGGTCCCGATAACACTGATGGGTATGGCAAAGGCCACGACAAGTGTTGATGAAAAACTGCCAAGGAATACAAGGAGCGTGATGATGGCGAGGACGCCGCCGATGAGCATGTTCTTTCTTACAAGCCCTATGGCGCCGTTGATGTAGGGACGCTGATCGTAGACCCATATAAAAGAAAGATTGTTATCTTTAAGAAGCCCGTTATTGAGGTCTTTTATAACTACCTCAACTCTATCGGTAAGCTCAAGGATATTTGCGTTAGGCGCGGGTTTTATACCTACGGCTATGCCCTCGTCGCTGTTTTGAAACATGGCGACATTTGCCTTCTCATAGCCGTAAGAGACGGTGGCAATCTCATTTAAGAGGGTACTTTCCTGGCCTGTGTTTCTTATGACCAGTCTACCGAGCTCTTCAGGCGTGCGCGTCTCTCCAACGGTCCTTATACGAAAGTCCCTTCGCCCGAGGCCCATGGTGCCGGCGGAGATATTTACGTTGTTAGAGGCGAGTATAGCGGAGAGCTCGGTTATGGTAATGCCGTGTGAGGCAAGGCGCGCCGGGCTCACGATGATATTCATCTCTTTTTCACGCCCACCGGCCACCATAAGGTCGGCCACGCCCTCAATACGTTCAAGACGGGCGCGCACATCGTTCTCGAAAAAGGTCCTGTAAAAATATATGGAACGATTGTTCCCGGGAAGCGGTTTGAGGATATTCCATATTACAGGCGAGGTCTCTGTACCTGTAGCGTTTATAATGGGGCGGTCCACGTTCTCGGGATAGCTTCTCACCTCATTGAGCTTATTGGAGACACGAAGCAGGGCCTCATCCACATCGGTCATGATGGTAAAACTCAGGGTAATCGTGCCGATATTATCAAAAGACGTACTCTCCATGCTTACAAGGCCGGGTATGCCTTTTAGGACCTTCTCCTGCTCCTCAATAATGTCCCGTTCCACCTCAAAGGGCGTGGCTCCGGGCCATGTCGTGGAGACGGCTATCTCCGGAGTGGAGACATTGGGGCTAAGCTGATAGGGCATGGAAAAGAGCCCTATCAGCCCGAAAAGCGCCACGAATATTACGCCTACTATTATGGTGACGGGGTTTTTAATGGAAAATCTTACGGTATCCATACCTGCTTATTTACCCTTATTTAAAATAATCACCGGCTGGCCGGGTCTCAGCCTTTCATTACCCTTTATAACTAACTTCATCCCCGCCTTTAGCCTCGGGCCGGTAATCCCCGCCTTATGGCCCTTATAACCCTTTACAGTAACGGGAATCATGGCGGCCTTTCCATCCATGACTCCGTATACGGCCTTTGTTCCCATTACAGATATAACCGCCTCTCTATTTATCAGAAGCCCTGATATCTCTCTGGAAACAGGAAGCCGTGCGCTGCCCTCCATACCCTCGTAAAGACCAGGCGTCTTATCGGTAATACGAAGCTTTACGGGAAAGGTGCGTGTCCTTATATCACCCTCGGGGACTATGGCGTGTACTACGGCCTTGTATCTCTTGCCGCCTGAGTTTACGGTAACGCGGCGGCCTTTTTTTATGAATGGAATGGACTTTTGAGGCACATTTACTACGAGGTACATCTCGCTGTTATTACCTACCGTGGCTACAACAGTGCCGGGGTTTACCCAGTCTCCGCGTTCCACTTTTTTTCTCATTATAATGCCGTTAAAGGGCGAACGCACTGATTTGTAGCTGCGCTCAATTGAGAGGCGATCTATCTCGGCCTTAAGAGAGAGGGCCCTGCTCTCGAGGCCCTCTACGGTGAACTTATACTGGTCGTAGTCTTTGGCCGAGAGGAGTTTTTTTCTGTATAGTCCCGTAACGCGCGTGAGATCACTTTGCGCTTTTTTCAGCTCCGAGAGAGCCTCGTCTCTTGCGGCCTTTTTTGACTCTATATCCTTAATCAGCATATCCGGGTTTATGGCTATAAGGACGTAACCCTTCTTAACACTCATCCCTTCTTCAAAGTACAGTCTCTTTACCTTGCCGCTGGTCTCTGCGGCGAGGTTTGATACCTCTTTAAAGTATATAGTCCCCGAGAACTCATTCTGCGGTGAGATTTTTCCATGTTTCAGCGTACCTACAATAACCTTGGCCGGAGGAGGACCGCCGCTGCCGGGGCCTTTTTTAGCTTTTTCGGGGCCTTTTTGCGCGCCCTCAACCACAGCGCCGTAGATGAGTAAGAAGACAAAGAGCAGTGGGGTTAATCGCCTGATATATCCAGTCATGAGAGAGACTCCGGTTTTTTTATTCAATAAATTAGAGATTAAAGTTCATTATGAAGCGTACCCGTGGCGTATTTCAGCTCCACTACGGCAAGCTCAAGGTCGAAACGGGCGTTCATAAGGCTCCTGTCCGCCGTAAGAAGCTCTGTATTGGCGTCCGTTACGTCTACGTTTGTTGCCACGCCGCTCTTGAACTGCTCAAAGACCATCTTGTAGTTCTCTTTAGCGAAACTCAACTGACGGGCAAGGGATTTTATCACCGCCTCTTTCTCCTTTACATCATTAAAGGCCTGCCGCACCTCTACGATAATATCTTTTTTAAGGGCACGGAGCCTCAGCCCCTCTATCCTGAGTTTTGTCTTCGCCTCATTATACTCGGCCACACGCAGCCCGCCCTCAAAAAGCGGATAGGAGACCACAGCGGTGGCGGATATGGATTCCTTTAAGAGAAAACTCGTCGATGGTTTTCTGTCTCTTCTGATATAAGTGCCGTCAACCCTAACGCTCGGCAGAAAGCCGGACCAGGCCTTTTTTACCCCCATGGAGGCAATCTCCTTATCAAGAGCCGATTGGGTGAGGTCAAGCCTGTTTTTATAAGCGGTATCTATAAGCGCCCCCGGCGTAGGGGATGTATCAGCCTCTATGGACGGGTCCTTAAGGCTAAACTCACCTTCTACGGGAACAAAACGTCTGAAAATATTTTTTGCGTTACGAAGAGCGCTCTTTGCCGAAATAAGCGCGGCCTCGGAGCCGGCCACCTCGGACTCGGCGCGTAATAGATCCGTCTTTGTAGTAACTCCCACCTCGAACCTCGCCGCCGCTACTTCTCTTCTCTCAATGGATCTTTCGAGGGAAGCGCGCTCAATCTCTACCTCTTTCTCGGCCTTAAGCACATCAAAAAAGGCCCTTGCCGTGGTGCGCATAATGACTTCACCTGCGGCCTTCTGACCTTGCTCTGATTTTTTCATGGATAAAAGGGCGGCCTTTCGTCCGTTCCATGATGCCCCGCCATTAAAGAGAGGCTGGCTTACTATGAGGCTCAAGAGCCGGCTGTTATCGGGCTGAAGTAGAAAACCGCTTGCGTTTTTGTTGGTGGTGAACTTCTCGTAACTGCCATTTGCGATTATGCTCGGTAAAAACTCTGAATCGGCCTTCCTTATATCCGTCCTGGCAAGTAAGACCTCTTCTCCTGCTATCTCCACGTTCTCGTGTCCAAGTACGGAGCGATGATAAGCCTCCGAGAGTGTAATAAGAGCGCCCTTTTCTTTTACCTCCCCGCCGCCTTCGGCCATTACCTCTGCCGCGGTAAAGGTAATTAAGAGGGGCAGTATCATTAGTAAAACCGTAAAAGAGACAGAAGGCTTCTTCTTACCCCTACGCGCCGCTAACTTTATATCCCTTATCACCACGCTACTCATATAGACCTCCTGCTGATGCCGTCAAAAAATATATCCACAAAGGTCAAGGCCGCCTCCGTTGTTGTGCATTTAAAGTACTTCTTAAAGCCGTATATCTCCTGACACATAACGTAATGCAGGATCATACCGAGAAAGGCCCTTGCGGCAAGCCCCGCGTCTACGTCCTTGAAGAGACCTTCTTTGATAAGCTCCCTTATATTTTTCTCGAGAAACTCGATGAGGTCAAGGCCCTTGAGCCGTATAAAAACCTCTGCGAGCGGGCTTGACTCCAGGGCGCTCTGCATAAGAAGCCTCATAAGGGTCTGATCCCTGGTGTTCTCATTAATAAGAAAAAGGGCCATCTCATGAAAGAGTTCTCTGCCCTCCTTACCCTCAAGCACGCTGAAAAGCCGCGACCTGCCAAGGTCGTCATCACACTCGGCCGAGATAATGGCCTTGTAAAGCTCTTCTTTTTTTGAAAAATACTTGTATATTACAGCCTCGCATATGCCTGCCTTAAGAGCTATCTCTTTTGTCGTAGTGCCCTTAAAACCCTTTTTTACAAAGAGCGCCGTGGCTACGCGGACAATCTGCTTCTTTCTCTTCTCGCCTGTAAGACGTTTCTTTACCATTGTTTATATTTCCCTATATTGGTTAGTAAGTACTTACTTTATTGCAGGCCGCCCCTCCTGTCAAGTGCAAATTATATCTTTACCGCCAGTTCCGCAAGGAGAGCGTCTCCGGGCGTAATAAAAAATTAAATTTAAATCTTGACATAGTCTTTTATTAAATATGATATTGTTAAGCTATGAGACTACTTGAGGTAAGAGAGCTGAACGTAGAGATCGGCGGGGAGACTATACTGCAGAACATAACCTTTGATATTGAAAAAAAGTCTGTTCTCGCTATTATCGGCCCTAACGGAGCAGGCAAGACCGTACTTCTAAAGGCCCTTCTCGGACTTCTGCCCTCTAGGGGTACTATAAAATGGAAGGCCGGCATTAGAAAAGGTTATGTGCCGCAGCGCCTTGATATAGAGACAGACATACCCCTTACGGTGAGAGAGTTCTTCAGGCTGCGCTCTCCGGCCCCTGCTGATGAGAGTATAAAGAGGGCCCTCGGGTATGTTCAGCTCGATGCCTCCATACTTGAAGACGGGTTTGGAGAGGTCTCTGTTGGTCAGCGCCAGAGAGTACTTGTGGCATGGGCCGTTATCGGAGAGCCTGATGTACTGCTCTTTGATGAACCCACGGCGGATATTGACCTCGCCGGGCAAGAGTCTATCTACAACATGATATCCCATCTTAAAGACAACCTGGGCCTTACGGTAATACTCGTCTCACATGACCTTAACGTAGTATACTCGCACGCTGCCAAGGTAATCTGTCTGAACAAAAACAAACTCTGTATCGGCAAACCCAGAGAAGTGCTTACTCCCGAGCAGCTCCAGGGCCTTTACGGCGGCGATAACGCCTTTTTTAAACACAGGCACGGCTGATAATGGGCAAAAGGATAACTCGATAAAATGCACGCTATAATCCTGCCCATAATCGTATCCGCCCTTGTGGCCGCGGCGGCCAGCCTCCTGGGTTCCTTTGCCGTATTAAAGAGAATGGCCCTCGTGGGAGACGCCCTCTCTCATGTGGCGCTTCCGGGCGTCGCTATCGCCATGCTCCTTAATATAAACCCATTTCTCGGGGCCCTTGTATTCCTGCTCTTCGCTGTAGCCGGTATTTGGGCGGTGCAGAATAAATCAACCCTGCCCATTGATACCATAGTAGGTGTCTTTTTTACTTCCAGCCTCGCCCTCGGCGCCCTTATCACTCCCGAACACGAGCTTCTCGAAGCCCTCTTCGGTAATGTCCTTGACCTGGGATGGGTAGAATCCCTTATCTCAATAGCCATCTCACTCCTGCTCATAGCAGTTGTGCTTAAGATTTACAAGACTATTACCCTTAATATGATATCCCCTGAGATCGCCCATTCAGTAGGCATAAACACCAAGATAATCGATCTCCTCTATCTGCTCATCTTTGCCGTAGCCGTGGCGCAGGGCATACGTTTTGTAGGCGCGCTCATGATGGGATCACTCGTCATAGTCCCTGCGGCCTCGGCTAAGAACATCTCAAAGAGCATCACCGGATACATGCGCTGGAGCATGGCCTTCGGAGTCGCCGCGGCCGTTCTGGGAATTATTATCTCAAGGCTGGCCATGCTTCCGCCGGGGCCCGTATTCATACTGCTCTGCGCCCTTTTCTTCATCATCACCTTCGCCATTTCCGTTATTAAAAAATAAATCC
Source organism: Thermodesulfobacteriota bacterium (assembly GCA_046753845.1). Classification (GTDB taxonomy): domain Bacteria; phylum Desulfobacterota; class GWC2-55-46; order GWC2-55-46; family JADFVP01; genus JAJRZX01. The sequence goes on from JBHHUP010000021.1 coordinate 9,646, forward strand.
ATTCCCCCCTTATAGGGGATTGACATTAATCTCCCGTTGATATATAAAGTAAACATATCATATTGTATTAAATCCAGGAGTCAATATGCTTGACAGAGGATACCCTCGGGAAAGTCTCAACAAACCAAGCTGGTTTGAGCTCAACAGCTTTGACCAGAGCTCCGAGCCCGTTGATGCCGACATAGTAGATGTAAGCTCTGCCGGCGCATGCATTCAGAGCGAGAAGGTACTTGACCCCGGAAGGGTGATAACTCTCTGGATGGAGCTCAAACACACGGATGTGCAGGTACCCTGTATAGCCGAGGTAAGGTGGTCGAAGGCCGTTAATAATCAGTTTAAGATGGGCCTTCAATTCCTTAAGTAAACCTGGGCCTGGTTATAAGACGCGGGCCCGGCTGAATAATGTCGGGTAATTTCCTGGGCGCCTCAAGACGTGGGTAAGTTCCTGGGCGCCTCAAGTCGGGGGCCGATCAAGCTACGGCGGCTGTCTTATACGCAAAATGAGCAAAAACCCGGGCCCGTTAAAGACGGTACAGGGGATGTAAGACGTGGGCCTGTATAAGACAAGAGGTATCGCCTTGGCTGGATAGTTGTCGCGCGCTTCGGCCGGTAAAAAGACTGGCCGCGCATTTAGTTAAGACTTTATCTCTTAAATACTCTTGTGAAATACAAAAAGGCCTCCCAAGGGGAAGGCCCTTTTTTTTGGCGCTCTTACCTTGAAAATTAATATTTCAGCAGTGAAAATACGGGACTCTCGCCGAGTTTTTTTCTGCCACCCAGTTCCTCAAGCTCTACGATAAAGGCGCACTCAACAATTTCAGCCCCCATGCCCTTTACAAGCTCCACTACAGCGCCGGCAGTACCGCCTGTAGCGAGCAGGTCATCGGCTATCACTACCTTCTTGCCTCTTTCAAAAGAATCCTCGTGAATCTCCAGAGTATCTTCGCCGTACTCAAGGGAATAAGACTTCTTAATCGTCTTATGAGGTAATTTTCCCGGTTTTCTTACAAGCACAACACCTGCGCCTATCTTATAGGCAAGGGCCGCGCCTATGACAAAACCGCGCGCCTCCACGCCCACTACAAGCTCGATGCCCTTGCCGATGTACCTGTGGGCAAGCAGATCAACGGTGCGCTGAAAACTCACGGGGTCCTTACAGAGCGTTGTGATATCCTTAAAGAGTATGCCTTTTTTTGGAAAATCCGGTATATTTCTAATCGCCTCTTTTAACGTCTCAGTCATTATCTCTCTCCTTTGTTTTTTTTTACACGCTGCTCTTCTAATCTACAATCATGGCAGGAAAAAAAGAGGATTCACCGGGCGTTTCCCCTCCCTTACCTCAAAGTGAATAAAGACGTCCCTCTTATCCAGAGAGCCCGCCCTCGCTATCATCTCGCCCTGCTTTACCCGCGCACCCACTCTTGCGGAGTTGGACTTATTATTCGCGTACACCGTGTATATATCATGGTTGTGTTTTATGATAATTATCCTCCCGTAGGTTCTGTACGATGAGCCCACGTATACAACCTCGCCATCCTTTGCCGCCTTTACGGCCGTGTTCTCTCTTGCGCTTATATCTATGCCGTCGTTTCGTATCCCGTCCTTTGTACCGAACCCCTGCAGCAGCCGCCCCTTAACAGGCCATAAAAAGCCGCCCCTGTATTTTTTATAATCCCTCTTTACTGTTCTTTTTCTCGAAGGCGCGCTCTTAGCGGTACTTACGGGAGGCACCTTCAGCACATGGGTTGCCCCGGGGATATAGAGCCTTGTACCTATGTTTATATCACGGGGGTCTCTTATATGGTTGGCCCGTGCTACCCTGCTGAGCCTGACATCATATGTGCGGGCTATCCTCCAGAGGGTCTCATCTTTTTTAACGGTATGATAAACACCGCCGCCGAAGCACGATGTAAGGAAGAAAGAGAGGATAAGCACAAGGCCCCCTCTTCTTAAAAACCGCACTCTTTTAACCGGTACATTTACAGGTCTTCTTCTCATAGAACCCCGAAGCGAGCTACAACTCTTTGTTCTTATTCATGGCCTCTACGGCAAGTCTTAATGCATCTTGCGCGGAATCCGCGGGCTGTACCCCGCGTATATCCCAGGTATTGAGGCCGATAACGCTCTTACCTGCCTTTAGACCAAGGGCTATCTCCGATAAGGTTCCGTACTCACCGCCCACGGCTATAAGGGCCGCCGAGGCCCGTACTATCATCAGATTACGGATGTCACCAAGCCCCGTGGGGATAAGTATCTCCATAAAGGCATTGGCCGCGCTTACCTCAAGGCCAGGTAATATCCCTACCGTAAGCCCCCCTTCGCTCCTGCAGCCACGCGCCGAGGCCTCCATTACTCCGCCGAGCCCGCCGTTTACAAGGCCGTAACCATAGAGGGCTATAAGGCGCCCCGTCTCAAAGGCAGTATCAGCAAGGGAACCATCGCAGGTGCCGGTGCCGATTACACCTATGAGTCTTTTTTTTATCCCTTCCGCCATAAAAGAGCCTTACCGCGCAGGTTATAAGACAAGCTTTATAAGCACAAAGCCTCCTATAAGGAGTATTACAAATATAAGTGTAAGAAGGTTAAAGTACTTTTCTATGAATACCCTTATGGGCCTGCCGTATCTTCGTATCAGAAGGGCGATGATAAAAAATCTTGCCGCCCGGCTGATAAAAGAGGCTATAAGGAAGACTATAAAATTTATCTTAAAGGCCCCGGCCGTAATGGTAAAAACCTTGTAGGGTATTGGGGTAAAACCGGCTATGGCTACGGCCCATGCATCGTAATCCCTGTAAAGGCCCTGTATATAATCAAACTTATCGCCAAGGCCGTAAAGGTTTATTATATGCCCTCCTATAAATTGCATGAAATAAAGGCCGATAGCGTAACCAAAGGCCCCGCCAAGCACAGAGCCCACGGAGGCGATGGCCCCGAAATAAAGGGCGCGCCCGGGGATGGAGAGTGCAAGGGCGATGAGCAGCACGTCAGGCGGTATGGGAAAAAAAGAAGACTCCGCAAAGGCCAGCAGGAATAATGCCGCTGCGCCGTATGGAGAATGTGCCCAGCTTAAGACCCAGTCGTAAAGTTTCTTTACCATGCCTGATACACTCTGCAGGCATTTATGCTTAAAGGCTCAATCATGTTGAAATCCCGATAAAAATTATAAAAATTATTTGTGCCAGCCGTTTTTGCCAAGGAGCGGCACAAAACGGCATCCGCCAAGGTCTTTTTCCGTAAAGGTCTTGCCTTTTTTCGTAACAAGGACAAGGCGCTGATTTTCAAACTCACCGCCAACGGGCATAATAAGACGACCCCCCGATCCAAGCTGGGTTAAAAGGGCCTCGGGTACATGGGGGCCCGCCGCCGCGACGATTATGGCGTCAAAGGGGGCCTCATCGCTCCAGCCAACGGTGCCGTCCCCTACCCTTACGACGACATTGGCAGAGTGGAAATCATCAAGAAGCTTCCGTGCCCTCGTGGCGATCCTCGCGAGCCTCTCTATGCAGAAGACCCTGCCGGCAAGAAGGGATAAAAGGGCGCTCTGATACCCCGAGCCCGAGCCGATATCAAGGACCTTTTCATCGCCCTTTAGCGCCAGTGCCTCTATCATATAGGCTACGATATATGGCTGAGAGATGGTCTGCTTCTCGCCGATTGGAAGGGCGAAGTCCCCGTATGCGTTGGCGGAGAGCCCTTCTTCGACAAATAAGTGACGCGGCACGATGGAGAAGGCCTTTAAGAGGCGTTTATCCTTAATCCCGCGGGCAACGAGCTGTTCTTCAATCATGCGGGCTCTTGAAATAGCGTAAGAGTCACGCGTCGTTACACGTATACCATGAGGATTTACCATAAAAAAACGCCTCGAAAATATCTGCAGGAAAGTCTTCTTTTATATATATATTAATCAAACTCCCACCCCTTGAGCTCTCTCATGGAATCGTAGTTAGTCATATCAAAGTGCAGCGGTGTTACGGATACGTAACCTGCTTTAAAGGCACGGAAATCAGAGTCTTCGCCACCCTCCCATCTATCTATATCCCCGCCTATCCAGTAATACTTCTTGCCGCGCGGGTCTATCTTCTCGATAACTACGTCATTATAAAAACGTTTTCCAAGGTTAGTTATCCTATGTCCCTTTATCTTCTTCACCCCCGGTACGTTGATATTTAATAAAGTATCAGGCGGCAGGCCCTCGGCCAGCACCTGTGAGGCCACCCTGGCGGCAAAGAGCCCGGCGTATTCAAGCACCGTCTCAAAAGGAGCGCTCATGGATAAGGCCACTGATGGTATTCCAAGCATGGTGCCCTCCATGGCCGCGGAGACAGTGCCTGAGTAAAGTACGTCCTCGCCGAGGTTGGTGCCCATGTTTATACCTGACAAGACAATATCAGGGGTGCGCGGCAGTATGGAGTTCACGGCCAGGGTAACGCAATCCGTGGGGGTTCCGTCAACGGTGTACTCATCTCTTGCGGTCTTTGTAACCCTTAAAGGCCGGTGCAGTGTAAGCGAGTGAGAGGCGGCGCTCCGCTCCCTGTCAGGGGCTACGACAAAGACACGGCCAAGCTCCCCCGCCACCTCAGCGAGGCGCTTCAGACCGGAGGCGTGTATACCGTCGTCATTTGTTACAAGTATCAGTTTCTTAGTCATCTTAACTTAATAAAATCTTATTTTTTTAGTTTATCAATATAATGTATACCTTACCGTAATTCAATCTTTATTCTAAGAGAAAAATCAATGAGGCGGAGGCTGCCGTGTTGACTTTAGGCGGTGATTGGATTATTCTATTGCCACAATGAAAAACAAAGGTCTAACTTATCGGGACTCCGGCGTTGATATACGCGAAGGCCAGAGGCTCGTAAAACTAATCGCGCCGGGGCTTAAAAAGACCATGCGTAAAGAGGTCCAATCCGGGCTCGGCGGCTTTGGCGCCCTCTTTGACGCTGGTTTCAAGGGGATGAAAGACCCTGTACTTGTCTCATCCACGGACGGGGTGGGCACCAAGCTACTTGTGGCCTTCATGGCGGGAAAGGACTCCACCGTTGGCATAGACCTTGTCGCCATGAACGTAAACGATATACTTACGGCAGGGGCGGAGCCTCTTTTTTTCCTCGATTATTTTGCTACGGGCCGACTAAGAGGCGCACAGGCCGCCCGTGTGGTAAAGGGCATAGCTGATGGATGCCTTCAGGCGGGATGCGCCCTTATAGGCGGCGAGACGGCAGAGATGCCCGGCCTGTATAAACCCGGCGAGTATGATCTCGCGGGTTTTGCCGTTGGTGTTGTAGAGATAAAAAAAATTATCGACGGCCGTTCCATTAAGGCAGGCGACCATATTATCGGTCTTCACTCAAGCGGCCTTCACAGTAACGGATACTCACTTGCAAGGGCTGTGCTCTTCGAGAGGCTTGGCCTTGATATTAAAAAACGCCTTAAGGGCCTCAGGGGACGCACCCTTGGCTCTGCCCTTCTTGAACCCACGCGCATATACGTAAAACCCGTACTGAAGATATGTAAAAAATTTACAATAAAGGGCATGGCCCATATTACAGGCGGCGGTTTTCTTGAAAATATTCCCCGCGTGCTTCCCGATAGGGTAAGGGCCGAGATAGAAGGCGGGTCATGGCCCGTGCCTCCCATATTCACGCTTATTCAGAGCGGCGGCGGGGTTGATGAGACTGAGATGCTTAGAACCTTTAACTGCGGCATCGGATTTATTATAATAGTCTCAAAAAATGATAGCAAGAAAGTTCTTAAGGCCCTTGAAAAGGCCGGTGAGAAGGCCTCTCTCATCGGAAGTATAGGGAGAAAAAAACCTGCCGGGCGAGGGGTTGTCTTTACGGGAGATAAAATATTCTGATGGACCGTAATGAGATCGGTGTCTTATGTTAAGGATAGGTATAATCGCCTCTGGCCGCGGCTCTAATCTGCAGTGCCTTATTAACGCAGTAGAAGAGGGCAGACTTGAGGTCACAATTGAGCTTGTTATCAGCGACCGCCCCGGGGCCGGAGCCCTTGGGCGGGCAGAAAAACACGGCATAGTGCACGCCCTTGTAAGAGAGAACGAGTACGCCACAAGGGCGGAGTTTGATGCCGAGATGATAAAACTGCTGAAGGCTCATGATGTGGAGCTCGTGGTATTAGCCGGCTTCATGCGCGTCCTCGGCCCTGCCTTTATCGAGGCCTTTCCCGAGAGAATAATCAACATACACCCCGCGCTCCTGCCCTCTTTTCCGGGGCTCAATGTCCACCGTAAAGCCATTCGACACGGCGTTAAGTTCTCAGGCTGTACCGTTCACTTTGTCGATAAGGGCCTTGATACGGGCCCTATTATTATACAGGCCGTTGTCCCCATTCTTGATAACGACACAGAAGAGTCTCTTGGCGCGCGCATACTCGCTGAAGAGCACCGTATACTTCCCGAGGCCGTAAGCCTTATCGCAAATAAAAGTATCGAGGTAATAGATAGACGTGTCTGCTTAAAAGACAAGTCTCTAATCAATGAAAGTATGGCTATGGAGAACCCGCCCATATCTATTAAATAGCTCGTGCTGCTTTAGAAGTGGTCTTCTCTTCTATGACGGAGTCAATCTGCCTATGTGGTATAAACCTGTAATAATAAGCGCCTGTTTCCTTGGGATTAAGTCGCGTTATGACGGAAGCGCCTCATTTAACGCCGAGGCCATAAGAGAGGCGGCTCCGAACCTTGTCCCGGTATGCCCCGAGCAGCTCGGCGGCCTGCCGACTCCAAGGACGCCTGCTGTTATAAAAGGCGGCTCCGGTATAGATGTCTTAGAGGGCTCCGCCTCTATTATTACCCTCTCGGGTAAAGACGTTACTTCTTCATTTATTAAAGGCGCAGAGTCTGTACTTGAGATCGCGCGTCTTACGGGAGCAAAAAAGGCGGTATTAAAAGAGAACAGTCCCTCCTGCGGAGTAAATCATATCTGCAGAGAGTATCCCGGGTGTGATAAAGGGAATAAAAAAATCAAGAAAATCCGTAAAGGCCCCGGGCTCCTTGCGGCGCTTTTGTTAATCGAGGGCATTCAGGTACTGGGATTTTAACCACTCATTTATTAATTATTCTTAAAAGCGAGGTCGCCCATGAGAAAGATTTTAATTACCGCCCTTACAATTTTTACCACCTGCCTTCTCGGCGCCTTGCCCGTTAGAGCGGGCACGGCAAAGACGTACTGCGAGGCTAATTACAGGTCTCTTCATAAATCTCTTGCCGGCTGCATAGAGAGCGAGGCCCTTGCCAGGAGATGGATTGCCACCAACCCCGTTCCAGATGATATATACAGCTACTGTAAGAGCAGCTCAGGAAGAAGCCTCAGCCTATTCAAGGACTGTGTGCTTAAAGAAACTTACGTCCGCAACACCCGCTCCCTCAGCCCTTATAACCTTAATAACTCAGAGGTATGGTACGCAAGCCCACTTAGAAAACTCTTTCCCTCACAGATTAGCGCCTGCGGGGCGAGCAGACCCATAGATGATATCGCCGTCATGGCAGTTGATATTACAAAGTTCCACTTCTCTACATCCATGATATATAAAGACATGCTGCCTCTGCTTACCGTAAAGGGCCGTGTTAAGATTGCAGCGGTGCCGCTTCCCATGCACGTTAAGAAAAAAAAGTTAAAAAGAAGCTATAACCTCTACCTTGATGCCTTTCTCATAAACTCAGATGGAAAGGTCGTAGATATTACATCTGCTCATGGAAAGGCCCCTTTATCGGCCCGCGGCGGCACGGCGCGCTTTTCCTTTAATATAGGGAAGGGATATTATTTTGAGAAAGGCGCGCGTCTCCTTGTGGTGGCATCAGGAGAGCCAATTACATCTAATTATCCCGAGGCATCCTGTGTGCTCCTGGGGGCAAAGAGGCTCACCTTTAAAAAATAGAGGCTTCACCTAAAAAAACTCTTGAGAGGGTAGATTATGAAGATAACATACCATGGTCATTCCTGCTTCACCTTTGAATCAAATGGGGCCGGTGTTATTATAGACCCATTTCTTAGAGGCAACCCACTTGCCGATATAAGCCCCGAGGATGTAAAGGCGGACGCCGTCCTTGTAACCCACGGGCACGCCGATCATCTCGGCGATGCCGTAGAGATAGCAAAAAACAATAACTCCCCTGTTATCGGCACATTTGAGCTTGTAAACTACTGTATGTCCAAAGGGGCCATGGGCCACGCCATGCACATAGGCGGGGCCTTTGATTTTCCCTTCGGACGAGTTAAGCTCACCATAGCCCATCATAGCTCCACTGTAGACGATGAACCCCTCGGCAACCCCTGCGGCATTATACTCACCATGAACAAGACCACGGTGTACCATGCAGGAGACACGGGACTCTTTCTTGACATGAGCCTCATAGGCGATACAAATGAAATAAACTGCGCCCTGCTGCCCATAGGAGATAACTTCACCATGGGTATTGATGATGCGGCGCGCGCCGTGAAGATGCTCAGGCCTGCCGTGGTAATCCCCATGCATTATAATACCTTTGATGTTATACAGCAGGACCCCGAGGACTTTAAACGAGCCCTTGCAGGCTCCGAGGCTGATCTTCGCATACTAAAGCCCGGTGAGAACACCGATATATGAGTGTGGGCCGGTATAATAGTAATAAAAAGACCTCCGGGCCGGCAACTAACAAAAGCGCCGCAGGAGATATTGCCACGAAGATTTAGATTGCTTTTTTTATAAAAAAACCTCTTGCGTTGTTTTGCAAATGGTGTTATTTTATCCTGATTAACAAAGTAAAGGAGTTAAAAAATGTCAGCTATATGTAAGATATGCAAGAAAGGGCCAGTATTTGGCAACAACGTAAGCCACGCCCACAATAAAACAAAGAGAAGATGGAACCCTAACCTGCAGAACGTGCGCGCCATACACGATGGCACTGTTAGAAAGATTAAGGTATGTTCGCGGTGTATACGTTCCGGAGCCGTAGTACGGGCTGTATAAAAAATCTATTATACGTTAAAAAGGCCGTCCCTTGTGGGCGGCCTTTTTTTTTACGGGCACAACTCCCCCCTCCTTAAATTGGGGGGCTTTATTTTACGCGGACCAGGCCCCTGCTACTTTGTTAAAGCAACGGCCTCAATCTCAATGGCCACGCCCTTTGGCAGCCTTGATACCTCAAGAGTAGCCCTTGCAGGGTATGGGGGGCTGAAAAACTCACCGTAGACCTTGTTCATCCTCTCAAATAACTTGATATCGCTGAGGTAAACCGTTGTCTTTACAACGTCTTCAAGACCAAGGCCGGCGGCGGCGAGTACGGCGCTGATATTTGTGAGCACAGAGCGCGTTTCTACTTCAATGCCGCCGGTAATAAGCTTACCCGAGGCGGCATCAATTGGTATGGCTCCCGAGAGAAAGAGAAAGCCCCCTGCCCTTACGGCCTGCGAATAGGGGCCTATGGCCGCAGGTGCCTCATCTGTGCTAAACTCCGTGATATTGTTCATAATCAATCACCGCACCGCCATATTTAAAAGGTCTTTGAGGTAAGAATTCTATACTTCATTAGAGGGGGCCTCTGAGGCAAAAGCGCTCTCGTAGCTAAAGGGAACCTTTCCCTTAACCCTTCTGACCTTCTGCACTTTTTTTATCTTCGAGAGTGAGTCTATGATGGTCTTAAGGTGCTTTATATCACGAACCTCCACCTCGAAGGTACAGAGCGACCTGTTATCTGGGATGGTTCTTATCTCAGCATTGGAGATATTGGCGTCAGAGTCGTGTATATTCCCTGTTAAAACGGCAAGCATGCCCTTCTCGTTCTTACAGACTACCATTATCTTTACAGACCGTGTTATCTCCGAATCCTTATCCCAGGCAACATCCACCATGCGCTCTTTATCTACATTAAGTAAGTTGGGACAGCGCGCCAGATGTACTGATATGCCATGGCCGTGGGTAATATAACCTACTATTCTGTCCCCGGGCAGCGGACTGCAGCAATCGGCAAAGGTAATAAGCAGGTCCTCACCGCCGCTTACGAGAACAGGGCTTCCGTGAATTTTCCTGCCGCCTCTTATGCGGCCGAGGACGTCTTTAATGGAAAACTTGTGAAAATGCCCCATAACGCTCTTTTTCTCAGGCATTATCCTACCCATTATATCTGTGACCTGAATCTTACCGTAACCAACGCAGGCAAAGAGATTTTCCAGCCCCGGCAGAGAGTAGGCGTCTTTTGCAAGGGATTCGAGCACCCCTGAGGCGATGAGAGCCTCGAGGTCAAGAGAACGCCGCGAGAACTCACGCTCACAGATATCCCTGCCCATGGAGATGCCTCGCGCCCTCTCCTCGGTCTTAATCCAGTGCCGTATCTTTGTGCGCGCCTTACTGGTTACCACGTAGTTAAGCCAATCCGCGCTCGGGTGACGAGCACGGGAGGTAAGGATATTTACAACATCACCGTTATGAAGGCGTGTCTTCAGGGCGGTCATCTGCCCGTTTACCTTGGCCCCGCTGCAGTGGTCGCCTATATCGGTATGAATGGCATATGCAAAGTCAACTGGAGTCGCGCCTGTGGGAAGCTGCTTGACCTCTCCTTTGGGGGTGAATATAAAGACCTCATCAGGGTAGAGGCCGACCTTGAGGGAGTCCATAAACTCATCGGTATCCTTAAGGTCACGCTGCCACTCAAGTAACTGGCGTAACCACGCGAATCGCTTATAATCTTTATAGTCATCCTCACCTGTGCCGCCGCCCTCTTTATACTTCCAGTGCGAGGCGATTCCATACTCGGCAACACGGTGCATCTCTTTTGTGCGAATCTGAATCTCCATCCTCACGCCATAGGGGCCGATAACAATAGTATGAAGCGATTGATAGAGGTTAAGTTTCGGCAGAGCAATGTAGTCCTTGAAGTTTCCGGGCACGGGCTTCCATATTGAATGAATTACACCGAGGCTGGCGTAACACTCCTTTACATCCATCACTATAACTCGCAGCGCTATGATATCGTGTATATCCTCGAACTCAAGGTCCTGCAGCTTCATCTTACGCTCTATACTGTAAAGATGCTTGAACCTGCCCGTTACCTCGGCATTAATGGCATGCTCCGTTAGTGTCTCTTCTATAATGGCGCGGGCGTTTCCCGTGTATTTGTTCCATGTCTCACGCTCTTTGAAGACCTTATCATTTAACCACTGGTATCTTTCCGGCTCCATAAAACGAAAAGACAGATCTTCAAGCTCTGTCTTAATCCAGCCAATGCCGAGCCGATTTGCAAGAGGCGCGTATATGGTGAGGGTCTCTTCGGCTATGCGCTGTTGTTTTTCACCGCTATGATGGGCAAGGGTCCTCATATTATGGAGCCTGTCAGCGAGTTTTATGAGGATAACCCTGATATCACGGCTCATGGCCAGTATCATCTTACGGTAATTCTCGGCCTCCTGGTCCTCTCTATTCTCAAACTTAATACGGCTTATCTTTGTAACGCCGTCTACAAGGGAGGCAATCTCAGGCCCGAAGGTCTCTTCTATCTTCTCTATAGTAGTATGAGTATCCTCAACCGTGTCATGAAGGAGCCCGGTAACGATGGATTGAGTATCCATCTTAAGCTCTGCAAGGATATGGGCGACCTGTAGCGGATGTACAAGATAGGGCTCGCCGGAGAGGCGTGTCTGCCCCTTATGAACCATACCCGAGTACAGGTATGCCTTCTTCAGAAGCTCTATATCAGCCCTGGGATTGTAAGTGGTCACCATCTCCACTATGTCTTCAAATCTAACCATAAGAGAAACCAAGAATAAAAAAAATCGTATATATTATAATTTAACGTAAAAATGAGTTTTTTTCAATACCTTAAGACCTTTTCACGGCCATGGACTTTGCTTTTGGCCGGGAGCCCGTCAGGTCGCTCTCTTAGGCCGGGCATAGTGGCCTCTTATCTAAACCTTGCTTTAGAATATTGGTTTTGTTATATTTCTATGATGAAAAATTCCAGATTTTCCCTTAGAAGGCTATTCACATACGCCTTAGTATGTATAGTCCTCTTCATTGCCCTAATACTTGGTTTCTACATCTATCTCATGATGACCCTGCCCGACCTTGAGGCACTGCAGCACTATGAGCCCAACCTCGTCACGCGCGTCTATTCCGATGACGGTTCCATGATAGGCGAATTTTACATTGAGCGCAGGGTGGTTGTCCCCATTGAGCAGATTCCCGATAATCTTATCAACGCATTTCTTGCCGCCGAGGACGCCGAGTTTTACCAGCACGAGGGTATCAGCTACGTAGGCATAATGCGCGCCTTTTACAAAAATCTCTCGGCAGGCAAGATCGTGCAGGGCGCCTCTACGATTACTCAGCAGGTGGCCAGAGGTTTCTTTCTTACCCCTGAAAAAAAGGTCCTTCGAAAGATAAAAGAGATGATACTTGCCAGAAGGATTGAGAAACGCCTTAATAAGAGAGAGATACTGGCCCTGTACCTGAACCAGATATACCTTGGCAAGGGCTCATACGGTGTGCAGGCGGCATCCATGGCCTATTTTGACAAAAACGTAGAGGACCTCACCCTTGCCGAGGCCGCACTTATGGCGGGCCTTCCCAAGGCCCCGAGCAGATACTCGCCCTATATCAACTTCCTGCTCTCAAAAAAAAGGCAGGAGTTTATCCTTCAACGCATGGTGGAGGAGAGGTTTATCTCTGTAAACGAGGCGGATTTCGCAAAGGCCGAGAAGATTGTACTCAGAAAGTACTTGAAAAAATCACTCTGGGTGGGCCCTTATTTTACAGAGCATGTAAGAAGATACATAGAAGATATATACGGCGATGATGTTCTCTACAAGGGCGGGCTTAATATCTACACCACCCTTAATGTGGACCTGCAGAAGGCCGCCAACAAAGCCGTAAAAGACGGATTGAGGGATTTTGACAGAAGACGGGGCTACCGCGGAGCGATCCGCGCCATTACCGATCCTGAAGAGGTCCTTGCATATAAAGACCTGCGTACTACTGAACGTAATGGAAAGGCGCCTGTTGCCGGCGATGTGCTCGAGGGTATTATTACGGCTCTTAATAGTAAAACAGGCTCTATCACAGTGGATATGGGCGGCCTTACCGGGGTAATGAGCAGGCGCGGCTACCGCTGGGCAAGGCGCTATAACCCGGACGAGAAGCCCGAGGGGGAGCTGGTATCAAATGCCTTCAAGCTCTTTCATGAAGGTGATGTAATTAACGTCAAGGTCTTGAAGGGCAAGACAGAGGGGCCGCTTCGGGTATCACTCTATCAGCCCCCCCTCGCCCAGGCATCGCTCCTTGCCATTGACCAGGCCACTGGGTATATAAAGGCCATGGTCGGAGGCGGCGACTTTACACAGTCCCAGTACAACAGGGCTATTCAGGCCAAGCGTCAGCCCGGATCGGCCTTTAAACCCATCATATACTCTGCCGCCTTTGACAAAGGTTTTACTCCGGCAACTATTATAATGGATACGCCTATTGTCTTTGAAGACACGGAGAACGCGCTGCAGTGGCGGCCGAGAAACTACGATCGACGCTTCGGCGGCCCTACTACCGTGCGAAAGGCCCTTGCAAAATCGCGAAATGTCGTTACAATTAAGATATTAAGGAAAATCGGCCTTAATTACTGCATCGGATACGCGAGAAAACTCGGCATAACCACGCCCATGACCAAAGACCTCTCCCTTGCCCTTGGTTCAAGCGCAGTAACGCTCTATGATCTCACCTCTGTTTTTTCCGTCTTCGCAAATGGCGGCAAGAGATCTGAACCTCTTTTTATTACAAAGATTATAGACAAGGACGGGATAATCTTAGAGGATAACGCGCCGAGCTCCACCGAGGTTATCTCGCCGCAGACGGCCTACCTCATGACAAAGATGTTAGAGGGAGTTATCGAGCACGGCACGGGCTGGCGGGCAAAGAGCCTCGGCAGACCCGCCGCAGGCAAGACGGGCACAACTAACGGCCTTAATGACGCCTGGTTCCTGGGTTATGTACCCTCCCTTACAACGGGTGTATGGGTAGGTTATGACAATGAAAAAAAACTCGGCCGCCATGAGACCGGCTCACGGGCCGCTCTTCCCATATGGCTCTCTTTTATGAAGGCCGCTACCAGGGGAAAACCTGTTAACGAGTTTCAGGCTCCCGAGGGCGTAGAGTTCGCCCGTATAGACTCGGAGACAGGTGAGCTGGCCACTCCCTATACAAAGAACCCCATCTTCGAGGTCTTCAAGAGCGGCACAGCACCCACAAGACAGAGCGGGCCCGAGGTAATTATAGAAGACGAAGAAGATATGCCCTTAAGAGACGATACAGCGGCTCCAACTATTAATATGGATACTGTCACGGAATAAAGAGACAGCTCTAATGAAGAAACTTGTAGACAGCTATAAACGCCAGATAAAGTACCTGCGCATCTCCGTCACCGACAGGTGCAACCTGCGGTGCCTGTACTGCATGCCCGCCGAGGGCGTGAAGCTGGCCGCGCCGGACTCCATACTGCGTTACGAAGAGATACTGCGTGTAGCCCGGCTGGCCGTAGAGCACGGAGTTACATCTGTACGCGTAACAGGAGGAGAGCCCCTTGTGCGTAAGGGCATTGTGGATTTCATAGAAAGACTCTCATCCCTTAAGGGCCTTAAAGATATCAGCATTACTACAAACGGCGTTGTCTTAAAAGAATTTGCCGCGCCGCTAAAAAAGGCGGGGCTCAGCAGGGTAAACGTGAGCCTTGACTCCCTGAAAAACGACCGCTTTGCTAAAGTCACAAGAGGCGACAAGCTCGGCGCCGTCCTCGAGGGCCTTGATGAGGCCCAAATAGTGGGGCTTACTCCTGTTAAGATAAATATGGTGGTTATAAAGGGCTTTAACGATGACGAGATAGTGGATTTTGCCCGTATCTCTATAAAAAAACCATATCACGTCCGTTTTATCGAGTATATGCCCTTTAATACAGAGGAGGGCTGGGATAGAGAAAAATGCATTAGCGCCGAGCAGACGCGGGATATTATAGCTAAGGAGATGCCCCTTGAGGCCATAGAAGAACGCGGCGCCGGAGCGGGGCCGGCCAGAAGGTTTAGGATAAAAGGCGCACTCGGTGAGCTGGGTTTTATAAGCCCCGTTACGCAGCATTTTTGCGGCGAGTGCAACAGGCTACGCCTCACGGCAGACGGCAAGATACGGGCCTGTCTCTTCTCAGACACTGAGGTAAACCTTAGAGAGGCGCTCCGCGACGGCTCTCCCGACAGCGTCATAGAAGAGCTCTTATTCCGATCTGTCTTGGAAAAACCGGCGGGGCATCAGATAAATGAGAATATCTTTAAAAAATGCGCTAAGACCATGAGCCTTATAGGCGGATAAAGACCCCCCGCTTTCTTTTTTCCAAAAGAAAGCGGGGCAAAGAAAACCAATTTCAAGAAAGGCCCCTTCTACAGAAGGGGCCTTTCTTGTGTAAATCGAGACTATTCAGCAAGAAATGCTCTGAACACTCTGGGACATGTGAAAAAGCGCAACCCAACAAGTTACCACACCTTGCGCCCTCACCCCTTACCAGCCCAGCTTTAACCTCTCGGCAAGCCTCGGTGATAACCCTGCTTCCACTATCTTCTCTACCGTTGCTTCTATATCATACTCTACCCTGTGAAAAGCAACCTCTAATTTTTTCGAATCATATACAGCGTAGGAGCCGCGCGGGTCTTTATCACGGGACTGACCGAGGCCTCCTGGATTTATAAGGTAGCTGGCGCCTTTTTTAAGCTTTACCGTATTATCAAGGTTCATCCTTACGGAATCATTTTTACCGAGATAAGAGATAGGCACATGGGTATGGCCGAAAAAACAGATATTCAGCCCCTTTACCTTCTGTAAGAGTTTAAAATTTCTAAGGGCATCGGCGGCGCCATAAATATAAGAGTTTGTATGATTAATGGAGCCATGTACGGCGTAAAATGACTTATCTACAGCAAGAGACCTTGGCAGCGCGGCAAGATAGGTCTTATTCTGCTCAGTAAGTACGCCTCTTGTCCACGTAATGGCATCAGCGGCCAGAAGATTAAACTCAGAGAGGTCCTCAACGCCTGCGGCCATGGAATCGTGATTGCCCATTACGCAGGGAATCTTTTTCTCACGAATAAGGTCTACACACTCGTTAGGGTTGGCGTTGTACCCCACGAGGTCTCCGAGGCATACTATTTTATCAACAGGATTCTCTTTAATATCCTCGAAAAAAGAGTTCAGAGCCTCTATATTCGCGTGCACGTCTGAAATTATAGCATAACGCATATGTCTTAACTTACCTCATATATAAATGTTTTTTGATAAGGGCTGAGGAGGCATATTTGTGCCCCTCATAAAGAAATCTTAACCGCCTGTAGTACCTGCCGGTTAATGTAGGATGGGTTTGAAGTTATCTCCCTGCTGACTCTGAAATCCCGTCTGCAGGGGATCGTCCATGAAGTTATCACGGCACTTCTTGCAGAGTATAAGTATGAGGTCTTTTGAGACCTCCTCATATACCTTGGTTATATCCATATCCTCCATGGCATCAAGAAAGGTATTAATATCATCCTCAATCCCACCGGAGTTGTCCTCGTCAATATAACCATCAAAATCAGCAAAACTACGTATCTCAACGACATATTTCAGTGCCTCGGGGCTTATATCCAGGCCGCAGTTCTGACATCTTAGTTTTTCCATACTCAAGTACTCCCGTAATCTCACTATCCCTCGGGCAAAGTCCCTGCCCCGGTACTGATAGCGCTCTAAAAGTCTTGATTAAATCTTACCTGCAAAAGGTCTCCTTGTCAATTCAATTAGATTTTTACACTCCCCCCTGTAGAGGGTGCTTACTTTCCTCTTATACAGCCCAAAGCACAAAAAAAGGGCCGCCTGATTTAAGGCGGCCCCGGTAGTGCGGATATTGAAAACAGCTACTTCCTGAACCCGTTCTCCAGAAGACGCCACGAGTTATGTCTCACGGGGTTTGCCGGGTTGAAGGCCGTCACATCGAAGTTGAAGTGGTCTTCGTCAACAATAACGGGTAGCTCAGGGAAGGCGTAGGCCCCAACATAGCCGTTAAATACGTATGCCCCAAGGGGTGTCTGCAAGGGCACACCATGTGTAAGGTGTACCGACTGAGAGCCATTAAGGCAGAGACGTACGCTGACCACTGTCGGCATCCAGGTCACCGCTCTCGTGCGCATGGCAACGCTGCTCCATGACCT
>JBHHUP010000022.1:0-24063 GCA_046753845.1 Thermodesulfobacteriota bacterium
CGCGAGGTAAAAATACAGAGAAGTTAGAGATAAAAACACCCCTGCCGAGGGCAGGTATACCCTGTGCTCGAAGATTACATCCTTAATAGGCACGATGGAAGACTCTATGGATATGATAATAAAAAACCATAAGAGACCAAAACCCGCCATAAGCCCGAAGACTCTTTTGCTCCGCGCGGATCGAATTACAAGATACACTGCCACGATAAAGATAATCGCTAAAAAGACAAAGGAGAAAAATACGGCCGCGTTGAAAAAACTGTGATAAAGCGCGTAATCATAATCCCCCCTCTGTCCCACGGGGAAGAAGAGGAGCCTTATGTAGGTTACAAGAACCGTGAACTCTGTAAAAAGATAATCAGACCTTGATAAGGTGGCAAGCTCCTCAAGCTGAAAATGGCGGAGCGTCTGCGCAATACCCGCCTGACTCGCCGTACCGAGGGGGTGAAATAACGCAAGTGGGATAACCGCTAAGAGGGCGAGAAAGGGCAGCGCCAATCTGCCGCCATTTTTTAAGGAAAAAACCGCCCTCTGAAAAAAGAGAAATTCCACGAGGAGTATAACCGCGGGAAGCGTAAAGGCCGTCTCCTTGGCCTTTTGCGCGATAAGGGCCGATATAAAGGCCGCTGCGAAGAGAGCAAATCCTGCCCCCCTCTTCCGGTCCAAGAACTTCAGCCGGGAACTTATATAGCAATAGATAGCAAGAAGATAAAATAAAGCCACAAGAGAGGCGAACCTCTGCGATACATAGGCTACTGCCTCTGTCTCCATGGGATGGGCCGCAAAGACAAGGGCCGTTACAAATGCAACCTGGAAGCCCGGCACAGCCCTGCCCGCCGCCCCGCCCGCCCCGCTGCTGCATGCAGGGGTATGGAAGAGGGCCCTTATAAGGAAAAAGACCAGTACGGAGTTAAGGGCGTGAATGGCAATGTTTACAAGGTGATAGCCCGCGGGGCTTAATCCGCCTATGGCGTAGTTCACCGCAAAACTCAGAAAAACAACGTACCTTGTCCCCCCAAAAGAGTAAAAATTGGATAAGTCCCTTAAAAAGGCGTTATCTACGATATACCTCAGATCATCGAAGATAAAGGGCGCGCCGATGACATTTGAGTATATAAGGAAGACAAGAAGGACAAGGAGAAGGGGCGGGAGATTTTTTATTCTATTTTTCAGCATATAGGCGATATAAAAAGACCTCTTACAGGGTACATGAGACCCGGGCGGCCTGGTCAAACCCCGAACTTTAGTATAAAAAAACATAAACAAACTCAAATTAGCACTTATGGAGGAAAAAAACAACGGCCCAAAAAAACACTTGTTTTTTATCTTCATCTGAGTTAGTATACTGTATACAAAGTGACAGCTGCGTTTACTTTTAATCCTTGAAATCAAGGGAAAGGTGGTGATAGCCATGGCATTAAAAATTAGCGATGATTGTGTAGCCTGCGGAGTATGTCTGCCCGAGTGTCCTGTAAGCGCCATTTCCGAGGGTGATATTTATGTAATCGACCCCGAGGTATGTGTAGAGTGCGTGGGCCATTTCGATGAGCCCAAATGCGCTGAAGTCTGTCCCACGGATGCCTGCGTACCTGCCTGAGATTCTAAGTTAAGGGACTCTCGCGCCGTAGCTCTTCATCAAAAAATCGGCCGTGCCACAAAAGCGTAAAGCCGTGGCATGGCCATTTAAATCTCCGGACTTTTACCGGCCTTCTAAACTTTTATCAAAAGGACTCCCTGCATGGCGGGGCGACTGTAGATATATGAAAGATTTTGCCGTTTTTTGGGGTTGCACCATTCAGGCCCGTTTCCCTTTTCTTGAAAAATCTTCACGCCTCGTATTCGAGGCGTTCAAGCTGCCCTACAGGGATGTAAACGGCTTTACGTGCTGTCCTGAAAAATCACTTATCAACAACGTCGACGCAGAAGCCTTTACCGTTACCGCCGCGAGAAACGTAAGTGTAGTAGACGGACTTGGAGTAGACCTTGTAAGCCCCTGTACGGGATGCGTCTCCAATCTTGCCACGGTAAAAGAAGACCTTCTCCATAACCCCGGAGAAAAGACAGCGGTGAACAAGCTCTTAAAAGAAGTGGATAAGGAGTTCACCGGAGAGGCATCATTATTTCACCTCGTACCCTTCTTCCATGACCACGTCGGCAAAAATATCATACAGCGTAAGATTAAAAAGACATTTGCCGGCATGAAAGTGGCCATACATTACGGCTGTCACATGATACGGCCTTCTCACGCGTTGAAGAACGACGACCCTCTTGACCCCGTAAAGTTCGACGACCTCGTACGGTGGCTCGGCGCCGAGTCTCTCGGGCACAGGACAAAGATGATGTGCTGCGGCCAGGGCCTTGACAGGGTAGACCAGCACGAGAACGCCCTGCACCTTGCGCGCGAAAAACTCGTGGAGCTTAAAAAGATAGGCGCAGACGCCATGGTAGTCTGCTGCCCCTCATGCTTTCAGCAGTTTGATAACAACCAGTACCTTATGATTAGAGAGGGCGAGCGGATATATACGCCTGTTATATACTTTACAGAGCTTCTCGGCCTTGCCCTGGGCATGACCCCGGAGGAACTTGGCATGGGCGGACACCGCGTGGATGTCACACCTTTTATTGACAAATGGAAAGATCAGCTTGATAAGGCCGGCCCCTCCGAGGTCATAGACGATGAGCTCAACGAACCCGGGGCCCTTGCGTAAGAACTGAAGTGACAAAAGATTTTCTCCATGAAGGATATATAACCATGTTAAAGTCACACCTTGATTTCACACTGCTTGAAGAGTGCCGTAAATGCGGGGCCTGTTACCATGTATGCCCGAGCTGTATCGCACTGCCGGGTTACGACCCACGGGCCGTAATAAAAGACATATTAGAGGGCAGTTATGAAAAATGGCTCGATTCAAAGCATATCTGGCAGTGCCTTGAGTGTCATCACTGCCTTGAGATGTGCTATCAGCACTACGGCTTTGAGAACGCCATGACGGCCATGAGAACCATAGCCACAAAAAAAGGGCTCTACCCGCCGCAGATAAAGAGAGGCTGGGCCATGTTTGAAAAGACCGGCCGCCTCGGAGAACCCAATAAACCGGGAAGAAAAAAGTACAGCCTCCCTGAGCCAACCAAGAGCGGGGGAGATGAGTTAAAGAGGCTGCTGGCCATATTAAAAGGCGATACCACAGAGGAAAAGACGGACAAAAGCTGATATTAGACGCGGATTTACCATAAAACATATACAGGTGAAAGACCTATGGACCACAATTATCAGAAAGACATCTCCGGATGCGGCCTTACAGGGCTGATAAACAAGAAAAAAACAAGGGTAAGCGGCTCGGCAATTGCGCGCTCGCTCTGCCTTATGAACGATCGCGGTAACGGCCTCGGCGCCGGTTACGCGGCCTACGGCATATACCCCGAGTTCGCTGATTTTTACGCCTTTCATATCATGTACGACGACCCTTCGGTAAGGTTCGGGGCCGAGGATTTTCTTAAGCACAACTTTCATATAGAAAAAACCGAGGAGATACCGACCTCTCCGGTGGCGGCCATACCCATCTCGCCTCTGCTTGTGCGCTACTTTGTAAGCCCCAATAAAGAGAGGCTGAGCTCCATAGAGGGTGAAGAAGACTTTGTCGTCAACACGGTGATGAAGATAAACTCCGAGATGGACGGCGTCTACGTATTCAGCTCGGGAAAAAACATGGGCGCCTTCAAAGGCGTTGGCAACCCCGCCGAAATCGCCGAGTTCTTTAAAATAGAAGAGTACGAGGGATATATCTGGACGGCTCACACGCGCTTTCCTACAAATACCCCGGGCTGGTGGGGCGGAGCCCATCCATTCACGCTCCTTGACTGGTCTATCGTACATAACGGCGAAATCTCCTCCTACGGCATCAATAAGAGATACCTTGAGATGTACGGTTATAAGCTCATGCTCCTCACTGATACCGAGGTGGTAGCATACATACTGGACCTCCTTGTAAGGAAACACGGTCTTGACATAGAGACGGCCTGCACTACCCTTGCGGCCCCTTTCTGGAAAGACATTGACGAGCTTGACGAGAATAAGAGAGAGGTGCTGACGGCGCTGCGCATGACATACGGAAGCGCCCTCCTTAACGGCCCATTCTCACTGCTCTTCGGTCACAGTGGCGGCCTTGTGGGCATAAACGACCGCATCAAACTTCGGCCCCTTGTGGCCGCGACAAAAGACGATTTTGTATACATGGCAAGCGAGGAGTCGGCTATACGCGAGATATGCCCCGCCCCTGACAAGGTCTGGGCCCCAAGGGCAGGAAGCCCCGTAATAGCTAATATAGAAGTAGACTGAATCATCTTACCGGCCCCTGCCCCATATGGGTACGTTCCGGTTTATATAACAAAAAAACAACTCCGGCCGCGCCCCTTACGGCGCTGTACCGGCGATAAAGTTCTGGAGGCTGATATGTTCAAGAGTCTGGCGCCGCCCGATTATCTGGCGACAATAGATACAGATAAATGCATCAGGTGCAAACGCTGTATCCGCAACTGCGGCTGGAGCGTATACTCCTGGGGCGGTGACAGGGTGCAGATAAACACCTCGAAGTGCGTAAAATGCCTTCGCTGCTACCACTACTGCCCTACCGAGGCCATACAGATCCTCGATATGCCGACGAAATTCAAGTCCAACGCCTACTGGTCCTTTCACCAGATCAGGAACGTAAAGAAACAGGCCGAGACCGGGGGCATGCCCCTATCGGGCATGGGAAGCGATCTGCCTTACCCCGTGCTCTTCGACCATCTGCTCCTTGACGCATGCCAGGTAACCAATCCCTCCATCGACCCTCTCCGCGAGCCCATGGAGCTGCGGACTTACCTCGGCAAAAAACCATCAAGCCTGAACTTTGTTAAAGACGGCAAGGGCGGGTTGAAGCTAAAAGGGCCCCTGCCGCCGCAGGTAAAGATAGACCTGCCCGTAATATTCTCGCCCATGTCCTTCGGCTCCATCAGCCTTAACGCCCAGAAGGTACTTGCCATGGCCGCGACAAATGCCGGCACGGTAATGAACACCGGCGAGGGCGGGCTCCACGAGGATATATACCCCTACCGCAAAAACGTAATTGTACAGGTTGCCTCGGGCAGGTTCGGTGTAAACGCCGATTACCTTAACGCCGGAGTAGCCGTTGAGATAAAAATAGGCCAGGGCGCAAAACCGGGCATAGGCGGGCATCTGCCGGGAGAAAAAATCCCGAAACAGGTTGCCGACGCCCGTATGATACCTATTGGCACGGATGCCTTAAGCCCCGCGCCTCAACACGACATATACTCCATCGAGGACCTCCGGCAGCTTATCTACGCCATTAAAGAGGCCACGAACTATAAGCCCGTATCCGTAAAGATAGCCTCCGTCCATAACGTAGCCGCCATTGCCTCGGGCATAGTGCGCGCGGGAGCGGACATTGTCTACCTCGACGGTTTCAGGGGCGGCACGGGAGCCGCGCCCTCAATAATACGTGACCATCTCGGCATACCCATTGAGCACGCCATAGCCGCCGTGGACGATCGGCTCCGTCAGGAAGGCATCCGTAACGAGGCCTCCGTAATAGCCGCGGGCGGGATACGTTCAAGCGCCGACGCCGTTAAGGCCATAGCGCTGGGCGCAGATGCCGTAGCCCTCGGCACGGCAGCCCTTATCACCATGGGCTGCACGGTCTGCGGAAAATGCTACACCGGAAACTGCTCCTGGGGCATTACCTCGCAGCGGCCTGAGCTCACGGCAAGGCTGGACCCCGAGATCTTCGCCGAGCGCCTTACAAACCTTCTTCGGGCCTGGAAACACGAGATCAAGGAAATCCTCGGCTCCCTTGGCGTCAACGCCATCGAGAGCCTCCGCGGCAACCGTGAACGCCTGCGCGGAGTTGGCCTTGACGACCAGACCCTTGACATCCTCGGCGTAAAACCCGCCGGCCGCTAAGGACCGGGGCCAAGGGAGCCAGGGGGGACACAAGGAAGACAGGGGGAGGCCAAAAGGGGGGGCAGGTAACGAAGGGCACAAGTGGGGAGACACAAAGGGGGCAGTAAGGGGGCAGGCAGGCAGGATTTTGAAGACAGAGGGGGCTGTAAATAACCTGGAGTATAGATGAACGTACTCATGGACCTCCCTTTATAACCGCATAGCCCAAGAGAGCTTGTTTTTATATCAAATACGCCTGCAAAAGGCGCATCTTCAAGGAGAGATACTTCTCATGCACGTAATCGAAGGAAAAGGTCTGCACTTTAAAGACCTGAACGAACAAATCCGCGCGGCCCTTGCAGAGGGCCATAAAGAGATAAGGCTTAAAGACATAAACGGCCAGTACTACATAGGCGATGGTCTTCGCGAGAAGGCCACCATCAATATAGAGGGCGTACCGGGTAACGATATGGCCGCCTTCATGGACGGCCCAACGCTGATAATAGACGGCAACGCCCAGGACAACATCGCCAATACCATGAACAGCGGCAAGATAATCATTCACGGCAACGCAGGCGATGTGCTGGGTTACGGAATGAGAGGCGGAAAGCTGCACATCCTCGGAGATGTGGGCTACCGCGTGGGTATACACATGAAGGGCCTGAATAAACAGATCCCTTGTATAATAGCAGGAGGCAGCGCCGGGGATTTTTTCGGCGAGTACCTGGCAGGAGGCGTCCTCATCCTCCTTGGCCTTAACAGTAAAGACGGCGAGTCCATCGTAGGTGATTATCTGGCTACCGGTATGCACGGGGGGCAGATATTTATCCGCGGAGAAATAGAGCAAAAGTACTGCGGAAAAGAAGTAGGCATATTCGATATCGACGATGATGACTCTAAGACACTTAAAAAGTACCTTACCGAGTACTGCGCTGACTTCAAACTGGATATAGATGAGATAATGAGCAAAAAATTCTCTAAACTCCTTCCCATATCAGCAAGACCATACGGACAGCTCTACGCCTACTAAATACTACCTAAAAAAAACCATAAAAAACCCCTATTTAAGGGGTTTTTTTGTCTATAAGCCCTCAAAATCATTACTCTTGACTTTTTTCCCCTGAAATCGTAATATTATATTACATCTGGAGGAAGTAGAGTGCTTAAAGAGCTTGAAAAAAGTATTAAAACGCTCGTTAATAAGTATGAGGCCGCCAACTCGGAGGTTAAAGAGCTCAAAAACGGGCTCGGGGTAAAGGATCTTGAGATTAAGAGCCTTCGCAAGCAACTGGACAAACTCAACAAAGAACGAGCCCTTGTGCGCGAGAAGGTAGACGCCCTCATCAGTCAGGTAGAGGGACTCGTATCGGGCACCTGAAGGAGCCCTAAGCAGTAAGTTAAAGAGCTCATGTTAAGGCTCACCATCTCGGAAAAAATCTTAAATTAAAGAGAGGCTCCGGAGTTAGCTCAAGAAAAACCTATCAAATGGCGGCCAGACTCAGGTAATGATAAAGCGCATCACCGGATAAAGAGTTCCGTACAATAGAGAGAAGGCGTGCAAAATGGGAAAAACAGCAGAGCTCAGACTTAACAACCATAGCCTTGTAGTAAAGAGCGGCGAGGGCATGGACTACATGAGAAGCGTTGAGGCCTATCTCAATGAGAAGATTGACGAGGTTAAGAATAACACAAAGGCCGTTTCAACACTGGACGTTGCCCTGCTTGCCGCGCTTAATATCACCGGAGAAGCCATAAAGACAAGAGAAACACTTGAAAAGGTAGAGAGGCAGTCCAGAGAACTTACTGATTTTATAGAGAAAAGGATTGGATGTTGAGGGGCCTCTCCCCTGCGGTGTTCGTAATCGGTCTGTATGTTAGAACCAATAGACGCAAAGAGGGAGCCGTCCCTGGCTTGCGGCCGTCACGTCCCTTAACGGGAAAGACGAAAGCAGTTATCATGGCGCCCACCTGTCATTGACAGGTTCCAATTGCGGCCGATACGGCACATGCGGGGGAGAGGTTTTTTTTAATACAGTGAGACTATCTTTTATAGAGCTCAAAGAGGGTATATAAGACATTTTTCTTTAATTACCAATACGTTAAACCCTTCTTCGGGTATCATAATAATCTTGTAAAGAGAACCTGCGCATGGTTATACTTTCCTCTGCGCGGAGACTCTGCAAGGCTTGATAAAAGATAGCGCCCATTACCTCGCGCGAGACCACCACTCCAATCCTTCCATTACTAAAGCCCGAAATGCGAGCAGACCTGGCAAAGGAGCGTTTAAGAAAGCAATTTCTTGAGACGCGCAGAGCTTTAACCTTCGAGGCCGTATGGCGTAAAAGCGCCATCATAGAGAAAAACCTCGTAGAGACCGCTATGTTTAAGAACGCCTCCAGGATTGCACTCTACTCAAGTATTGAGAACGAGGTCCTCACTGACGGGATCTTCACAAGCGGCAGCCTGGAGAAAAAAAATTTTTTCTACCCCTCTATCTTTATTGGCGCCCTTGCCATGAGATTTCTCCTTGTTACAGACCTCAAGGAGCTCACTCCCGGGGCCTATGAGATAAGGGAGCCCGATAAGGCAAAGGAGGGGGTAAATCCGGGGGAACTGGACCTTATAGTCATGCCCGGTGTGGCCTTCAGCCCAAAGGGAGCGAGGCTTGGTTTTGGCAAAGGTTACTACGACAGGGTGCTTGAGGGCCTTAAGTGTCCACTCGCAGCCCTGGCATATGAGTTTCAGATATTGGACTCCATTCCCACAGAAAGTTTTGATGTGAGCATGGATTACATTATTACGGAAAAGCGTGTCATCAGGTGCTGCGAAGAACAGAGCCCTGAGTAAATACGCCTATAACACCAGACATCGGTGGAGATCTCGGCAGAGGGGCTATTAACCCATCGGATTTTTTCATTACGCCGGATCTCTTTAATATATACAGCAACAGGGGGGTCTTTAAAATGGAAATGTACTCAGGCATAATTCTTGCGGTCACAGCGATTATCGCCATACTTGTAGGTCTGGGGGTAGGT
Source organism: Thermodesulfobacteriota bacterium (assembly GCA_046753845.1). GTDB lineage: Bacteria > Desulfobacterota > GWC2-55-46 > GWC2-55-46 > JADFVP01 > JAJRZX01. The sequence goes on from JBHHUP010000022.1 coordinate 8,974, forward strand.
TTTGCCCTCAGAAAAAAAATAGTTGAGACTAATCTCGAGGCCTCGGGCTCCATGGCGGAATCAATCATAGCCGAGGCAAAAAAAGAGGCCGAGAATACAAGAAAAGAGGCCACGCTGCAGGCCAAGGATATACTCCTGCAGGGAAAGAGCGAGCGTGATAAAGAGGCTCAAGACATACAAAAAGAGCTGCAATCTAAAGAAAGACGGCTACAGAATAAAGAAGAGAATCTTGACAAAAAGTACGACGCCGCCGAGAGACGGGAAAAAGAATTATCAAAGCGCGATCGCTTTATAGAGAATCAGGAAAAACGCCTTCAGGAGATGGAGACCGAGATGGAGGCCCTTATCCAGAGAGAACTCAGCAAATTAGAGGGCATAAGCGGCGTTAGCGCCGAGGAGGCAAAGAATATGCTTCTGCTTGAGATGGAGCAGAAGGCCAGGCTTGAAGCCGGAAAAACCCTTAAGAAGATAGAAGACGAGCTTGCCGCAGAGGCCGATAAAAAGGCCAAGAACATCATCGCTCTGGCCATACAAAAGTACGCCGGCGAGTATGTCACGGAAAAAACCGTCTCCGTCGTGAACCTTCCCAATGACGAGATGAAGGGCCGGATTATCGGCAGAGAAGGCCGTAATATCCGCGCCATCGAGGCCGCCACGGGCATAGACGTCATCATAGACGATACACCCGAGGCCGTTATACTATCAGGGCATAACCCCGTGAGGAGAGAGATCGCGCGCCAGTCCCTTGAGCGTCTCATATCAGACGGCAGAATCCACCCCTCACGCGTAGAGGATATAGTCGCCAAGGTGGAAAAAGAGGTAAATAAATCAATGATTGAGGCCGGCGAGAGCGCTGTATTTGATACCGGGCTTCACGGCATACATAAAGAGATACAAAAGCTCATCGGTCGTCTTAAATACAGAACCAGTTATACTCAGAACGTATTCGCCCACTCTCTGGAGGTCTCCTTTATCTGCGGCATCATGGCCGCAGAGCTCGGTCTATCCGTAAAGACGGCAAAACGTGCCGGGCTGCTCCATGACATAGGCAAGGCCGTTGACCACGAGGTAGAGGGCCCCCATGCCGCCATAGGGGCGGAGCTGGCAAAGAGATTCGGCGAGACCAGCAAGATAGTCTCAGCCATAGCCTCTCACCATAACGATACCCAGCCCACAGTACTCGGCGTCCTTGTTCAGGCCGCTGATACGCTCTCGGCGGCAAGACCGGGTGCCAGAAGAGAACGCCTTGAGAACTACGTCAAGAGGATAGACGAGATAGAGGGCATCGCAAAGGACTTTCCAGGTGTTGAAAAGTGCTACGCCATTCAAGCGGGCCGTGAGATTCGCGTAATGGTGGGCAATAAGGCCGTAAGCGATGACGGCGCCGTATTACTCTCAAAAGACATAGCGCAGAAGATTGAAAAAGAGCTCAGTTATCCCGGTCAGATTAAGATTACCGTCATTAGAGAATCAAGGGCGGTAGAGTACGCGAGGTAGTTCAGACCACTATGAGCGCCTCGGCGGTAAAGATAATATTCATCAGCGATGTCATCGGCAAGCCCGGCAGACTGGCCCTCAGGGAACTGCTGCCCGACCTTGTCTATGAGTACGGCCCTGATATGGTAGTGGCAAACGGCGAGAACGCCGCCGGGGGCTTTGGTATTACCCGTGAGATATTCGAGGAGCTAAAAGACCTTGATATTGATATCATCACCTCGGGCAACCATATCTGGGACAGAAAAGATCTTGTCCCCTGCCTTGAAAAACGCAGCGACCTGCTCCGTCCCCACAACTACCCCGCCGAGATACCGGGCAAAGGATGGACCATCTTTACCTGCGCCTCAGGTGTAAAGGTAGGGGTTGTAAACCTCGCCGGAAGGGTCTTTATGAATGCCCTTGACTGCCCCTTCAAGGTGGGCCGCGAGATTGTGGAAAAGGTTCGTGAAGAGACCAAGATCATTCTGCTGGACATGCACGCCGAGACTACCAGCGAAAAAGCCGCCATGGGCTGGCACATGGACGGCCTTGTGAGCGCCGTAATCGGCACACATACCCATGTCCAGACAAGCGATGAGAGGATACTGCCAAAGGGGACGGCCTTTATAACCGATGCCGGGATGACAGGGCCCATGGACTCCATTATCGGCATGCAGAAAGAAAAAGTAATGGAGAGGTTTCTTACCTCCATGCCCGTAAGGCTCGATGTGGCTAAAGGCGATGTTGAGCTTCAGGGCGTATTTCTTTCCCTTAACCCTGCTGATGGCCGCGCACTTACAATTAAACGTATTAAAAAAAGTCTGAAAAAAAAATAAATAACCGCATAATTCTATAAATAAAATCCCGCTAAGGTACTGTAAACCCATGGACGCGAAAACCCAGCTTGATATTATAAAGAGAGGCTCTCTTGATTTAATTACAGAACCGGAGTTTATAAAAAAACTCCGCAGCTCCATAGAGAAGAATAAACCCCTTAAGATTAAGGCGGGTTTTGACCCCACGGCCCCGGACCTGCACCTCGGGCACACCGTGCTCATACATAAACTCAAGGACTTCCAGGACCTCGGACACAGCGTCATCCTCCTTATAGGCGACTTTACCGCCAGGATAGGCGACCCCACGGGAAGAAACGAGACGCGCCCCGCCCTTAGCCCCGAAGAGATAACCGCCAACGCCGCGACATATACAAGACAGGTCTTCAAGATACTTGATAAAGATAAGACCGAGGTGGTCTATAACAGCGAGTGGATGAACAAGCTCACCCCAACAGACCTTATCGAGCTAATGTCAAAGTACACCGTGGCGCAGATGTTAGAGAGAGAAGACTTTTCAAAGCGCTACCGCGCGGGCCGTCCCATCGCCATACACGAGTTCCTCTACCCGCTGATTCAGGGTTACGACTCCGTGGTGCTCGGCGCCGATGTTGAGCTTGGCGGCACGGACCAGCTCTTTAACCTCCTTGTAGGCAGAGAGCTTCAGCGCGACATGGGCCAGGCTCCCCAATGCGTCCTTACCATGCCGCTCCTTGAGGGCACGGACGGGGTAAAAAAGATGAGCAAATCCTACGGCAACTATATCGGCATCACAGAACCCGCCGCCGAGATATACGGCAAGGTAATGTCCATATCCGACGAGCTAATGGTTAAATATTTTGAGCTCCTCACAGACGCGCCGCAGGAAAAAATCAAGGAAATAAAAGAGAGTAAAATACACCCAAAAGCGGCCAAGGAAGACCTTGCCATGGAGATAACAGCCCGTTTTCACGGCAAAACCAGCGCAGAGGAGGCAAAAAAGGCCTTCAGCTCCCTCTTTAAAGATAAAAAAACCCCTGATGAGATAGAAGAGGTTGTAATAGAGACAGAGGAGCGCGAGTTATGGCTGCCGCGGCTCCTTGTAGATATAAATCTCGCCTCAGGGACCTCTGCCGCCATAAGGCTCATGAGCCAGGGCGGCGTACGCCTTAACGATGAGAAAATTACAGACAAGAATACAAAAGTAGCGACTAACAAGGGGCTGCTCATTCAGGTCGGCAAGAGGACATTCAAAAGGGTATCCTTCAAGAAGGGCCGTTAATAGGGCTCCGATGGTGAGACTGCTGAAGATGTATCAAGGTAGCCGTTAAAAAAGTATCAGTCAAAGGGGGCTGTTAAGAGGGCTCCGATGGTGAGACTGCTAAAGGTGTATCAAGGTAGCCGTTAAAAAAGTATCATTCAAAGGGGGCTGTTAAGAGACTATCCTTTTAGGTACACTCTAAATAAAAAGGTATAAAAGAGGCCGTTAAAAAATCTCTCAAGACGGAAAAGCATTGACTTGCCGCCTCTTTTCATGGTAAATAAACGCATATTCGCCATTATCGGCCTTTACGAGGATTATTCTGTGGCAGTTAAAGACAGGGGGCCTGATAAAGACGAAAAAAATACAAAAAAAACACCGGGAGCCCTCTTACAGCTCGTAACAATAGGCGCTACACTCGTTGGCTCTACATTTACGGGGCTTATCATAGGGGTTTACCTCGACAGATTCTTTAACTCGAGCCCATGGCTCACCATTATCTCTCTACTTATGGGAATAGCGGCGGGTTTTATCAACATCTACAAGATGGCGAAAAAATATGGCACCTCAAGCTAAAAGTTTCGCCATTAGCGCCCCCTTGCCGGGCATACTCAAGGTGGCGCTTATAAACCTCGGCATAGGCGCGGCCGCTGCGCTCATCACGGCTTTCGCCTTAAATGGCTTTACCGCAGGTTTTACGGCGGGATATTTACTGGGTTTCATTAACCTGCTCTGGCTCTTCCGTATAGTCAAAAAAGCCCTGCTCATGAACCCTGATAAGGCCATGAGATTTGTCTCTACAAGGTATTACGCACGCTTCGCCATTACGGCGGGCATTATTGTTGTTCTCGTATCAAGAGGCGTGCTGAGCACGCCATGGCCGCCTCTGGCAGGTATAGCTTTATCAGTATTAACTGCCACAGGCTCACTAATACTCATAGCAAAAGAGGAGTTCAAGTAAGATGCACGAAGCCATAATACTCCCCACCTTTGGTCTGGCGAATCATACCGCGCTGATGATTTACATTATCGCGGGTCTCCTGATATTCTCCATCTTGTTCGCAAGGAGCCTCTCAATCGTGCCGGGCAGGCTGCAGAGCGTCTGCGAGTTGTTTATCACATTCTTCTCAGACATCATCGACGAGACCATGGGGAAAAAGGGCAAGGCCTTCAAACCCTTTATCTTCACCCTTACGCTATTTATATTCCTCTCCAACGTCATGGGGCTTATTCCGGGGTTTGTGCCCCCAACGGCAAACCTCAACACAACCGTAGGTCTGGCCCTTATCATCTTCGTACTTACGCATATCATCGGCATAAAGACACACGGCATCAAGTACTACAAACACTTTGTAGGTCCTGTCTGGGCCCTTGCCATACTTATGATACCTATTGAGTTGGTGGGACACATGGCCCGGCCGCTCTCGCTCTCGCTGAGGCTCTTTGGCAACATGATGGGCCACGAGCAGATCGTAGGCGTACTCCTTAAACTCATGCCCTACGCCTTCCCGCTGCTGATTATATCCACGGTCCTCGGCGTACTTGTCATACTTATTCAGGCCTTTATCTTCGCCCTGCTCTCCATGATGTACTTCGGCAGCGCCATGGAAGAGTCTCACTAATCCTCCGGGCCGGTGGGCCGCATGCAATCACAAGAGGCGGATTATAAAACGTAAACAACGGGGTAACGGGGCGAATTTACCACAACCGCAGCAGTTCTAACAACGGGGCCAAAGGGGCCAAGAGGTTTTACGGGGCAACGGGGCAAGGGGGATTTACAGGGGTTGAAGTTACTGGTTTACGGGGGGGGATATAGGGTTTACGGGGCCAAGAGGTGATAAAAGGTATAGGCATTAAAGCAGATACTCTCCTTACCCTCACGTAAGGACAATACCCTGCATTAAGACTCTCTTCAGGCCGGGCTCAGCTCCACGTATCCCCGCATACACTCTCCCGGTAAATGCTAAAATCTTAGATCAATAATACAAAAACAGCCCTCTCCCCTCTCTCACACTCCATAAAAAGCCTCTGCGCAAAGACCGGGCTGCTTCCACCTAAACAAAGGGTGTAAAATTTTACCTTGACAAATATAACTTTTTACCATATAATATTAGCACTCCATAATATAGAGTGCTAACCATATGGGGACAAATAAAATCAACATTCAACGCTGCATTCTCAGACCATGACGGCAGGGAGCTTACGAACCAGCTTCCCCCTGCCGCAAAAGCTAAAGATTAAGCGGTTATACCTTCATAAAAGGATAAAGTTACGATGAATCTTCCTGTAGTCGCCGATTCCATAGATCTCTATCTCGCCGAGATTGGCAGGTATCCCCTCCTGACCCCAACAGAGGAGAGGACTCTTGCCGAGAGATATTACGAGAAAGGCTCTCTTGAGGACGCCCACAGGCTCGTAACCTCGAATCTGCGCTATGTCGTAAAGGTAGCGCGCGAGTACCGTAAATACGGTGCGAGGCTCTCGGACCTTATTCAGGAAGGTAATATCGGTCTCATGGCGGCCGTTAAAAAGTTTAACCCCTACAAGGGCTTCCGCTTTATCACCTACGCTACATGGTGGATACGCTCTTATATTCAAGAGTACATCATAAAGACCGTGGGGCTGGTAAAACGGGGCACAAGGGCCCTTAAGAAGTCGCTCTTTTACAAGAACCCCGCCCTTACGGCCAGCGAGGCAGACTCTGTCTCAGGCGGCGTCGTAAGAGAGCTCTCCCTTAGCGCGCCCATAGGCGAAGAAACAACAACTCATCAGGATCTACTCTGCGAAGAGGCCCCCGGCCAGGAAGAGGTAGTTGCCGAGGCCGAGACGCACGCCCTCGCCAGAAGAGAGATAAGCACGGCCCTTATGACCCTTAACGAGAAAGAACGCCTTGTAATAGCAGACCGCGTCATGGCAGATGAGCCCGCGAGCTTGAAGGCCCTTGGCGATAGACTGGGGCTAAGCAGAGAACGGGTGCGTCAGATTGAGGGCGAGGCCCTTAAAAAACTCGGTAAACGCCTCGGCGCAAAGACCGAACTCATGGCAAACTTCAGCTGATTTTCTCTTACATTTAAATATATACCCTTACCCGCGTTTCCACTTGAACGCGGGTTTTTTACGTACAAAATATCCCCCATCCCATTCTTGCCCCGCTCCAGAATCCAGCTCATTCCGGGGCTTTTATCAGGTACTTTTAAGAAGACTTATTCTTTTAATCCATGTATAATAATTAACAAACTACCAGAGTGAAATAGTAAAGGCAGGATTTGACTTCATTTTTGGAGGGAGCCTCATTCCACTACTCAAACGGCCAACACGGGCCATCATAAAGAGAGACGCCTTCGCCCATAATTACCGTGAACTTCGTGCCGCTTTATCCTCCGGGACTGAGCTTATGGCAGTGGTAAAGGCCGATGCCTACGGTCACGGCGCAGATGTTCTGGCCGCCGAACTTGCGGCCGCGGGCTGCGGTTTTTTTGCCGTTGCCATAGCCTCTGAGGGAGCGGCGCTTAGGGAATCGGGTATCACCGCGCCAATACTCGTCCTTGGCGGGGTCTGCGGTGAAGACCTTGAGCTTATCTTCAGTATGGGGCTTACCCCGGTAATCCACAGCATGGAGTCCGCTTTATTAATAGAGGAAAAGGCGGCGAAAGAAAAAGTCATAAAACCCGTTCACCTGAAGGTCGATACTGGTATGGCGCGTCTGGGTATAAGGCCCGAAGCCCTGCCCTCATTCCTTGAAACATTAAAAGGCCTCGAAAGCCTCAGCCTCGAGGGTCTGCTCTCTCATTTTTCCGAGGCCGAGGTCCCGGAGAGTGAGTTCACCGCGGCCCAGCTGCGCTCATTCAATGAGGCCTCGGTGCTTACGGCAAGGGCAGGCTTTAATGTAAAGTACCGCCACATGGCCAACAGCGCCGCCACCGTGGGTCTTAAGGAATCTCACCTTGACCTTGTAAGGCCGGGCATCATGTTATACGGGGCCTACCCCGCTGAGTCTCTTAAAGAAAAGATAGACCTTAAGCCCGTAATGGAGCTAAAGACCAGGGTCCTTCAGATAAAAGACCTCCCCGCGGGAAGCCCCATAAGCTACGGCCGTACCTATGTCACCAGACGTGACTCCCTTATAGCCACCCTGCCCATTGGGTACGGCGACGGCCTTCCAAGGGCCCTCTCCGGAAGCGGTGATGTGCTTATAAAGGGCAGAAGGGCGCCCATAAGGGGGCTTATCTGCATGGACCTTACGGTCTGTGATGTAACGGAGATTCCCGGCGTAAAAAAGGGCGATGAGATCACCATCATCGGCGCTGATGGCAGTGAGGAGATTACGGCCTCTGAGATAGCAGAGAAAACAGGGACCATCAGCTATGAGGTCTTCTGTAATATTTCAAAGCGAGTGCCTAGGATATACCTGTGAAAGCTTATCTTGAGAGAATCGGCATCTCTGCCGGTAAGTTCATAAAAGGCGCCGGAAGCATGGCCATTATGCTCACCATGGCCGCGCGCCTCGCCGTCACCCCTCCATTTAAGCTCAAAAACATATTCAAGCAGATGGAGTTCGTTGGTGTTCAGAGCCTCTTCGTGGTTATCCTTACGGGCTCATTCACGGGCATGGTTCTTGCCCTGCAGGGTTATAACGCCCTTAACCGCTTCGGCGCCGAGAGCCTTGTCGGCCCCACCGTGGCCCTCAGCATGGCGCGTGAGCTTGGGCCGGTGCTTACAGGGCTAATGGTAACGGGGCGGGCCGGGAGCGCCATGGCCACAGAACTTGGCACCATGCGCGTTACGGAGCAGATTGACGCCATCAGTACCATGGCCATAAATCCCGTGAAATATCTCGTAGTGCCGCGCATACTGGCAGGCATACTCATGTTTCCCCTTCTTACCGTTGTAACGTCTTTTGTAGGGGTAATAGGAGGTTATATTATAGGAGTAAAGATGCTCGGTATAAATCCAGGCGTCTACATAGGCAGAACCATAGACTTTGTAAACGTAGAGGATCTCTTCAGCGGACTTGCAAAGTCCGTTGTCTTCGGTCTCATAACAACCCTTGTGGCCTGCTACCACGGGTTTTACGCAAAGGGCGGGGCCGAGGGTGTGGGAAAAGCCGCTACAAGCTCTGTTGTCACCGCTTCCGTGATGATACTTATAGCGGATTACATCGTCTCGTCACTACTTGCCTGAGTTGAAAATATTCTCGGATAATGATACAAATTAAAGGATTAAAAAAAACATTCGCACTTAAAAAAGTCCTTAACAACGTGAATCTCGATATTGAGAGCGGTAAGATTACCGTGATCATCGGAAGAAGCGGAGGAGGCAAGAGTGTACTCCTAAAACACATCATCGGGCTCTTAAGGCCTGATGAAGGGCACGTGTACCTGGACGGCACGGATATAACTGCGCTGAAAGAAAGAGAACTCAATGAGACAAGAAAACGCTTCGGTATGCTCTTTCAGGGCGCGGCGCTATTTGACTCCATGACAGTAGGAGAGAACGTGGGTTTTGCCCTTAAGGAGCACACGGGGCTCGAAGACGAGGACATAAGCGAGTCCGTAAGAGAAAAGCTCGAACGCGTGGGGCTAAAGGGCGTTGAAGAAATGATGCCCGCTGATCTCAGCGGAGGCATGATGAAGAGGGTAGGTCTTGCCCGCGCCATAATAATGGACCCCGAGATAGTGCTCTTTGACGAACCCACTACAGGGCTCGACCCCATAATGAGCGCCTCTATCGCGGACCTTGTCCTCGATACCCAGCGCTCCCTTAAGACTACTTATGTGCTCATCACCCATGACATGCCCTTTACCTACAAGATAGCCGATAAGATCGCCATGCTCCACGAGGGCAGGATTATCGCCGAGGGCACCACCGAGGAGATGCGAGCAAATCCAAACCCCGTGCTGCGTCAATTTTTAGAAGGCCGCTCCGACGGCCCTGTAAAGGTATACTGAGAAAGGTCTTATTTATCATTACCTTTGTGCGGCAGCGGCGATGCCGATATTTCAACTAACTGTAAGCCGCTGAAACTATAATAAGAATCTTAGAGTATCGGGAGTTACGTTGACGGCAAGACGCTCAAACATATTCCTCTTCAGCCCCGAGGCCAAGGTAGGTATCTTTGTCCTCATAGGCATAACCCTCCTTGTATTCATGTCCCTGAAAGTCGGCGGCTTCAGGCTTGGCAAATCAGAGGGTTACACTCTATTTGCCACCTTTGATTCCGCCGCAGGCATAGACCCCGACGCATCGGTGAAGATAGCCGGCGTCGAGGTGGGGCGAGTGGAGAAGATCACCCTCATCGGCAACAGGGCCCGTATTGCCCTGCGTATGTCTCCCGAGGCGCGCATAGGAAAAGGCTTTACCGCTACGCTTAAATCCACGGGGCTGCTCGGTGAGAAATACCTCGAGCTTGTGCCCGGCCCCGGCAAGGGAGGCATCCTCCAGGACGGCGAACATATCACACGTACTGCCAAGTACATGGATATGGAGAACCTCATGACATCCCTTGGCGACCTATCCGGCGAGCTTAAGGTAATAACCTCCTCTATCAGCGGCGCCATACAGGGCCCCGGCGGTGAATCCACCCTAAAGCACATAGTCACCAACCTTGATGATATTACAACTAACGTCAATACCGTCATCACCAGAAATGACCGGAAACTTGAGGAACTCATCACAAACATAAACATCCTCACCACTACCTTGAGTAAGAGCGCGCCTGAGATCTCAGAGGGGCTAAAAGAAAGCATCAGCGGCCTCAACACCGTCCTGGCCCAGACCGGCGAGAGCCTTAACGATCTTCTTGGCGAGAACAGGGCTAATATAAGGCAAAGCGTGGAGAACCTGCGCACCGCCTCGGAAAAACTCAACGATGCCATGGAGCGCATAAACAGCGTTATGAAAAACGCGGGCACGGGCATGAAGTCCCTTGGCAGCATAGCCGAGAAGATAGACCGCGGCGAGGGCCCCATGGGCAGGCTCGTAAATGATAAGAAGATGGGTGAGGACCTTAATAAGACCATCTCCGGGATAAGCGGTTACCTTAAGAGGGCTGATGATACCCATGTATATCTAAGCTACAGGGCGGAATACCTTATTGATGAATCCGATATAAAGAGTTTTTTCTCTGTTAAAGTCCGGCCAAGAGAGAATCACTACTATCTATTCGAGATCGTAGACGACCCGCGCGGCAAGATCTCCGAGAAAAGATCAACAACCCTCTCCGGGTTTACCAGAACTACTAATACAGAGACTGTTATTGAGGATAAACTCCTGTTCAGCGCCGAGCTGGCAAGGGCCTTCGGCCCTCTTGTCCTCAGGGGCGGCCTTATTGAGTCCGAAGCAGGTGTGGGCGTAGACCTGAACCTCTTTAAGAAGAATCTCAAGTTAAGCTTTGATGCCTTTAACTTCAACCAGACGGGCAACCCTCACCTTAAGGTTGGCGCAACGTTCTTCTTGAATAAATATTTTTATGTCACAGGCGGGGCAGATGATTTCATAAGTAAGATAGGGCTTGGCTCATCATTTGTCGGTTTGGGGCTTCAGTTCAGAGACGATGACATAAAGCTGCTCTTAACAAGCGTGCCGAAGCTCTCTTTTAATTAAAGACCTCCATTAATACTCAATACCGATAAAAATATGGACATCGAGAAAAAGAAGATGGGCATCGCTCTTGATATAGGCACCACCACCCTTGCCGCATCTCTTGTTGATATAGAGTCAGGCGCCCACCTAAGAGAGATCTCCATGGCCAACCCGCAAGTACACCGGGGCCTTGATGTCCTGGAGCGCGTAAAGGCAATGGAAGGTAAGGCGGAGGTCCTGCATGAATTAAATAAGAGCCTCATCGCTGCATGCGATGCTCTTATAAGCAAGCTCACGGCAGGCTCTCCCGTAGGGGCCGTAACCGTAGCTGGCAACAGCATCATGGAGCATTTTTTTTTAGGGGTATCTCCTGCCTCCATGGCAAAGGTGCCTTATAAACCATTATTTAAAGAAGCCCGCACCGTACCGGCCTCAGAGCTTGGTCTTGCTTCGGCAGGTGAGTGTGAGGTATACCTCTTTCCCATGGTAGGCGGTTTTGTAGGCGGAGACGCCGTTGCCGCCGCCCTGGCCCTCGGACTCATTGAGGAAGAGGAAAACACCCTTCTTGTAGACGTGGGCACTAACAGCGAGATAATACTGCAAGCCGGCGGCAGGCTTTACTCCACCTCCGCGGCGGCGGGCCCCGCCTTTGAAGCCGCAGGCATAAGCTGCGGCATGACGGCCGGTAAGGGCGCTATTCGAGGGTTGAGTATAAAGGAGGATATCGTCTGCCTTGATGTAATCGGCGGTATAACGGCACGGGGCATCTGCGGCTCCGGCCTGCTTGACGCCGTCAGCGCGCTCCTTAAGGCCGGGATTATAGATAAGACAGGCAGGATCTTATCGGCCCATGAGGTGAGCTCGGGGCTCTCTGGAAGGATGAAGTCTGACCCAAGCGGCAACCGATTCATACTCTCCCGCTCTGCCGCCGCGACCCTTTCCATTACACAAGAAGACATCAGGGCCCTTCAGGTTGCCAAGGCCGCCATCAGGGCGGGCATCACAACGCTTATGGAGAAGGCCGGGCTCAGTGCCGTGGATATCAAAAAAATCCATATAGCCGGGGCCTTCGGCAGCAACCTCACCATGAGGGGGCTCATCGACGTGGGGCTCATCGACACGCTCTGGAGTGATATTGTAAACTTTGCCGGAGACTCCGCCTTAGAGGGCGCGGCCATGGCCCTGGCCGATGAGAAGAAGGCGCAGGCAGAGTGGCTGGCGGCAAATATCACATACCAGCCCCTCTCTGGGAGCAAGATATTTGAAGGAGAGTTTATAAAACATATGGATTTTCCAGAAGATGACAGGGTCTGAAAAAAATTATTCTTTAGCTCTATTTTCCCGTATAAATGTGTTATTATACGGACTCTCAAATTACATAATATCGGCCCCATGGGGCTTTAAGGAGCCGGGGGCAGCCGTGGGCAGCTGTGAGAATTTAGCCCGAATAAAAAGAGAATAGGGCCGCCAAGGTTTAAAAAGACTTTACTTGCCTCATATTATTATCATCAGGTATCTTAGCTGCAAGAGGCTAAAGGGGAGACGGCGGCGATAGAGAATCAAGAGTGACAGCCTGCCAGAAAAACGGCACGTTCTCACTAAAAAAACACCAGGGAGCAGATTATGAAAAAAGTACAGAGGGCCATTATAAGTGTCACAGATAAGACCGGGGTAGCGGAGTTCGCTCGTGGTCTATCAAAACTCGGTGTGGAGATAATATCCACTGGCGGCACGGCTAAACTCTTGGTGGAGTCAGGCATAAAGGTCATACCAATAGACTCTTATACAAACTTTCCGGAGATGCTTGACGGCAGGCTGAAGACCCTGCACCCGAAGATTCACGGGGGCATACTGGCCGTAAGAGACAACCCTCAGCACAAAAAAGAGACTCAAGAGTATGAGATACCGCCTATAGACATGGTGGTAGTAAACCTCTATGCCTTTGAAAAAACCATAGCACACGGCGCCACTCTTGGGGAGGCCATTGAGAATATAGACATTGGCGGGCCCACGATGATACGCGCCGCCGCCAAGAATTATAAGGACGTAGCCGTGGTGGTCGAGCCCACGGACTACAGCGGTATACTTGAAGAGCTGCAAAAAAACGATTGTGCAATAAGCTCCGCCACACGCTTTACTCTCGCCAAAAAAGTATTTCAACTCACGGCCCGCTACGATGGGGCCATATCAAATTATCTCGGTACGATTAAAGCAGGAGAAGACAAGACCAAGGAGGAGGACTCTCTCTTTCCCGAGACCTATACAGTGCAGTATGAGAAGATCTCAGGGCTCCGTTACGGCGAGAACCCCCATCAGAAGGCCGCCTTTTACAGAACCCCAGGCGGCGGGCCCCTTGCCGATGCAATAAAGCTCCACGGCAAAGAGCTCTCATACAATAATATCGCCGACCTTGACGCCGCCGTCTCCATAGCCGCGGAGTTTACCGACCCCGCCGCCGTCATCATCAAGCACAGCAACCCCTGCGGAGCTGCGGTCTCAGACAAAGGGCTCCTTAGCGCCTATGAGAAGGCCTACTCCACGGACAGTCAGTCGGCATTTGGAGGCATAGTGTGTTTCAACCGTGAGGTACCCCTTGATGTTGCAACAAAAATCTCGGAAATATTCGTCGAGGCCGTAATCGCCCCGGCATTTACGGCAGAGAGCCTTGAGGTCCTTACAAAGAAAAAAAACATACGCCTCCTTACGACAGGGGCATCTACAGGGGAGACCTGTAATAACGCCATGGAGATAAAACTTGTCTCCGGCGGAGTGCTTCTCCAGACCCCTGACAGAGGCCAGGCCGTGGATATGACGACTGTTACAGAGCGTGAGCCAACAGAAAAAGAGCTTGCCGATATACTCTTCGCCTGGAAGATATGCCGCCACGTAAAGAGCAACGCCATAGTGCTTGCCGCTGACTCCATGACGCTTGGCGTGGGCGCGGGACAGATGTCCCGTATCGACTCCACGCGCATCGCCCTTATGAAGGCCGCGGCCGCGAAGCTTGAGGTTAAAGGATGCGCCTTTGCATCAGACGCCTTCTTTCCATTTAGAGATAACGTAGACCTTGCCGCCGAGAACGGCATCAAGGCCATTATCCAGCCCGGGGGCTCCATCAGGGACGAGGAGGTCATAAAGGCCGCAAATGAGCACGGCATAGCCATGGTCTTTACGAGGATGAGACACTTTAGACACTAATTTCAAGGAGAAAGACCTCATTGAAGACGCTTATAATAGGCGGCGGCGGCAGAGAAGACGCCCTCGCGTGGAAGCTCTCGCTAAGCCCCCATGTTACAAAGATCTACACTGCCCCCGGTAACGCGGGTACGCTCCGCTACGGTGAGAACGTCGCCATTTCTCCTGATGACATCAAGGGGCTTATGGAGTTTGCACTTAAAAACTCCATTGACCTTACCGTAGTTGGGCCGGAGCTGCCCCTTACCTTGGGCATAGTAGACGCCTTTCGCGCAGAGGGGCTCCTTATCTTCGGCCCCACAAAAGAGGCCGCGGCGATCGAGGGGAGCAAGGCCTTCTGTAAAAAAATGCTCATTGCCGCCGATATTCCCACAGCGGATTACGAGACCTTTAATAATACCGAAGAGGCGCAAAAATACCTCTCTACAGCAAAACTTCCCCTTGTGGTAAAAGCCGACGGCCTTGCCGCAGGCAAGGGCGTCATCATCTGCCATACTCTCGCCGAGGCCGAGGATGCCGTTACCCTTATTCTGGGAGAGAAGGCCTTTGGTGAGGCCGGTAAAGAGATTATAATTGAAGAGTTCTTAGAGGGCGAAGAAGCCTCCTACCTTGCGATAACCGATGGCAGCGGCGTTGCGGCCCTTGCCCCAGCCCAGGACCATAAGGCCATCTTCGACGGAGACAGAGGCCCCAATACCGGCGGAATGGGTGCCTACAGCCCTGCGCCCATTATAACGCCCCTGCTTGAAAAAAAGATTCTTAACT
>JBHHUP010000023.1:0-23952 GCA_046753845.1 Thermodesulfobacteriota bacterium
CCACACCGGCCGTGGCATTGGAGAGCTGAGTTGAGGCGGTCTCAAGGGTAGTTATGGACGAGGCGATACCCGCGGCGTTATTGCCGTTAAGGGCGGTTATCATATCTGTAACAATCTGAAATATGTCCACGCCTCCGCCTGCGCCCTTAAAGACCTTATCGCCGTTTATACCGAGGGTCATGGAGCTGTTGGCGTTTATATTTATTACACGTTCACCGGCATCGCCCTTATAGATACCTGCCGAGTCAAAAGGCTGCGTATCTGTCTTGTTGCCGGCAAAGACATATCCGCCCTCGAAACTGGTGTTGCCAAGAGAACGGAGCCCCTCAAAGAGGTTCTTCGCCTCTATGGCCGCAACCTTTCTCATGTCTTGCGTTGCCGTATCCGTTGCGTTAAGAACAGCTAGTTCTTTGAGCCTTGAGAGTATATCTGTGCCCTCAGAGAGTGCGTTCTCCGCTACTCCGAGGTAAGATACCCCGGAATCCACGTTTCTCTCATATTGATCGAGCCTTGATAAAAACGACTTGGAGTCAAGCAGTTTTCCTACCCTTGCCGGGTCGTCAGAGGAAGTAGCGAGTTTTTTACCCGTGGCCAGCTCACGCTGGGTCTTGAAGAGGCTCTGATACTGCCTGTTGATATCCTTTATATAGGTCTCATAGAGTATATTAGTCGTTACCCGCACCATACACCTCTTACCTTATATTAAGCAGCGTATTGAACATCTCATTGGCCGTGCTTAATAACCTCGCAGATGCCTCAAAGGCCTTCTGGAGCTTAATCATATTAATGGCCTCCTCATCAATTGAGACCCCTGATACTGAGGTCCTCTGTATCTCTATCTGCGCCAGCACGGCCTCCTTAACACCGGCATTATTCTCGGCGTCATTGGCCTTGGTCCCTGTATCGGAGACAATTCCCTGATAAAAGGCATCAAGGGTAGCGCCGCTTACAAGGGGTTTATCCCGCAGCCCCGATAAGGCAAGGGCGTTGGTATTATCGCCGGGAAGTCCGGCGGCCGTGGAAGAGGCCGCTATTGCAGAGGTACTGGTAATAGAGACCCCCATGTTCATGGCCGCGCTCTTAGTGGCGCTGATGCTGAAGACATCACCTGCGGCCGGCGCCGTGGGGCTGTCCGTTACAGTAACGCTAATGCCGTCAAAGTTAATGGCTGCCCCTGATGTATAGGCACCGGAAGTCACAACTGAATTGGTGCCGAGATTTACGACGATGTAGTTGGCGGGGTCTGAGAACCTTACCTCGTAATCATCAAGGGTAAGAGCCGAGGGGTCTGTAACAGTGCCGCCTGAGATAAGGGCCCCTCCGGAATTAGCGCTCATCTTTGCGGTATCAATATTCATGGGAGTAAAAAAATCAACTCCCGTTCCCGAATCAAGTCCGTACCCGGCCCTGTGCTGAACGTTTACCTCTTTGATGATGGTTGCCGAGAGGAGGTTAACATTATCAAGGGCCTCGGTGAGATCGTTCCTGCCGTCAATAACACCCTTAAGGGCCCCGGATTTCATTGACTTTGCAAGATTAGCCCCCTTGTAGGTAACCTCTGTCAGCAGATTGTTATCACCATTAACAGAGACCGTAAGTTTCGTGCTGGTAACGCCCGCGACAAGGGAAAAACCACCATCGGTGACTACATCCACTACGCCCGGAGAGCTCTCTATGGTGGTAATGCCTATTTTCCCGGCGAGCTCTCCGAGAAGGACATCCCTTTTATCTTTAAGGTCGTTACTTGAAGCACCATTTATATCAGTACCTTGAATCTCTTTGTTAAGGGCCGCTACCTGGGCCGAGAGGTCATTAATGTCTTTTACGATGCCGGCTATCTCGCCGTTTACATTGGTTATCTCCCGTCTTATACGAGAGTCCACGTTCTTAAAGGCATCACTTAATACGATACCGCCTGATAAGACGGCCTGCCTTGCGGGACGAGAGGACGGGTCAGAGGAAAGTTCCTCGAAAGAGTTAAAAAAGTCATCAAGGGGTTTACTAATCCCGGCTCCTCCAAGGTCGTTAAGCACACCCTCGAGGTCTTTTAAAATTCCGGCGCGCGAACTATCGGCAGAGAGCCCGCTGCGAGCGTCATTTAACTGCAGGGCGACAAACCTGTCGTAAACCCTCTCTACGCCCTTAACATCAACGCCTGTTCCGAAAAAATGCCCGCCAAAGCTCACCGGGTCTTTTGCTTCTAAAGTGGCCCTCTGCCTTGTGTAGCCGGGAGTATTTACATTTGAGATATTATGAGAGGTAACGTTAAGGGCCTCCTGCGAGGCGTTTAGCCCTGTTCTCGCTATCTCGAAAATTCCATTTAAAGACGGCATATTAAACCCCCTTTCTAAGCCTTGAACCCTTGAGACTCGTGCCGTCAACAAGGCCAGTGGCCTGATATGTACCCTTTACAAAAAAGGCCTCAAGAAAATCAAGGCTGCGGCCAAGATTCCTAAGGCTCTCGCTTATAAGAAGACTATTACTCTTGTTCATTGCCGCTACACGCCCGAGCGCAGAACAAAGCTCATCAGCGGCACCTTGAAGAGCGGCCTTGTCCCTGCCTGTAAAAAGCCCTATAAGGGCCCTTAGCCCCCTCTGCCCGCTGTACCCGCTTTTTTCAAGCATGGTGCATACCATAACGGACCGGGCGGCAGAGGCTTTGCTTAGCCCGGCAAGCACCCTCTCCTTATCTGCCAAGACAGCGTAAAGAGACTTATAATCCCTTGAGATAACGGTTTTAGACTCCTCTTCAAGGACCGATTGAAGCTTTACATACATACCGGTCTCCATGGAGAGCAGCTCTAAGAGTGACCCCCTATCCATGGATTAATCGAGGTGATGCGAGCTCTTATAAAAATTAATGGCTTTTCTGATGATACCCTCGGCGACCTTGGCGGACTTCATATTATATTTACCGCTATCAATGTCGTTCTTTATCCGCTCTATCTTCTCTTCCCTTACCTCCGGTGAGGCCTCTACGAGCTTTCTGAGATTGGCGAGCTTCCTGGCCTTTGCCGAGACGTTTACTCTGTCAGCGAGCCCGGCGGCCCTGGCTTTACGCGGCCTCGCCTTTAGCTCCTTAGCGTTATCCTTGAGCTTAACTTGAGCATCAATTAATGGATTCTTTCCGGTAATTTTCATCTAAACCTCCCCTTAAATTTTTCCGGTCATATTAAGTTAACGGTTATGGCCTTATGAAACTTTAGCTTTTTTTTGATAATCAGTGTTTTTTTTTAAAAAACACCTTTTATATTGAAAATAACGGTAATTCCAATATGGAGGCAGGCATGTAAAGGGCCGCATTTGCAGGGCGGCCATTTACCGCGGGATTGAGTTATAAGGGATGCGTATGGCCCTTATAAAAATCTACCGCCTTTCTCATAAGGTACTTGGCGGCCTTTACGCTTTTGTCACCGTATTTACCATCCTCGATATTATCCTTAATATGCTCTAAGGTCTCTGCTCTGGCCTCGGGCGTAAGGGGCCTCAGCTTACTTAGATGACTGAGTCTCTGCGCCTTGGCCGAGAGATTAACTCTATGCGCCAAACCCGTTAATCGGGCCTTGCTGTGATTAGGACCAAGCTTTGCTTTCATCGCGTCCTGAAGACCTGGAAACTTCGCTGCCATCTTCAGCATCTGACTCTGGCCTGCTATCTTCATATAATCCTCCCTTGTTTTTTTCTATTTATCTACAGTGAACAGTTATACTCAGAAAGCCTCAACGTTACCGCCGCCCGGGCAGGGCTTTTTTATCCGCATTACCCTCATGACCGTTAAAACCGTCCATGAGCATCTTGCCGAGGCCAAGGCCCGGGCCTGCGGCCATTACCTTTGAGATCTCCCAGTCAAAAAGCGATGTATATACGTCTTCTCTCATGCCATCACCAAGGAGCCCGCTCTTTTCTATGGTAGAGCGCATGGTCTTTAGCATATGATTTATAAAGAGGGCCTCAAAATCAACTACGGCTTTTTTTACCTTTGCCTCCTTAACAGAGGCCGCCTTTGTCTTCTGCTCCGCCTTTACCGGTAAATCACTCTTTAAAAGAGTATCTCTCGCGCTCATCATATTCACATCTCGCATATACACTGCCCCCTCTTAGATAATCTCAAGCTCGGCATGGAGCGCCCCCGCCGCCTTCATTGCCTCAAGTATAGCGACAAGGTCACGTGGGGTGACGCCCACAAGGTTAAGGGCCCGGACTACGTCCTTTAACCTCACGGCCTTTGGCAGCACAATAAGACGTGACTCCTTTTCCTTTACGCCAAGCACGGCCTGCGGCTGCACCACGGTCTTACCTGCGGCAAGCTCATTGGGCTGAGAGATAAGGTACTGAGTCTTTATCTCAATACTGATATCACCGTGAGATACGGCAACCTCTGATATAGTCACTTCAGCGCCGAGCACCACCGTACCGGTACGCTCATTGATAACAACCTTTGAGACTGAGTCAGTAGAGACATCAAGCTGCTCTATCTCTCGAATATAAGAGTAAAGACCTCTCTCTACGCCTTCTAGGGGTAAGGTTATCCGTACCGTACCGGCGTCCAGCGGGATAGCGTCCGCAGCGCCGAGAGCCTTATTTATAACCTCTGCCATCTGCTCTATGGTAGTAAAATCAGGCTCTCTAAGGGTAAGCAGCAGCTCTCCGTCAGTACCCATACGCAGCGGTACTGCCCTCTCCACAAGGGCCCCGCCGGGAATTCTGCCTACCGTCTGATGATTTTTCTTTAATGATACCCCGGAACCGCTGGCCAGAAAACCGCCAAGGGAGACAGGGCCCTGAGCGCTGGCGTAGACCCTTCCGTCGGCACCCTTAAGCGAAGTCATTATAAGGGTTCCTCCGTTAAGAGACTTTGCGTCCCCAACAGAAGATACGAGGATATCTATCCTGCTGCCCGGTCTCATAAAAGGCGGCAGCTCCGCCGTTAGCATGACAGCGGCGGTGTTCTTAACCTTAATATCACCGGGGGCTATTTTTATACCCAACTTTACGAACATATTAGCGATGCTCTGCTTTGTATACACGGCGCCGCTCTTATCCCCGGTGCCGTCAAGGCCCACGACAAGACCGTACCCCACGAGGTGGTTCGTACGCACCCCCTCGAAGAAGGCGATATCCTTTATCCTTGAGGCACGCGCCGGGCTTAAGAGGCAAAGGCAAATTATAACGGGGAGTATCCCCTTATTAAAAAGGCCAGACATTATCAAGTATCCTCATCATCCATCCGGGGTTTTGTTCATCAGATATGACGCCTCTTCCCGAGTACTCTATACGGGCGTCTGATATCAGGTTTGAATCAACACTGTTATCTACACTTAAGTCCTCGGGCCTGATTATGCCGCTAAGCACAAGGTACTGATGCTCGTTATTCAGTATTGTGTCTTTTTTGCCCTCTATAACAAGATTACCATTACGTAGGACCTCTACGACGCGCGCCGTTATGCTTGCCTTGAACTGTCCCGAGCGCTTTGTAGTGCCGGAGCCGTCAAATGCAGAGTCGTAGTTGCTGGCTATCTCCGGGCTGAAGGGCTGGCCCTGACCGAGAAAATCGCTCATGCCGAATTTTAGCGGAAGGCCCAGTAACTTTTTAAGAGCTATGTCGTTACTCGATACCCTTGATGTGCTCGTAGTGGCTTCTTTTGTGGCGCTCGTCTTCTCGGCAATGGTAATAGTGACCGTATCGCCTATGTTCCTTGCCCGAAGGTCCTGAAAAAAACTGTTCCTTGATGTCTCCCCCGGCCATATGGAGCCCGCGGTCATGACATAACCCGTGCCCTGCATGGGTATGGATGAGGTGTCTATCCTTGCTGGCGCAGGCGTTGACGCGCAGCCTGAGAGCACCGCAAGGGTAAGAAAAAATAAAATTGTCAAAATATCCAACATTCTCATAAGCCTATCTCCGCTTTATCCGCAGCTCTAAGACCACGGGCACAGAGCCTTGCATTTCATCTCCGCACATAACCCTCTCACCGTCCTCTCTTCCCAAAAGCTATCTAAGGGATGTATTATTCTATCTTCCACACCAACCCGCATCAGAGCCCGGTCTTCCATTAAAAGACCGGGAAAAAGTCTTTACACGCTTATTAACTCAGCGCACCCGGCTACCGCCCGAGATCCACGACCATCTGCCCCCTGCCCGAGACAGTGCCTGATATCTCCCGTCCGCCCGGGGTCCTGGCCTTTATAATGGTTCCCATAAAACCGTCCGTAATGGCCGTTGCCTTGGACCTGACCACGATAAGCCCGCCGTTACCCTGTACGTTGATTAACTGCCCGCGCTTTACAAGAAGCGGCATCAAGAGGTAGTCTTCGCGTACAACGGAACCTGCCTGTATGGGACGCTTCGCCTCCTTGCCCACTACCTCGCCAAGGGAAAACGCAGCATTAGCAGGTATTTGGGAGACATCCCTCTTGGCCAGCCTAACGTCTCGCGGTCCTATCTCGCCGCGCATCTTAATAGGCCCTCCGGCAATTACGACGTTACGGAGAACACTGACATCGGCTACTGCGACAACGGTCCTCACACTGCGGTCGCCCTTTAAGAGAGTCACATTAAAAGAGACCTTGCCCGTAGTACGTGCGCCGTTGCGTGAGGAGACAATAAGCCTGTCAAACTCACCGCCTTTAAGTTCATCACCCTTGAGTCTGATATTCTCTACGGCTATCTCGGCTCCCGGCCAGATGGAGTTGGCTGCTACGTATTCACGGAGGGTATCACTCAGGGATACCTCGCCTGCAAGGACGCTTGTGCTAATAAAAAGTAAGGCTCCCAGTATTGAGAAGATTATCTTCATGTCCCCACCTTATCTCTTCATAGAGTTAGAGGCCTGCAGCATCTCATCCGCCGTCTGAATGGCCTTGGAGTTAATCTCATAGGCACGCTGCGCTACTATCATATCAACCATCTCCTCGACAACGCTTACGTTAGAGGTCTCGATAAAACCCTGCGAGAGGTTTCCAAGCCCGTCTGTTCCCGGAGCCGCTGTTACGGCGTCCCCTGAGGAGGCCGTAGCGGTAAAGAGATTTTTCCCTATTGGTTTAAGCCCCCCGGGGTTTACAAAACGGGCGAGCTCTATATTGCCAACCTCCGTGGGCGTGGATACGCCGGGCTCTGTAACAGATACTATGCCGTCGGCGCTTATGGTTATGGTAAGCGAGCTCTCGGGGATGCTTATCTCCGGGTCAAGGGTGTAGCCGTCTGAGTTCACCAGACGCCCCGAGCTGTCTACCTTCAGCTGCCCGTTTCTTGTATACCCTGTCTCACCGTCGGGTTTTAATATCTGAAAAAAACCGCCTCCCTCAATGGCCAGGTCCAGGGGGTTTTCTGTCTTCTGGAGGTTTCCCTGCGTAAATAGATGCTCTGTCGAGACTGTCTTTACACCCTGGCCCACATTAAGGCCCGTTGGTATCTGCGTAGAGGGCGATGACGAGGCACCGGCGGAACGTATCTCCTCATAGAGCAGGTCCTGATAATCAGGACGGGATTTTTTAAAGCCAACGGTATTTACATTGGCAAGGTTGTGAGCGATCATGTCCACACGAAGCTGCTGCGCCTCCATACCCGTTGAGGCTGTCCAGAGGGCCCTTAACATAAGTTACCTCCCCTATTACATTTTTTTGTGAACCCTAAAACCCAAAGAGTTCTTATCTTAGAAATTTTTAAAGACCTCATCCCAAACCCCGTTAATATAAAGACTTTTACTCTTGAAGAACTCTCACCGTCTCTCTCATATTTTATAAAACCCTTAGACTTGGCTCTCTTGAAATTCGCTCCCTTCCGCCCCGGCATCTTGCCTTTAACAAGGCTTGTGCTTCATTATTTAGACCCTGCCCACCTCTTCAATGGCCTTTCTGCTCATCCCGTCAATACTCTGAATCATCTTGACCTGCGTCTGATAGGCCCGGAGGTTCTCCATCATCGAGATCATCTCCTTCAGGGCGCTCACGTTGGAGGCCTCGGTAAAACCCTGCAATACCGCTGTGTCTCCGTCCTTAATGACCTCGGGGACCTGAGCGCCGGAGCTGTAAAGGCCGCCCTCGTATCCAAGGAGGGTCTTATCTTTAAAGTCCACGACCTTGAGCCTCCCTACAACGGTACCCTGCTCCTGGATTGAGCCTGATGCGTCTATCTCTACCTCGGAATCACCAAGCTTTATAACTCCGCCCTCACCAAGTACGGGAAAACCTTCCTGAGTGGCAAGCTGCCCCGCCTGATTAACCTTAAAATCGCCCTGCCTTGTATAACGCTCCCCGCGGGGCGTCCTTACGACAAAGAAACCCCTGCCTTCGAGTGCCGCATCAAGTGCCCTGCCGCTCTTTGTCATCACGCCGCCGGACATATCATTAATCACCGGCCCCGGCGCGGCAAATGCCCTTGAGACCTGCTCCGAGGGCGCCACTACCTTGAATGTGGGCAGGGATTTCTTAAAACCAATGGTCTCTATATTGGCGAGGTTGTTACTTCCCGCGTTTAACCTCTCTAAACCCGCCGATAGACCTGATAGAGCTACAAATATGGATCTGTCCATTTACATCACCCCTTTTGTGTACTTCCTGTGATGTAAATATCGCAACAACTGTGCCAGATTATGGGATTATGGAAAAGAGCAGGAGGGAATGCATGAAAAAAGCAGGGGTTGCAGGGGAAAAGGGGGATATAGGCAAAAAAAACCCCGTAGACGGATACTGCCGGTCACGGGGCATATTTTGCTTACCTCTCTTCCAGGAAGGGAATTTTTTACCTCTTACCGCCTAAAAGCAGGCCACGCGGTTGCGCCCCTTCTCTTTAGCCATATAAAGGGCCTTATCAGAGGCCTCAATAAGCTTATCCACATCCTCACGGCCGCTCCATGTAGCAAGACCAATGCTGAGCGTACAGGGAATACTAATGCCGTTGTATATAACGGGCTCGGCCTGCACTCGCCCAAGTATCCTCTCACATACAATCATGGCATTAGACTCATCTGTTCCGGGAAGGACAAGAAGAAACTCCTCTCCGCCGTAACGGCCGATAAAGTCATATGGCCTTATGGAGCCTGATATACGCGCCACGCATTCAGTAAGGATGGCGTCTCCGGCCTGATGACCGTAGGTGTCATTAATATCCTTAAAATGGTCAAGGTCGAGCATGGCTATACTGATGCTCTTTTTATCCCTCTCCGAACGCTTAAGCTCCGCATCAAGATGATCAAATACAGCACGCCTGTTGGCTATCCCTGTAAGCGCATCAGTTCGAGACTGAATCCTTATCTTCTCCTTTGCCAGAAGGAGCTCGCTCTGCAGGTTTATAATTCTTAGCCCCGCCTTTACGCGGGCCTCAAGCTCAGAGCGGTTAAAGGGTTTTACAATGTAGTCGTCTGCGCCGGCCTTCATACCCTCTACAATATCCTCATGAGAGCTGTTAGATGTAAGGAGTACGACATAGGTATACTCCTCAGAACCCGTTGCCCTTATCTTAGCGCAGACCTCAAGCCCCGTAAGACCGGGCATCATCCAGTCCAGCACGGCTATTCTCGGCGGAGAATCCTTCTTAAACTCTTCCCATGCCTCAACACCGTCAGTAACAGAGACCACGTCATAACCCAGCTTAGTGAGAACGGCGCCGAGTATTCGGCGGGACGTTGAATCATCTTCTGCTACGAGTATCTTCATGCAAACTACCTCCTCATTGCCTAAAGGCCTTTATTAAAACTATAAACCGTAAATATTCCTTACTTCGTCCTTAAAGGCGCTTAGCCCCGCCTCAAGCAGGGGGCTTACTGCAAGGGCCTCGGCAATTAACCCGGACTTTGCCCGCTCCTCCATGATGATGGCCGTCTCTCTCATGGCCATGGCACCGACATTACCGCAGGCGCCCTTGATGGTATGGGCTTCACGGCAGAGTACCTCCATGTCTCCATCGGCATCCCAGTCTTTTACTACATCTATATGAGCTGATATATCCTCGATAAACCCCTCTACAATATCAGAGGCCATCTCCTCATCGCCCATAAGACGAGCGAGGAGGCCCTCATGGTCAAATACAAGACCGCTGCCGGCGGCCTTGATTACCCTCTCGGCCTTTCCTGCGGTATCTTTAACCTTACCTGCCTTTTTTCCTGTCTTACCGGAGCACTTCTCAATAATATCCCCGAGATCCTTTGCTGACACAGGCTTGGATATATAATCGTCCATTCCCGCCTCAATGCACTTTTCCCTGTCTCCGGTGAGGGCGTTAGCCGTCATGGCTATAACAGGGATGGAGTGATTAAGCACCGGGGTCCCGGTGAGGCGAATCCTGCGCGTGGCCTCATAACCGTCCATCTCCGGCATCTGACAATCCATGAGCACAAGGTCATAAGGCACTGTTTCAAGGGCCTTTAGCGCCTCTTTGCCGTTACCTACGGCATCTACTCTGCAGCCCATCTTACCGAGTATCGCCATGGCCACCCTCTGATTAGTCGCATTATCCTCTGCAAGGAGTATACGCATATCAAGGCTCCTTTTCTCCTTTATACTATGGCTCGTAATGATTCCTCCTGGCCTCTTCTCCAGAGGAACATCTCTTAGACCATATACCATGGTAAGGCAATCATAGAGGCGCGACTGCTTTACGGGTTTTGTAAGATAGGCCGAAAAACCCGCCCGCTCAAGACGCCCCGCGTCTCCGCGCTCTCCCATGGAGGTCATCATAATAAGCCCGGCGTCCCTTAAGAGAGGGTCCTCTTTTATAAGACCGCCAAGGCGTTCACCGTCCATGCCCGGCATCTGCATATCAAGAAGGCATATCTCATAGGGTTTATTCTCCGCCGCGGCGGAGCGCATCATCTCAAGGGCGCTATCACCGTCAGAGACCTCGCCGTGAATAATACCCCAGGAATCAAGGAGGAGAGCTATAAGGCGCCGGTTAGTAGCATTATCATCAACAGCAAGAACCCTTATGCCTTTTATATCACCTTTATTCCAGGAAGGTTCCTCCAGGCTCCTGGCCCTTGAGAATGTAGCCGTAAACCAGAAAGTCGAGCCCTTGCCCGCCTCGCTCTCGGCGCCCATGTGACCGCCCATCATGGCTGCAAGCTTCTTTGAGATACTGAGGCCGAGCCCGGTGCCGCCGTATCTGCGCGTAGTAGAGGCATCGGCCTGAGTAAAGGCATTAAAGAGCCCGTCTATCTTATCAGCGGGAATACCTATGCCCGTGTCCCTAATCTCAAAGCAGAGCGTAAAGCTATCCTGCCCCTCATGGGAAAGGCTCGTCTTTACCACTATCTCTCCGCCGGAGGTAAACTTAATGGCATTACCGGCAAGATTTGTAATAATCTGCCTTACCCTGCCGGGGTCTCCGATAAGACGCCATGGCACAGAGGGCTCTATCTCAGAGATAAACTCAAGGCCCTTCTCATGGGCGCGCATGGCCAGCAGGTCGCAGGTATCCTCTACTACCCCCCTCAGGTTAAACTCAACACTCTCGAGCTCAATCTTGCCGGCCTCTATCTTTGAAAAATCAAGTATATCGTTAATAAGCTCAAGAAGAGAATCGCCGCTCTTATGTATGGTCTCGGCATATTCTCTCTGCTCTGCCGTAAGCTCTGTATCAAGGATAAGGCCCGTCATGCCGATGACGCCGTTCATGGGGGTGCGTATCTCATGGCTCATGTTGGCCAGAAACTCGCTCTTGGCCCTGTTCGCTTCCTCTGCCTCCTGAACAGCCTTCTCCAATGACCGATTGTTTTCCTCAAGTATGGAGAGCATTTCATTGAAGGTCTCACCGAGTTCATAAAGATGGTCTGTCCTCGCGGCCTTGAAAACATCGCACTTGCGGCAATCCTTGAGCTTCCTGGCAGATGTGCCCTGAACCTCACCACCACAGAGGGTGCCCGCTACCTCCCAGCACCTGAGATTCTCTTCCTGCTTATATGAGGGGCAGGACTTCTCGTCACACTTTTTCGCTTTCCAGCACCGAAGGAGCAGCGGGTTCTCAAAGCGCAGGGTAATGTCTTTTTCCTGCACTACCCTTCTCATTATGTTCTTTATATCAACTGCCGTCTTGTTGATACGTCTGTCCACCTCCGAGAGCTGCCTGTTAGTGCTTGTAAGCTCTTCCTCCCTCTTCATGAGGTCATTGTTCACCATCTTAAGCTCTACCTCGGCCTGCTTGGACTTTGTTATATCCCGTATCGTGCCTGTAATAAGGGTATTGGCGCCGCTCTTAAAGCTGTTGATAATAAGCTCCATGGGAAAGGTCTCTCCATTACTCCTCTGTCCCAGGAGCTCCACAACCCGGCCATGGACCTTTTTTTCACCGGTATTGACAAAACGTTCAAAACCCTTATTATGTGCGGCACGAAGGGACTCCGGTATAAGGTCAACGAGGTCATGACCGGCAAGCCCGGCCCCTGCCTCATAGCCGAATATTTCTTCCGCGCTCTTATTCGCCTCTACTATGATCCCACAGGAATCGGCAAGGATGATACCGTCAAAAGACATCTCATGGACCTTTCTGTACCTCTCCTCATTCTCAGAAAGCTTCCTCTCCAGCCCCTCTTTACGCGCCTTGTTTTTAGCCAGCAACTGCGCTATAAAGACCGCAACTACCAAGAAGAATCCATAGAGTAATATATATTTATTATTCTTCTCGGCTAAAAAGAATAACCCCATGGGCACGCGCGAGACTACCTTCAGAGTATAACCGTCAGGATGTCCGGGCAGGGGATGTACGGTAGTAAAGGTATAAAAAGACCCTCCAAGTGTAAACTGTCCCTTCTCCTCCCCCCTAATCCTCTTCCATACCTCGGGTGACTGTTTTGCCATGGTCATGTCTTTTCTTTCATCAATCATAAATCCCCACTCCATAGCCGGTCTTGGACCATAGAGATAATATCCCCCGGGGTTAAGGAGCATGACCTTTCCAGATGCGCCTGATGCGATTTTTGCAAAACTCTTCAGGATTACATTCCCTTTGTAGGTAATTATCATTATCCCCTTTTTATGCCCCAACGCGTCAAATAGAGGCGTACCGAAGCGTATGACGGGTTTAATCGGAAAATCTACCCTGCCGTGTTCCATATTAAGGTCCATGGGAGAGATGAAGACCTCTCCGGGCCCGAGGGCCATGGTATTCTTGAAGTAATAACGATGAGACTTGTCCTGAAGCCCGCTCTTCGGGGTTATAATGACTCCCTCGTCACTTGCTTCCACCCTCAGGCGCTCCATGCCGCTGCTATCAATAATCCTTACATGGTCGCAGTATGGCTTGCTCATGCAGTATTTGGAGATATCCGGGATAATATCTGCACCAAGGGCCTCGTCATGCAAAAAGGCCTTAACCTCATGCACCTTAGATAAGAAATGCAGGTCGCTTACTACATCGGCTATCTTTACGGAGACATCCTCAGCCTCCATGGAGACCAGATTCTTTTCCTGTACTGACAATATTTTCTTCTCCGCACCCCTCTCCTTGATGTATATTAAAGAACTAAGAGCCACTGAGATAATGACTAAAGAGAGAAAATATTTAATAAAATATTTTGATACCTTTGACAAAAGCGCCTCCTTTGTCAAGTCCTTCTTATGGACTCGTGGAAATATAGTGATAACCTCCGGACCTCTACATAAAGGCGGGTCCGGCGACACGGGAACTCTTTATATCTATCGCTAAAAACAAGGATAGCTTTAAGACTTTAAGCGCTTAGGAGAAAATGCCATGAAAAAAATCAAAAAGACAGACGATGAGTGGAGTACTGAGTTAACTCCCCATGAATTTGAGGTCACACGGCACAAGGGTACGGAGAAGGCCTTTACAGGCAGATACTACGACTGTAAGGACGATGGTGTATACCTATGCCGCTGCTGCGGGACTACTCTATTTGATTCGGAAAAAAAATTCGATTCAGGCACGGGCTGGCCCAGTTTTACCAGACCCGCCGCAGATGAGAACATTGAGACCAATACTGACAGCAGCCATAACATGAGAAGAGTGGAGGTCCTCTGCGCTGTATGCGGCGCGCACCTCGGCCATGTCTTTGATGACGGCCCCGGCCCGGAGGGTAAGAGGTACTGCATAAACTCAGTATCCCTGAAGTTCAAAAAAAGATAGGTTTTACGCAGCGGAGAGTCGTTACTTATGAAGGAAAATAAGCAGGGCGTCTTTGATTATCACGAGCAGACAAAACACCTGCCCCACCGCTACGCCGCGTCCCCGGCGGGCATGGACTGGGCCACGGAACCACTGCCATACCGCCTCTACGAGGGGGCCGAGACAATAACATTACCCCTTATGCAGGCTGACCCCGCCGGCGGGGTCAATGAGCTCTTCACAAGGAGCGCCGGACCGGCTCCCTTTACAACGGCCAATATCGCCGCCTTTTTTGAATTATCAATGGGACTCTCGGCCATAAAGACCTTTATGGAGAGCACGTGGGCCCTGCGCATGAACCCATCGAGCGGCAACCTTCATCCAACAGAGGCCTACATCATCACAATGGACGAGACCCCTGCAAAGGGTGTCTTTCACTATACCCCCTTCTCCCATGGACTTGAGCAGAGGGCGGAGATAAGTGAAGACCTTGGCATAGAGTTAGGCAACAACTTTAAACAAAATGGTTTTATCACATGCCTTACAAGCATAGACTGGAGAGAGGCATGGAAGTACGGGGCGCGGGCCTTTCGCTACTCATGCCTTGACGCTGGTCACGCAGCGGCCTCTATGAGCTTCTCCGCCGCCCTCCTGGGCTGGCGGATAACCCACCTTCAAAGCCTCTCCGATGAAGAGATAAAGACCATGCTTGGTTTTACCGGTGAGATGTGGACAAGGTACGAGGAGGAACGCGTTGAGGGGGCCTTCTTCGTGCAAAAGGCTGCAGAGTCACGAGACAATACAACTATAGATAAAAAAACAATAAAAGCCTTTAAAAAACTGGAGTTCAAGGGCCGCCCCAACCGCCTCAGCTCCGAGCATGTCCACTGGCCGATTATTGAAGAAGTTGCGCTGGCTACGGACAAAGAGGAGACAAAACAAAAACCTGAGCACTTAATTTCACCTCGAAAATACCTCTTGGAAAATGCGCAGGCCCTAACAGGAGTTTCGGTAATCCGCGGCAGGCGCAGCGCGCAGGCCTATAACGGAGAGGTTTGGGCAGATAAAAAGGACTTTTTTTCCATTATTGATAGTTCTATCCCGCGGCCCTCTTGCGCGCCCTTTGATACCCTGCAAGGCGCGCCGCAGCTAAACCTCATAGTATTTATTCACAGGGTAAGGGGTCTTGAGCAGGGGCTTTACATACTCTTAAGAGACCGTAATGATAGGGTTGAGCTTGAACAACACATGAAGAGCACCTTCAGCTGGAGAGAGACAGAGCTTAAAGACCTGTACCTGCTGCAAGACGGGGACCTTACTGAAGAGGCCCGTTATATATTCTGTCAGCAGGATATCGCAGGCGACGGTGTCTTCTCTGCGGCCATGATAGCGCGGTTTAAAGTAAATATCGAAACGCGGCCCTCAATGTATCGCGAGCTCTTTATGGAGGCGGGCATAATAGGCCAGTCCCTCTATATCGCCGCAGAGGCCCGGGGGCTTAGAGGTACGGGCATCGGGTGCTTTTATGACGATATGCTCCATGACCTCCTCGGGTTCCCTGAAGGAGATAATACCTTTCAGACGCTCTATCACTTTACCGTCGGCTCACCCCTTCTGGATTCCCGTATCACCACAACTACGCCCTATGCCCAAGTTCGTTAAATGATAAAAAATAAGAACAAAGAAAACTCTCTAAGAGAGGCCCTTAAAAAAACCGAGGCCTCCCTCTCTTCTGCCGGTATTACAGAGGCCGCAATAGAGGCGGAGTGGATACTCGCCGAGGTGCTCCAGATTAAAAGATACGAGATCTTCCTCCAACCGGGCAGGGTTATGACGGAAGATGAGTTGAAAAACCTCAATAAGATTATAAAGAGAAGAGAGCGCAGAGAACCCCTTGCCTACATCACGGGAAGAGCTGATTTTAGAGGTTTTACGATAAAGGTATCAGAAGCCACTCTCATACCGCGGCCTGAGACAGAGCTGCTGGTTGACGAGGCGCTCGGTGCGCTTGAGAAGGGCGGCGGCCCGAAGCTGGTTCTTGAGCCCTGTACGGGCTCGGGCTGTATAAGTCTGGCGCTTGCCGCTGAGTTTCACGAGGCGATAAAGATTATCGCTTGTGATATCAGTAAAGACGCTCTGCTCATTGCACGTGAGAACGCCGCCTGCAATAACGTGGAAGATAAAATCTCATTTCTACGAGGAGACCTTCTCATGGCGATAAAGCCAGATGGCGCCTTTGACCTCATCGTGGCAAATCCGCCTTATATCAGGGAGACGGATATGACCGGGCTGCAAGCAGAGGTAAGGCTCTTTGAGCCTCCCCTTGCCCTTGACGGCGGCGCAGACGGCCTCGATTATATCAAGAGACTTATAGGGGACTCAGCGGCAGTCTTACGGCCCGGCGGCTCGCTGCTCCTTGAGATAGGTCTCGGGCAGGCCTTGGAGACGATAAAATTCACCGATGCTGCAGGTTTTTTTGAGGATATTCATATGATAAGAGACCTATCCGGCATAGAGAGGATATTATCGGCAAGAAAGAAATCATGAGGGTTTAACGCTCTTTCTGAAATGAGCCTGATTAGAAGAGTTTCATTACTCCCCTCCCCTAACCTATTAGGGTTTATATCATATACAAAGAAGCCCCCGCACTCTTTTGAGTGCGGGGGCTTTCTATTTACTCTATCTTACCCCTCTTTCCTTCCAACTCAAAAACCTCACCGGAAAAAGGTTGCTGCATTCCAGTCTATGAGGAGTGACCGGCCTCTCTCTCTATCTCGCCTCTCTCTCTATCTCCCTGTCCACACTTGACATGTGATACTCCTCGCCAAAGGCGCCCTCAGGCTCCCTCAGGAAGAGAAAACAGAAGATAAAGCTAAAGGCCGCTCCTCCGGATATGATGTAAAAGAATGTATTGGGCTCTACCATGCTGAGGACTGTAAGATAGAAGACGGCTCCCACGTTACCGTATGAGCCGGCCATACCCGATACCTGCCCTGTTAGACGCCTCTTAACCATTGGGATAATGGCGAATGTGGCGCCCTCGGCTCCCTGAACAAACATGGAGCAGGCGATAGTAAGTACAACAGCAAGGACAATTGGCCAGTTCGAGTGGATGGTGGCCATGCCGAAGAAACCTGCTGATATACCGAACATGTAGATGAGCATAATTGTCTTTCTGCTTTTTAGCATATCGGAGAGCACTCCGCCAAGGGGTCTGGCGAAGAGGTTGACAAAGGCGAATGAGGCCGCGATGAGTCCCGCTTTAGCCGGGGTAAGCTCGAAGATACCCTGGAAAAAGGAGGGAAGCATGGAGATAACGGCCAACTCTGCTCCGAAGTTACAGAAGTAGGTGGTATTAAGCGAGGCCACCTGATTGAAGTTGTATTTATCGTCCTCGGGCACTCCCCTCTTGAGTATGGGCAGGTTCACCTTCAGGGCCATGATTATCTGGTAAAGGACGATGACGGCGATAATCAAATAGCAGATAACCGCGCCCCTGGTGCCGAGAAAACCCATCCCGTTAATCCTCCAGACGAGGATAGATATAATCCCAACGCATGGAATGGTGAAGATGATGAGTTTAATAAGGTCAGCATAGGTGCTCACCTCCATGGCGGCGACTTTACGGGGTTTGTGCTGCGGTGTTCCTGCGGGGCCGTCAGTAATGGCGAACCAGTAGAAAATTCCATAGAGTCCCATGATGATGCCGCTTACGGCCATGGAGTAGCGCCATCCATTATGCCCGCCGAAGACCTGCAAGGCTATGGTGGGGATGGTCATGGCAGCGGCGGCGGAACCGAAGTTACCCCATCCTGCGTAGAAACCCTCGGCAAAACCAATGTCGCGAGGTTTGAACCAGAGGGCCGTCATATGGATACCTACGACAAAACCGGCGCCTACGGAACCAAGTACGAGCCTTGATACGAGAAGTACGGAGAAGCTGTTGCCAAAGGCGAATACGAATGTGGGTATTGCCATGACAACCATCAAGATAGAAAAGACCCTGCGGGGCCCGTATTTGTCAAGGAGCATGCCTACGATGAGGCGGGCGGGAATTGTCAGGGCAACGTTACTGATGGCAAAGACCTTGAGCTCCTTCTTCGTGAGCCAGCCCACCTCATGAATCATGGTGGTGGCAAGGGGCGCCATATTAAACCAGACATAAAAGGTTAAAAAGAACGCGATCCAGGTAAGATGCAGCGCCTTGACATCTGCATCACCAAACTTAAATAGAGTTGAGACTTTCATTTAATATCTATCCTCCTTATCCATGAGATGAGTCTGTTAATTTTTCCGCTTTATCCTATCTGATTACGAAGGCCCCATTATAAAAAGATGACAGCCCGCGTTCTTAACAAGGTAGGCGCTAAGGCTCTTCTGGAAGACAGACTCCATGGTGCTCTTTTCTTTACGCGCTATGACAACGATATCAGGAGACTTCTTCTCGATGGCCTTCATTATCATAGCCCTCGGTTCGCCCGTAGCCATGAGTACGTCTACGTCAAGCCCGTTCTCCGATACCCACTCTGCGGCTTTACGAAGCAACGCGCTCCTCTCGTTCTCATACTCTCTGGTGATTTTCTCATCCTCAAGGCTGGCGTCGAGTATATCCTCAGCTACGGAGACGAGTATCATCTCGGGCTTAACGCCCTTGAAGAAATTAACCACCCTCTCCAGCGCGCCCTCGGCGCTATCGGTCCCATCGTGACAGAACATAATTTTCATTCACACACCTCCATCGTTCCATTAGTAATATACGTAATCTCAATTATTCAGACCATAAAACAAAAAAACCGGCAGAGGAGAATATCTACAGACATACCCTTACCCCTGTTCAGAACTTGTCTATTCAAGAGAAGACAACCCCCGGTATTGACGCAAATAGTCCTGAAAGAGCATGACACTCCGCTGTTAATGGGTTCGAAATGTCAGAATGTGATGTTTATGTAAGGATTAGACCTATTTCTGTTCGATGAAATCAGAGTCATTATATCAATAGATTAAAAAATGTCAAGTTAAACCATTAAAATAAACGGTTTTTTCAATTAAGAGGCAGATGCATGGATAGGAAAAAGATTAAGGAATGAAGAGGCCCTGCTGTACCGCGGAATACTTCTTTAGTACTCCTCAAAAAGACGTCAAAAAGGCCAGCGTCCATGAGAAGAAAGTGAGGTGCTTAAATCAGGATTAGAGAGGTAAAAATACCCTCCCCCTGCTGCGGGAGTGCAAAAAAAGGGCAGTTTAAAGTCATGCCCGGGACTTTATTCGGCAGCCGTCGTCGCAGTGGGCTACCCTTGGAAGAAAAAAGCGCTTCATAATATAACCTCCTTTTAAAAGACTTATATACTACTACGTAACATAATCTATTCTATCATAGTTTTTATATTTTGCCCCGGTAGCCGGCATTTTTTTAATATAAACCTTCTCAGGCAGAGGCGAGCCTGCTCTGCAGCCATCCCCGCAGCACCTTCCATGGTTTTGAGCGTATCTTAGAGCAAACCCACTTATAAAAACTTCCATTTGACTCCTTGCCCCTGATTACATCATAATATCTGCGCATTATATCAGGCTCTTTTTCCAGCATTTTATACCAGAGACGCGGATAATTATACACAAGGGAGCTCATCTTCTCCGCACCCTTGAACTCGGGGTACAGCTCAGACTCCACCCAGCTCTGGTAAGCGTTGAGGTTAGAGACGCCGCTCTTAAGCGAGTCCGATACCGCTGAAGCCGCGGCCTTTGCCGTACGTATGGCGTAGTAGATACCTTCACCGAGAAATGGGTCTACAAGATGACCGGTGTCCCCGGCAAGGGCTACCCTGCCCCTGGCTATCTGCAAAGAGCTGCCTTTCTCGTAAAAGATGGGAACAGTCCACCCGGCCTGCTTATCAACCTTAAGGGTCTTTAAAAGCGGATGTGTCTCTACAAAGGTATTAAAGTACTCTTTAATACCGCCGCGCACCTTCATGGCCTCTCCGGCCATGCCCACGGATAGAAACTCTTTTTTAGGAAATATCCAGGCGTAACCATAAGGCACAAGGCCAAAATCTATAAAGAGCCTGCCCTCTATGCCCTTATAGAGGCCTCTGTCGTAGGGGACCTCCGCCGTAATGGAGACAGCCGCCTCCTTGGCGTCAAGACCAAAGAGTTCTCTTCCAACAAAACCCGATGCACCGTCAGCCCCTATAATAAACCTTGCCTGATATGAAGAGCCGGAATCTGTCTTCAGGCTTACTGAGTCCTTTTCCTCTGCAATACCCTTGATCCTGCATCCCTCAACTATCTCCGCGCCTGCCGCGGCGGCCTTCTTAACGATTAAATCATCAAAGGTATCACGCATAACATTATACCCGACAGTCTTCTCGGAGAGTATCTCTATCTCTCTTCCCGACCTGTAGGTAAAGACGGCTCCCCTTACCGTATCTTCCACCGTAGAGGAAATATCAAAATCAAGCATGCCCTCAACCTTTGTGGAGATGCAGCCCCCGCATGGCTTATACCTCGGAAACCTCTCTTTATCAAAGGCGATTACCTTAAAGCCCTCTAAGGCAAGGTAATAAGCCGCCGTGGCCCCTGCCGGACCAAGGCCTACCACGGCTACGTCATAGGACATCCTTTAAACCTCCCCCTCTACGGTAAACTCCATCCTGTCACAGCAAAAACCGGTCTCTTTCACAGCGTCGCTCTCCCACTGGAGAAGTTTAAGGTGACCCTGCTCCATCTGCAAGAGCTCGCCTAAAAGGTCTTTCTCCTCGGGCTCCGTGGCCTCCTTTAGCAGACGCGAGTAAAACTCCACGGCCTTCTCCTCATTATCAATGGCGATATCAATGGCGGTTATGTCTGACTGGTTGGACTTGAATTGTTCAATAAGCTCATTCTTGCCCTGATATATGGGGAGCCCCTCCTTTGTATCCTCACTGCCGTGTTTTATGGCATCGGCGTAGCTCATCCAGCCAAGACCGTCCTTCAGTGAGGTCGCGATGGCCTTTATAACCCTGATATGGTCTATCTCCTCAGAGGCGAGGTGGCTGAAGACGTCTCTGCCTCTTTCATCACTCATCAACTCCGCCGCGGCCTTGTAGAAGTAATACCCCCTCAGCTCTGTATTGTGGGCCAGGCTGAGGTCATCAGCCAACTTTTCTATAAGCTTCTCACCCATAACTATCTCCTCGCTTTATCGCTGTTAGGTAGCCCCCTTTATCTCCTTCCCGAATCCGTCCTCCCCGCCTTGTTTACATCGTGCTGATGCTCAAGCATCTCACCGCGCACCTTATCCTCACAGGCGTGACATATGGTAAGAGGCGATTTGCGGCCGCATATAGTGCATACATGCTCTTTTTTCTTCTCTTCTTTCTTGGTGCCGGCTTCCTTGTCCTTATCTCCTGCCATATTCGCCTCCATAATCTCTCAGTGTTTTTACCGCTTGAAGTAAGAGTTTTCTGACTGCATCTGCCGCCACCAGGCGTGCTAAACCGCCTATCTCATCCAAATTAACATATCCCGTCGCTCCCCCCCCTGTCAGCCCCCTGTCACGCTACAGGTAACGGCTCATATCCCTGAATGAAAAACCCTTCAGAACAGGCGCATCCCCCTCAGTTCCACCGCCCTTGTACTGAACAAGGACCTTAAAGATATCACCCATGCCTCCCGGGGCTATAAGCCCGGCTATGGCGCGGTTATATTTAACCTTCTCGTAATCAGAGACGGACATCTCACCTGTATCTACAAGTTCTTCGAGTATGCCGAGGCCAAGGAGAAAATTCTTCTGTGTAGTAAAGCCGGAGAGCTTAAGCCCCGCCTCCTGCCCCTTCCTGTAAAGGTGCGTGAAATCAACGTGACTTGTTATATCCTGAGACCCGATTCTCTCATAAGGGGTAAAGTTACTCTTATGCCTGTAGTGGCACATAAGCGTACCGCCCATCCTGTCCACCCCGTAAAGCTCCTTAACGGGAAGGCCGTAATCAATGGTAATAACAAAACCACTCTTGAGTATGGCGGCGGCCTGCTTTATCCACGGACCGGCCATCATATTGACCTCGGCCCTCTGCCCCTCAATAAACTCAACCCCCGTCTCTTCAAGGTACCTGCCGATGTCTTCCCTTGATAAAGGACCTTCTGTATCGATTAACTCGTCTCCATCACGGCCTACATATATCTCACTTACGGCCCTACCGTCAAAAGAGACCCTGTGAAAGGGAAAGCTGTCAATGAGCTCATTGGATATAATGACCCCTTTCTTTATACTGCCCGGGCCGGGAAGCTCATCACGCCAGAGCACCTTATCAGAAGCCGCCTGCCTGAGATTCGCGTTCTTCTCTACAAGCTCCACTGAGATAACATCGTAGAGCTCCGGGGTTATAACCTCAAGTGCGGACAATACCCCCGTGGACAAAAAACCCCTTCCAGCCCCTGCTTCAAGGAGCACAAAATCCCCGGGTGAGCCCAGTTTCTCCCACATTTCCGTAACAGCAACAGCCAAAACCCGTGAAAAAACAGGGCTTACATCGATACTCGTAATGTAATCGCCGCTCTCGCCCCAGATGCCCTCACAAGAGGTATAATATCCGCCGTCATCAGAGTAAAGGGCTACTTCCATGAACTCGGCGAAGGTAATCGGGCCTTTACTATCAATCCTCTGAAGTATCTCCGACCTCGGCCCTCTCTCAAGCATAGTAAGGTTCCTCTTATCCACGGCCTCACCGTCGGCCTAAACCACAGAGAAGGCTACTCCTCTACAAAGGCCTCGCTCGGCGCATAGCACTCAGGACAGCTCTCAGGGGCCTCATATCCGTCACAGACATATCCGCAGACAGTACAGCGCCACTTTTTCTTCAATTTCAAGTTCTCGGACAAAATTATAAACCCTCCTTGATCTTCCAGCTAAAAAGACAGTCTAAGAAAGCTATGCCAACAAGATTGTTCAATTTTCAGGGCATTATCTATAAAGAGAAGGGACTGAGAATCACACAAAAGCCCCTTCACCTATTATGCTTATAAGTATAACGTATTTTATATGTTTTTGAAGAGGTGTGCAAGTTAAAACTACATATAAAGGCCTGCCAAAGGCTCTAAAATAAAGACGCAATAGAGATATTTTGGCCTTCTCAAGCTCCCCCTGAGCCTGCAAATCATGTGAGTATGAGAATTATTTAAGTTAAATGACCGCCTTGACATAATGACGGGCTCTGGTTTATTTATATATATATGAAAAAAACGCTCGCGCAAAAGATACTTGAGGCTCACATTATCTCAGGACAATGGAAACCGGGTCTTGAGGCCGGTTTCCGCATAGACCAGACCCTCACCCAGGACGCCACAGGCACCCTCTGCTACCTTGAGCTCGAGGCCCTCGGCATAAAAAACATCAGCACAGAGCTATCGGCCAGCTACGTTGACCATAACCTGCTGCAGACGGACTTCAAGAACGCAGATGATCACCGTTTTCTTATGACCAGCGCCATGCGCTACGGCATATATTTCTCACCTCCGGGCAACGGGGTCTCTCACCCCGTGCACATGGAACGCTTCGGAGCGCCGGGAAAGACTCTGCTCGGCTCTGACAGCCACACCTCCACCGCAGGTGCCCTTGCCATGATAGGGATAGGAGCCGGAGGACTTGACGTGGCCCTTGCCATGGCGGGAGAGCCATTTTTTCTTCATATTCCGAAAGTCTTCGGGGTAAGGCTCACCGGAAGGCTCAGGCCATGGGTCTCGGCAAAGGACGTAATACTGGAAATGCTGCGCCGTCACGGCGTAAAAGGCGGCCTGGGTTACATTATTGAGTACTTCGGCCCCGGCGTGCGGACGCTCTCGGCCACGCAAAGGGCCACCATAGCCAATATGGGCGCCGAGCTCGGCGCCACCACAAGCCTTTTCCCCTCTGACGAGAGGACAAGGGC
>JBHHUP010000024.1:0-23126 GCA_046753845.1 Thermodesulfobacteriota bacterium
CTTGGTCAGTGCTTTTCCCATAACTCCTCCTCTGATCCTGCATTATTGGATTATATGCGTCCTGTGTTTAAGTATATTTGAGTATGTTAGTAATACAATGTTTTTTGAAAATTTGCAAGATAAAAAAACAAAAAAAATCTTTTTTTTAAATACTCTCATAAAAAAAAGACTTACCAGTAAAGACCTGTAGGGCCCATGCATGAGAGCTTACAGGACATAACGTCTCTTTGTTGATTCTCACAGAACCTGACGAATAAGTATATTTAAAAACAATAGATTTCAATTGACAAGAGAAACCTCCTAATGATATTAATATTAGTTCTGTTGTATGGGGCTGTAGCTCAGTTGGGAGAGCGCAAGACTGGCAGTCTTGAGGTCAGGGGTTCGATCCCCCTCAGCTCCACCATTAAACTTACATGGCCGCGCAAAATAAAATAGCGCGGCTTTTTTACGTTTATAAAACTTAAGTACAGCTGGATTCAAGGTACTCTAACACCTCATTTGCTGTAGACTTCCGCAACATTTTCTGTTAGACTTCTTAAAAATCTTTACCTTATGCGCAGCAGATAATATACACGTATTATTGCTCATCTCTATCTATGAGAACTCTCTGCGGAGATGTAAGCTGTCGTGATGTTTGCTGTAAAAACCTATAGATTACACTAAGTTATATGACAAAACAGACTTCCGGCATTATAGTTCTTACGGCAATATTTTTATTGCTGGCACTAAGTGCCGAGGCCTCGATTATTAGAGTACCGGATGAGTACAAGACTATAAGTGAGGCCATCGATGCGGCCGAACCCGGAGCTATAATCATAGTCGCAAGCGGTACCTACAGTGAAAATATCACGATCACAAAACCTGTATTCCTAAGATCTTCAAGGGGCGCAAAAAAAACAATAATCACAGCCGCTGACGCTGACAAACCTACCATACATATAAAAGAGGCCAAGAACGTCACCATACTCGCCTTTACCGTTAAGGGCTCGACTCTGGCCGGAGTGCTTGTAGAAAAAAACAGAGACCTTAAAATAATACTCAGCAATGTTACAGAAAACGAGAACGGAGTTCTAATATTAAATACAAAAAAATGCAGTATCTATGGGAATCACTTTGATTCGAATAACTCCTACGGTCTTTATTTAAATAAGGCATCATCGTGCGTGATCAAGGAAAACAGCATAAGCAGGAACAACGACAAGGGTCTCTTTCTTTTCTCCTCTCATGATAACGCCATCTTAAATAATAAAATGAATATGAACAAGTGGAACGGTATGCTCATCTGGTCCTCGAACAATAATACAATCAAGAACAACCATACGTTAAGAAATATGTTCGGCTACGTCACAGGGGAGTCCTCAGATAACGATGTCTCTAATAACACCTCGCTGCCTGACCTATTTCTGATACTGCCAATTCTTCTTATTTATCTGGGTTTTATATTTTATCTTATACAGATGTATATATTCAAAATGATATATGGACGATAACGATGTTTTCTGATTTTTTACCCCTTATCATAGGCTCCATCGGTGTGATACTTGCGACCTCAAGCTTTATAAGCGGTATGCAGCTTGTAAGGACTCGAAAAAGGAGCTTTGAAGGCAGGATACACAGGCTGAACGGTTACATATCAATCGCTCTGTTTATTCTCCTCTTCCTCATATCCTTTATCGGAAGTAGATTTAATATGATCGTGCTCCTCTTATGGCTCTCGGGATTTGTAATAATTCTAATGAAGCTGAAAATAGTCAAAACAAGACGCTGGGCCTTTAAGTACGTATGTTGGTTCGGCGTGGCTATCATCAGCATGTGGATATATATTATATATACGCATATGCCGCTTACATAGAAGCAGTGACGGTCCCGTGAGAGTACGCCGGAAAGACCTGATACGGATTGACCTTTAAGTACTGCTTTAAAAAAAGAGTTTGCTCAGGATTTAGAGGATTAAAATTCAAATTATCGAGATAAAAAAAGAACCCTCTCTTCATAAGAAGAGAGGGTTCTGATCTTTTTCAAGTATGGAGCCTGTATTAATCAGGCGTCTCGTGACAACACCCTCCACCCGTTGCAGCATCGGCAAGCCTCGCGTCTCTTGCAGCATCTGCGACCTCATCAAAATGATAACGGGCCTTTGATGTTGAACGCTCTTTGGCCTCAGTTCTTACACCGGGCTTCAATGGTATAAAGGCCTCATCCATCTCCTTCATCTCCTTGAGAATAATCTCTTTTGTCTTCATATCAAGATGTTTGTCAAGAAGATAGAAAAACTCCTCATCTTCTTTCCTGATATGACTTCTGAGATTAACGATAATGGAGCGGGCAAGTCCATCGAGGATATCCCCGTCAACAAGGGCATTTCTGAATGAATGCAAAAGAGTCATAAACTCTCTGTGGTCTTCCTGGATAATAGCGACAAGGTCCGCGGCAAGGGGAACCTGCCTATTTACCCTTGGAAAGAGTAACTC
Source organism: Thermodesulfobacteriota bacterium (assembly GCA_046753845.1). GTDB lineage: Bacteria > Desulfobacterota > GWC2-55-46 > GWC2-55-46 > JADFVP01 > JAJRZX01. Next base: position 2,475 of record JBHHUP010000024.1, read on the forward strand.
TTCCTCTTTCTGAACTGAATGAAGAGTTATATCATTCTCAAGTGCCGCTGAAGCCGCCCAGAGTCCATCGAGATCCCTTTTCTTAAGATGCTCTTCTAACTCATCAAGGTTTTCAAGCACCTTATTATGCTCGGCAACAAGTACCTCAAGAGGGTTTTCACTCAGAAGTGAGGCCTCTTGTTTATGCGACTTTTGAGCAGAAGCATTATCAGCCAAAACCTCTACACCCTCGGACTTAAAGAGCTGTGAAAAACCCATGCGGCAGGCGCCTCTTGGGCTCTTAAAGACATCCTTGTCAGCATTCTCAGACAAGAGGTCTTTAAATACATCCTCATCCATGGTGAGCATGCCCTCTTTACAAAAGACAATACACGATGGATGAAGACATTTATAAGTAACTCTTACCTTCTTCGCAGTCATAACTTTACCTCCTGGAAGAAAAAACAAAAAAACGGCTTAAGCGTTCTGTGCTACTTTCTCACCTTCGGCTCCACCCGGCATCTCCGGTATACCGAACTTTTCATTAAACTTTGTTACTATGTATATAAGGGTTCTGTGATTGAGAAGAAGCCCCTCAAAGAGACCGGTCTTGCTCAGTCCATCAAGATAAAACTCATAGGAGAACTGGATCTGCTTGGCAACACCGTTCTCGTCCATGTTCATATCATAGCTGTTTTTAAGAAAAAGCAGATCACTTCTCATCTCACCATAAAACTGCTCCCTCTCTTCCTGGGAAAGGGCCGTAAGAGAATCGATATGCTCTTTGGCTATGGATACGCCGTTCAAGAGAACAATAAGGCCCGGAAACTCCGTTGGCTGCAGTATTCTCTGCCTTTTCAGTGAGCCGATAGGATAATCGATCTCATAGTGAAAAGTGGAGGCGTCATCCTTTATCTGCTGTGACTGATGGTGGTTCTCTTCCAACCATTTTTTTATTGCCTCTGATGCCTGTTCAACTGTAGTTATGTCCATCAAATCTCTCCTTTGGTTCTATTTTTTTTGTAGTAAGGGAATTTATTTACTATACTATAATAAAAGAGGGTTGTCCAGTTTTATAAGGGGCAAATAGCGGTTATAGTAAAGAAAAAAACATTGGATTTAAAAAGATGATTTCGGCGAATAAAAATAATTTCTTACAATATGGGCCAAATATAATTTGATTTTTCCGGCTAACTTGCTGATTATTATTAAAAACTGAAGATTTATCGGGAGTTACGAATACATGCGGGTATAGAAGAGATAAGCGCCGCAACTGAAATCATGAGGTTTTCTTCTTAAAAAAAGCCCGATTCAGTGTCCTGAACCGGGCTTAAGAATAGATAAGCTCAGGGAGCGTCGTTGGACTCCGACTGCATCGCCTGACATACCTCTGAGCAGCGCGTACAGTAATGAGTATGCCCGAGGGCGTATTCCTTCCAGATATCACAGGATTCACATATACATTCCTTTTCCCACTTAATATTCGCGCTTGTCCCTATAAGAGGAAAACAATAACCAATGTTCTCATCACCCTCAACATATGTGGGGCAGCCCTTACACTTACATTTTCCCGTTACGTAGGCCTGTCTTTCCTTATGCTCCTCAGCGGTCATAGTGTCGATGTCGAACTTGTCGCTGCTATCAAATACTCCCATAATACACCTCCACAAGATTAACAGGGTTTACTCAGCCTCAAACAAAGAAGGCAAAATGTAATAGAATATAATTATAATAACATATATTCCTTCTCTGTCAATGTGAATTTAACTCCAGGATAACTTAATAATAATTAAAAAAATAATAAAAAAGAGGAGGGGCGTTAGCCCCTCCTCTTTTGAGTGAATCCGCGGAAAAGTGAGACGATTCCTAAGGATTCTTGTACTTAACTCCCGGCATCAGATATGCCACATAGTTAAGCACAACACAGACCGCGTAATAGGCGGCAAAGCCGTAAAGCGCGTACTCAGGTGTTGTTGCTTTAATCTGCTCACCGATGACCTTGGGCATGATGAAGGCGCCGTAGGCCGCAACAGCAGAAGTCCATCCAAGTACAGGTCCTGCCTGCTCCTCGTTGAAGACCATGGATATTGTCCTGAAAGTAGATCCATTGCCTATGCCCGAGAAGGTGAAGAGTCCAAGGAAAAGGATGAAGAAGGGCAGGAAGTAATCCTGCGGTGTAGCCGATGCGTAGGCCTTTTGCATGAAGACTGAGACGGCCAGTGCACAGACAACCATGCCTATGGAGCAGATCTGTGTTACAAGGGCACCGCCGAGCTTATCCGCTATCTTACCACCAACGGGTCTGATAAGGGCGCCGATAAAGGGGCCTATCCAGGCGTATGTAAGTGCGCTTGGACCAAGCGGATTTGGTGTATTATGCGTCATTAGTCCCGTAGCAGGATCCACAAGGTGCTGGAAACCGAAGATAACCTTGATGGAAAGAGGGAATGAGGCGGCATAACCGATGAAGGATCCGAATGTCATGGTGTATATGACCGTCATGATCCAGGTATGCTTATTGTTGAATATCCTGTACTGCCGCTTGAGGTTCTCCTTCAACTCACCTGGAGATAAGTACCTCATTCCAAGGACAGTTGCTACGATGACACCTATGACGACTATCCATTTATTGATACCCAGACCAAATGGAGGGGGCAGGAGACAGTATAGTCCGATGCCGGCAGCCACAAAGCCTATGCAGAGTAGAAAGACGATCTTGCCAAGGGAGCCGAAGGTTCCGCTTATATGCGGTGATACCGCAGGTGTCCTGATGTTATTAAAGCCAAACCAGCCGGCAAAGGCCAGAGGGATAAGCCAGAACATCCAGACGATACCGGCGTGATGGATATAAGTGGTGGAGCCGGCCGGAATCTTACCGATAAGGGTTCCGCTTGTGTTGATAAGGGTCATGCCCGAGCCGCTCAGCGGGCCGAGAAGCTTAAAGGTCATGACAAGGGGGATAAGTACCTGCATCGTCGTAACACCGAAATTACCGAGACCGGCGTTAAGACCAAGTGATGTACCCTGAACCTTTTTCGGGAAGAAGAAGCTGATGTTACTCATGGAAGAAGCAAAGTTTCCGCCTCCAAAGCCAGAGAGGAAGGCGCATATCTGAAAGTAGAATAGAGGGGTGTCTTTACTCTGCAAGAGGATAAAGGCGAGCACGGATGGTATCATGAGCATCGCCGTTGTCCAGAAGAGCGTGTTCTTACCGCCTGCTATCCTGATAAAGAACGTACTTGGAATTCTAAGTGTGGCGCCTGTTAAGCCGGCAATGGCCATCAGGGTAAAGAGGTGAGGCTTGGGGATGGGGAAACCGAGGTTCAGCATCTGAACCGCGATAATACCCCACATTAACCATGTGGCAAATCCTACGAGAAGGCTGGGAATGGATATCCAGAGGTTCCTCGTAGCAATTCGTTTACCGGTCGAGTTCCAAAAACCTTCGTCCTCGACCTTCCATTCAAAGATGTCTGACATACTCCGCTATCTCCTTTGTTTATGTTTTTTTTTGCCATTACTTTGGCAAAAAAATTTAAGTGGTGGATAGATATATATATAAATAAAGTACGTCCGTAGACGCCTTTAAGCTCAACGCCTGCTTTATGCGGCATTAAAAGGGAGCTTTTTCAAAAATATCACTGCCACCGTTAAGCGAAAAGTAACTTGCAACTACCTGATCCACTCTGTTCAGCTTACCGCAGAAGTTTTACAAGAGAGTCATATTGTCAGCAAAAGCCTCAGCATTACGATATTTAAAGGAGTTCACTGCTTCAGCACAGCTGCAACTAAAGAACAAACCCTTCAAATCCCCGCAGCCCCCCAACTCTCATACTCTCTTCTGCGTAAACCTATTAACGGACAAGTGGGGGTGGGCTCAACAAAGAGCCCGTCCCCTGCCCGTTGATACTATTTGTACTGAACGATATTAGTCGTGGAACCGCTTCTTTTGTACCACCTTACGACCTGATAAGGCCTTGAGAGGTACTTAATGGGATTAATGGTTACAAAGTGAGCAAGCCTTGAGAATGGTATAAAGGCTATGAATATAAGGGCATTAAATATATGCACCTTGGTATTCAGAGGCAGACTCGCTACATAAGTAACATCGGGGTTGAATCTAAAGAGACTCCACATCCACGGAACAGCGCTTGCGGCGTACCAGTTGGATCCCCACCTGAAGAATATGGAGTTACCAAGACCGGTAATGACCTGGATGAGAAGTATGATGAGAATAATAACATCCCATGAGTTTGTAAGGGCCTTTACTCTCACATTGGTAAGCCTTCTGTAGATAAGAGCGAGAAGGCCGAAGAAAGCAAGGAACCCGAGAGAGAGCCCGGTAAGCTCAAGTATATAGAGTCTTACAGGCACCGCGTTCCACCACAGCATGCCGCTTGGGATTATAAGCCCGATGATATGGCCCAAGAGGATTAAGATGATACCGTAGTGCCATGGAACGGAGCCAAAGTAGAGAACCTTGTTCTCAAGGAACTCCGAGGACTGCGAACTCCAACTGAACCTGTTGTAATTGAACCGCCAGAAAACACCTACAACGGCAATAGCAACAAGCACATAAGGCATTGTGCCGTAAAGAAACATGTACATATCTATTTACCTCCTTTGACGTCTTTGTCAACAACACGATGTATGGCGCTTATAAGATGGCTGTATAGATTACCCTTGTTTCTCTCGAAGTTTTTATCGAGTTTTTCAAGGGCCATTACAAGAAAGCTTGACGTAACATCCTGCTTGAGCTCCGCATTCTCCAATCTGCCGAGAAAAGCAAGAACAACAGGCAGGTGATCGGGAAGCTCCCCTTTTGCCACCTCATCATAGGGAAAACCGTTCTCCCTGTACATAGCCTTAAGTGAAGCCAGATTATTAGACCTTTTAAATCCGTCGTAAAGAAAATGTCCGAGGTCAAGAGTATACTCCGATGTAAGCTCGAATGTATAAGAGTATATTCCCTGTATATCATCAAGTGAGAGTTTCTCCAACTCTGCCAGGAAGTGCTTCATATCCTCCATCACCTCAGGCGGGTACTGCGTGCAGTGCGAGAGGGCCTCAATGGCCGCCTCGACACTTGTCTGCAAACCTTCGTCGGGATAGTGAAGGGTATCGGCAAAATACTCGTATATACTCTTGACCTTAACGGACATAATATTTACCAGGACCTCCCGAGAAGTTCTCTATTGTGCTGCTTCTTACCGAAGCCCACAGTTCCTCTCTTCTCGTAAACAGTCCTCGGGTCGATTGTGGTCTGGGACTCGCGATGCGTCTCAGGGATAACAAACCTCTCCTCGTATGTGGCAAGGCTGAGAAGGGTGTATATCTCTTCGGCGTCCTCAACACTGAGTCCTACCTGTGCAAGTGCGTTCTTGGCTACATCAGCACCAACATCACCTATTCTCTGTTGCCTCTGGTATATCCTCACCGCCATCTGTTTCTTGAGCGACTCGATTACAAGCTGCTCATTACCGGCGGAAAGGAGACTTGCGAGATACCTTACGGGAACCCTCATCTTATCGACGTCATTAAAGAAGTCGGCGGAGACAGGGTCAAAGGTACCGCCAGAGTCAGACTTGGCGTCATGAAGTATAGGTGAAAGCGGCGGCAGATAGAAGTTCATCGGGAGAGTTCTAAACTCCGGATGGTTGGGGAGCGATATTCTCCACTTAACGAACATCTTGTATGCCGGCGAGTTCTGTGCCGCTACTATCCAGTTGTCCTCAACGCCGGCCTTCTGGGCGGCCTCAATGACAGATGGATCGCTGGGATCGAGGATTATGTCCCTCATGGCCTCGACGATTCTCTCATCAGAGACCTTGGCCGTCTCTTCAATCCTGTCGGCATCATAGAAGAGCAGACCTACGTGGCGGATCCTGCCGACGCAGGAGTGAGCGCAGGCATTTGCCTGACTGGTCTCAACCCTGGGGTAGCAGAATATGCACTTCTCGCTCTTGCCTGTTGCCCAGTTGTAATAGGGCTTTTTGAATGGGCAAGCGCTTACGCAGAATCTCCAGGCACGGCATGTATCCTGGTCGATGAGAACGATGCCGTCCTCACCTCTCTTGTAGATGGCGCCTGACGGGCAGGAAGCTACACAACCGGGGTTCAGACAATGGTTGCATATCCTCGGGACGTAGAAGAAGAAGAGTTTGTGGAATTTCGTGAGACACTCCTTCTGCGACTCCGAGAGGGCCTTAAGGTTGGGATCATTAGAGGCGTATACTGGAGAACCGCCCATGTCATCATCCCAGTTGGGGCCCAGGACTATCTTCTCCATGAACTCCCCTGTGATGAGGGACCTCGGGCGCGCCGTAGGCTGATCATCGCCGGCAGGTGCGTTGAAGAGATTCTGATAGTCATACGTAAAGGGCTCGTAGTAATCGTCAATTGTGGGCAGGTTCGGCTGAAAGAATATGTTGGCCAGGGACCTGATCTTGCCGGGCCCCTTCAAGAGTTTCAGCCTGAGGCTGCCGCCGGAGACTTCCCAACCGCCCCTGTACCTGTCCTGGTCTTCCCAGGTTACCGGATAACCGGTGCCGGGTTTAGTCTCGACGTTGTTCCACCACATGTACTCCGCGCCCCGCCTTGTTGTCCAGATGTTCTTGCAGGAGACGCTGCATGTGTGGCAGCCGAGACACTTGTCCAAGTGAAAGCTCATTGAAAACTGGGTTCTTATATCCATTACCACTTAACCTCCTGGTTTCTCATTTTTCTGACGTATACGGTAGTATCCCTGATGATCGGGATTGGCCCCCAGGCGTTAAAGCCGTATGAGAACTGACCGTATCCGCCGGTCATGAGGCTCGGTTTGAGACGCTGCCTGGTGAGACTGTTGTGGAATCCGCCGCGTATCTTGTTGCGCTGCTCTGCCTTGGGTACGTTTACCGTCCTCTCCTGAGAGTGGTAGGCAAAAGCTGTACCTGCGGGGATCCTGGCGCTTACAACGGCGCGGCATACGAAGATACCGTTATCGTTATAGGCCTCAACCCAGTCATTGTCCTTTATCCCAACGCTCTCGGCCTCTGCATCGTTTACCCAGATGGAGTTACCGCCCCTTGAGAGGGTGAGCATGCGGAGGTTATCATAGTGAGTGGAGTGAATAGCCCACTTACCGTGAGGCGTGATGTAGTTAAGCTGAAGAGCGTCTGTCTTATCACTCTTTACGAGCTCGTTCATCTTCGCCGGGTTGAGCTTGTACTTGTGAGTACAGAGCGCTTCACCGAAGTCGAGATACACGGGATGCTCCAGGTAGAAGTGCTGCTTACCTGTAAGGGTCCTCCATGGTATCCTGTGCTCGGTCTGCAGGACGTATCCGGCATAAGACCTTCCCTTCCTTACGTCACCGGTCCAGAGAGGGCTGGAGTTCCATCTTCTCGGCTGGGCCGCGATGTCATCGTAGTTCATACGGACATCCTTGATAGGTCCGGCTATCTCTTCTGCGAGGCTGTAGGCGTTGGTATCCTCTATCTCGTCGCCGAAGACGTGCTGAGCGGCCTTTACGGCGTCCTGATAGGTCTGACCGTGGAGTCCTGTGTGATGGGACTCGATCTCCCACTGCTTGAAGCAGACAGCACCGTTGGTAAGCCCCGAGAAGTGCATGACGATATTGGCGGCTTCCTTCTGGTCGGTTATGTCGATATACTGCTCACCGTCCACGGTATTCACCGAGGTATGAGCGTTCTCAAGATACTGCTCGTATATCTCCTTACCTGGCATCATGATGCCGTGGAAGCCGTACTTCTCCTTCATGAGAGGACCAAAGGAGTTAAACCTCTCGTAGTGCTGGGCAAAGTCCCTTGTGACAACGCTGATGTTAGGCATTGTCTTGCCGGGTATTGCCTCGCACTCGCCCTTTGTCCAGTCCTTGACGCCGTCAAGGGCGTGCTGGCTTATCTCACCGGGCGAATCATGTCCAAGGGCGAAGGTCATTACGTCCTTCGTCTTATTGGGCAGATGCTTCTTGGCAAGAGCTGTAAACTTCTTTGAGAGGAACTTAAATGCGTCCCAGTCGCTCTTTGCCTCCCAGTTCGGCCTTACAGCCGCTCCCATGGGGTGGATGTATGAGTGCATATCAGTTGTATTGATGTCCTCTTTCTCATACCAGTGAGCCGTTGGCAGCACGATGTCCGTGTACGTAGGCGTGGTATTCATACGCATGTTAAGGTCGATGAGGAGATCAAGCTTACCAAGAGGAGCGTCTCTGTAGTTCAGCTCCGTTACGTAAGGCTTGGCAACCTCTTCGGCGCATGTGTTGTGGTGAGTACCGAGGAGGAACTTGAAGAAGTACTCCTGGCCACGTGCGCTGGAACCAAGTGCGTTGCCTCTCCATATCATCCATACCCTGGGCCAGTTCTCAGGCGCATCGGGGTCGGTGATGGAGAAGTCAAGTGAGCCGGATTTGAGCTGTTTGACTACGTAGTCGACTATCTCGGCATCGTTCTTGGCGCCGTTCTTTACGGCCTCTTCAGCTACAACAAGACTGCTCTTGTTGAACTGAGGGTACCATGGGAGCCAGCCCATACGTACGGCACGGACGTTGTAGTCTACCGTATGCTTGAACTCAAGGGCCGATGCGTCAGGTACGCTGTTGTAATCGGCAACATCGGAGTCAAACCTCCACTGCTGGGTATGCACGAACCAGAAGCTCGGTGCGTTCTGGAACCTGGGAGGACGAACCCAGTCGCCGCCGTGAGCAAGGAAGCCCCAGGCGTCAAATGGCGCGAGCCTCTCCTGACCAACGTAGTGGTTCATTCCGCCGCCGTTACGTCCCTCACAGCCGCAGAGGTTAAGGGCGTTGATAAATGCCCTGTATATGAGGTTCGCGTGGTACCAGTGGTTGATACTGGCGCCGCAGATGACCATGGACCTGCCCTTGGTTACCTCGGCGTTTGACGCGAACTCTCTTGCAATCTGTATTACGGTGTCACGGCCGATGCCCGTGTACTGCTCCTGCCACGCCGGGCTGAAGGCCTTTGTATCGTCATAGCTTGTGGCGTAGTCGCCGCCGAGTCCGGGACGCGCTACACCGCACTGGGCTATGTTGATATCAAAGACAGTACATACGGCTATCTTGCCTTTTGGCGTATCTATGTACTTGACAGGGACCTGCCTCTTGTATTTCTCGGGCTTATCAAGCTCGTAAAATACTACCTCAAGGGCATCGTCCTTTATGTCGTATACGCTGAGGGCGGGGTCGATATCGTTACCGAATTTGCCGTCCCTAAGAAGGGTGTTCCACTTGCCGTGGGACTCTTCTTTCTGGGGGTAACGATAACCCATACCGCCGTTTACTACGCTGGCCTTGCCTGTGATGACATCCCACATGGTGAACTTCCACTCGGGGTTGTCCTCATCGGCGTACTCGGCGAGATCAGATGCGCGAAGGTATCTGCCCATCTCGTACCCGTCCTTGCCCTTCTCGATCTTGACAAGGTTAGGCAGGTCTGTATATGCCTTGGTGTACTTGTCAAAGTAAGGCACTGTGCGGTCAACATAGAACTCTTTCAAGATAACGTGGTTTATGGCCATCCATAAGGCTCCGTCAGAACCTGTCCTTACAGGCACCCATAGGTCGGCGTACTTTGTGACCTGTGAGTAGTCGGGGCTGAGGTTGACCATCTTGCCGCCGCCGTAACGGAACTCACTAATAAAGTGGCAGTCAGCGGTCCTTGTCATGTTAAGGCAGGCGCCCATTACAACGGTATAACCTGAATGATACCAGTCGGCGGACTCGGCCACATCCGTCTGCTCGCCCCAGATCTCAGGGGATGCGGGCGGCAGATCTGTGTAATAATCATAGAAGCTGAGACTTACGGCTCCCATAAGCTGATGATAACGTGCGCCGGCGGCGTAGCTTATCTGGCTCATGGCAGGGATGGGAGAGAAACTGATGTTTCTGTCCGGTCCGTAGGTCTTAATGGTATGGACATGGGCGGCGGTGATGATATCTCCGGCCGTATCCCAGTCGAACCTTCTAAAGCCGCCCTTACCTCTGGACCACTTTATCTTCTTATGGAGCTCGGGGTTGTTAACGATACTCGCCCATGCATCCACGGGATCTGAGTGTTTGGCGCGTGCGTCTTTCCATGCGTCAAGAAGGGTACCACGGCAATAGGGGTACTTAATCCTTACAGGACTATATACGTACCATGATGCCGAGCAGCCCCTCTGGCAGCCCCTGGGCTCATAAGGAGGCAGTGTAGCCTCGAGCTTTGGGTAATCAACTGCCTGAAGCTCCCATGTTACCACGCCGTCCTTAACATAGACCATCCACGAGCAACCACCTGTACAGTTGTTGCCGTGCGTGCTTCTTACGGTCTTGTCATACTGCCAGCGATTCCTATAAAATTCCTCCCACCCTCTTTTGGCGGGATTCACCTCGTCTTGTATCCAGCGTGTTGCCATTACCTACCTCCTTTACCGCCGTAGTTTCTCCAAACGGCGTCATGGGCAGTGCCTCTGCACCTGTTTCTGTACCTTCCGCTCCAGATTATATTAAAGACGATAAGAATTCCGATAAAGCCGCCGAGCCCTACTATGGTAAAGAGCCCCGTTGGTGCCGACTTCACAGCGCCCTGACTCTGACGCTCGAAAAAGGCCCTCAGGTTAGCAACTTCCTCGTCCGTAACAGGCCTGTCACGAAAGATCGGGCCCATTGTCGGTGATCCGGCGTTATTTATCCACGCCGCGTTGATAAAGGGGTTTTTGGATGGGTCGGCATATGCCTTTGTAAGATCCGGCCCAAGAGAACCTCCGCCAAGGGCGCCGAAGCTCACATTGTGGCAGGATATACAAGCAGGCCCGCCATTCTGGAACCTCTTCTGCCCGGTGTAGTACTTGAGCCCTGAGGCGTAATCGCCGGACTCATCCGCCTGAACAGAACCTGCCGGCAGCATACCCGCGACCAGTACCGTCGCAAGCGCTACCAAAAAGGCTTTGCCCAAGAACCTTCTGCATCTCTCAAAAACCATCCTTGCACCTCCTTCTTTTTTTACACCTTTATTACAACCATCATCGTCCGTTACACGTCTTCTTCTCTCACTGCAATTTGCGCGCTGAGTTCATGCTTACACAACCATTTCAACCACTTCAATAGATAAAAGCAGTTAAAACACCGATGTTTTCTCTCACACACAAAAGAACAGATCTTAAAAAGCTACTGCCGCCTCAAGGTCATCCCTGGCGAGGCTGAATGCCTTTCCCGGACGTTCAAGTCCGCTTATGTCAAGCCATTCAACTCTCTTAGCGCTACCGGGACACGAAGGTCTTACCGCATCACTTTTATAATCAAGCTCTATATGGAAAGTTTTTTTGAGATTTTCGAGGCTAAGAGAGCCTCTTAAGAAGGTAGGAGAAACAGGTTGGCACCGGCCGGGGAAGTTAGTTACCGTCCTCACAAGTAGGGACATTACCCCGTTAGGCCTTTTACCGCGGTCTGGCCTGGACGCCGCCGCGACAAGATGAAGAGGCTTAAGGATGATTACGGAAATTACCTCACGACGATTTTTCGCCTTCCGGCATAAGCGCGCGGAGACGAAATGCAGACGTGTGATAAGTCCGATTTTTTTTGTGACCCTTACTCTCACAAGCACAAGGTCCTCTTATAGTGTTGTATATAAGTAGATAAACCGCCTGAAGACGCTCAAAAAACCGTCTTGCCGTCAGACGAAAATTTGTTTTCTGCTCTTGGGGTGCAACTTGGAAGTCCGCCGTAAAATAACAGATACTACAGGGACTGTCCAGTATTTTTTTGTGCTATGTCGGAAAAAAACAGCGATGTTCTACTCTCTTTATAGCGTAAAACTATTTTCTTTTTTGGTATGGTTTGGATTATAGTATAAAGACAAAATCCTGTCTACATAAAAATAGCTTTTAACGCATTTTTTTTACCTTGCACGGATAAGATACAAGGAACGATGCCGCAACAACTTGATAATAAAACGTTTTTACCAAAGCAAAACCGCTGCGAAGATCAGCTGATGAGACGATTAGACTTCTTCTCATCAATAATCCTCGCCACCTCCCCGGCCATAACCTCGATAATATCCTCTTCAGGCACCTTTTTAAGTACCTTGCCCCCAACATATATAAGCCCGACTCCGTCGCCTCCGGCAACTCCTACGTCAGATTCAACGGCCTCGCCGGGCCCGTTGACCACACAGCCCATTACGGCAACGGTAATAGGCTCCACCACATGAGCAAGACGCTCCTCAAGCCTTGTGGCGATTCCCGCGCAGTCGAATCCTACGCGGCCGCAGGTTGGGCACGATACTATGTTAACTCCCCTCTTCCTGAGCTCAAGGGATTTTAATATTTCCCAGCCCACCCTCACCTCGTCAATAGGGTCGCCTGTTATAGAGACCCGCAGAGTATCTCCTATACCCTCGGATAACAGCGTCCCGAGCCCAACGGCGGACTTTACGGAGCCTGCGAATAGGGTCCCCGCCTCTGTTACGCCTATATGAAGGGGGTAATCCACTTTTTTGGAGAGAAGCCTGTAAGCCTCTATGGTAAGGGGTACGCTTGAGGCCTTTATGGATATCTTGATATCACCGAAGTTCATGTCCTCAAGTATAGACACGTGGCGCAGCGCGCTCTCTACAAGTCCCTCTGCCGTAGGCCCGCCGTCTCTATCGAAGATATCACTCTCAAGTGAGCCCGCGTTTACGCCTATCCTTATGGGGGTACCTGCCCCGGCGCAGGCCGATACTACCTCCCTTATTCTCTCACGCGAGCCGATATTGCCGGGGTTAAGGCGCAGAGCGTCTACGCCCTCGTCTACGGCCTTTAGCGCGAGCCTGTAATCAAAATGTATGTCAGCTATTAGTGGTATTGTTATCGCCTTCCTGATACTGCCAAGGGCCTCGGCGGCCTTCATGTCCGGGACGGCGACTCTGATTATATCGCAGCCGGCCTCGGTAAGGGCCTTAATCTGGGCCACCGTGGCCGTAACGTCATCGGTGCACGTATTGGTCATGGACTGGACGGAGACAGGCGAGCCGCCGCCTACGGGCACAGCGCCAATATGTATCTTTCTCGTCTTTTTACTCACGATACTGCCCTTCTTCTTCACGTGGGGTTATCTCACATTATAAGTGTGAGGTCTTTTTATATGACCCTGCTCTTAAATTGAACACCAACACTTTAACAGAAAAACGTGAGCTTAAAAACATAAAAATCATCTTGCTCTTCTGTTCCGCCCTGCCGGATAAAAAAAGGCAAGAGCCCCCCAAAAAAAGAAAGGTCTGCGAAAAGACCGCCTTGCCTGTAGAGACCAGCCCTGTTATATTTATACACCATTATGCGGACCAATTAAAAAAGCTGCAAAAATATCTATGCTCATTGAGCTCAATCGTCTAAAAAGGGTCTTTACATAAGCAGCCTGATTAAAGTATCTCTGGTGTATACAATTCATATATAGACCTTCTCTTAACTAATGCTCAGATCAGGGGCCGGACTTTTATGCGCCTTAAATCAAAACACGTAAAATAAAAATTCACATGGCTGAGCCTTTAAAAAATCTATACAACAAAAAACTCATAAGCTCACTGGGAAGTGAGATAAAAAAAGTTTATAAGAAATTTGATGCCGAAAAATTTCAAAAAGCCGTTTTCTGTAAAGAGTGGGAACAAAAAGAACTTAAAAAAAGGATGAGGTTTATAGCCCGTACGTTATCTGAGTTCTTACCTGCGGATTACGAAAAGGCAATCGCTATCCTAATGCCCGTATCAGCGGTCTTTGATGGTTTTGAGTATATGTTTTTTCCTGACTTTGTAGAGTGTTACGGCCTTGAAAACTTCAACCTGTCAATGGAGGCGCTTGCGCGCTTTACGGAGCACTCAAGCTCCGAGTTCGCCGTAAGAGCATTTATAAAAAAATATCCCGAGAGAACCATGGCAGAGATGGCCCGCTGGGCCGAATCTGGCAACAAATATCTTCGCCGCCTTGCCTCCGAGGGCTGCAGGCCGCGGCTGCCATGGGCCTGCGCTCTGCCGGAATTTAAAAAAAACCCGGCGCCTGCCCTTAAAATAATAAAAAAACTTTTAAATGACAAGAGTGAGTACGTAAGGCGAAGCGCGGCAAATAACCTCAACGATATTTCTAAAGACAACCCCCGGGCAGTAATTAATCTTGCAAAGAAAAACAAAGGTAAGAACAAAAACACCGAGAGGCTCTTAAAACATGGCTGCCGCTCTCTGCTAAGGGCCGGTAACGCGGAGGTTCTGGCTCTCTTTGGTTTTACGGACGCAAAACATGTAAAAGCAGCAAATTTCAAAGCCCCCGAATCAGTCATGATGGGGCAATCCTTGAGGCTCTCTTTTACATTAAAAACAAGAGAAAAAAAACTCGGCCGCTTACGTCTTGAATATGCAGTTGATTTCAAAAAAAGCAATGGTAAAAGTAGAAGAAAAATTTTCAAAATCTCCGAGGGAGAGTGTGCCCTTAAAGAAAAGAGCGTAACAACATCGCATTCATTCAGATCAATCACAACACGAAAACATTACCCCGGAGTTCACGGCATCGCCATTATCGTAAACGGCATGGAGCTGGCCTGCCGAAGTTTTAGATTAAATGAAAAAAACTGACTCAACTTTAAGGTTTTTTATAACAAAAAAAATTTACATTAATACAAACACCAGCCTTTTTAATACAAATATTTTTTTTAAGAAAAAAACAAAAAAACAACGTCTGAATAAACCTCTCCGTACTTGACCGATTCGCAAAAAGGATATAACCTGAACCAATGAATAAGCAAAATCTATTGAGGCAAAAAGCGCAGGATGCAGGGCTTAAACTGCGGGCCTCAGAGACAAACCCTACACCTGTTGCCGCATTCAGGGCGCTTGACAATTTAGAGCTGCCCTTTATTCTCGGCGGCGCCCCATGCCAGGAGTTTCGTTACAGTATAACAGGGGCTGCTCCCTTCATGAGGTTTTCCCTCAAATCCGATGGGCGCACCATGGAGTTCATTAACGTCCCTGATAATATACGGAAGCTTCTAAATAAATCTACTGAGGACGGTCTATTGCAGACACTATCCGCCGTCATGGGCGCCTTAAAAACCGAGAAGAACTGGAAGCAAAAAGGCCCCTTCCCCTTTAACGGCGGAGCGGCGGGTTTTTTCTCCTACGACCTTGGAGCGCACTTATTTAATATGCCTTCAGCAAAACCAAAAAAACAAGGTCAAGGTCTTGGCCTGCCTCTTCTCTCTCTGGGTTTTTACGATAACCTCTACATTTACGACCACAAGGATGAAAGAGGTTACATTCTCTCAAAGACTCCAGAGACACAATCAGCCGAAGATTTTTATGAGTCCATTGAAGAGACCTCTCCTGATAAAGACAGAGGCCGCGCCTTAGAGCAAGACAGGGGCGCTCCCCTTAAATCAAACACCACTAAGGAAAAATATATCCAAGACCTGCGCCGAACCAGGGAATACATCGCTGACGGTGAGATCTACCAGATAAACCTCTCTCAGCGCCTGAGCACGCCATACACCGGCGATGCCTTCGCCCTATACGAGGGCCTATTAAGAGAAAACCCCACACCCTTCTCATCGTACTTTGATTTTGGCGAGTTTCAGATTTTATCAAACAGCCCCGAGAGATTATTGAAGGTACAGGGACGGTCCATGGAGACCTGCCCCATCAAGGGCACCGTTGCACGCGGGGCCACTCCCGCTGAAGATAAGGCGCTGATAAAAAAACTCTCCTCCAACATAAAAGAACGCGCCGAGCACGTCATGATAGTGGACCTTGAGCGGAATGACCTTGGCCGGGTGGCAAGCCCCGGCACCGTCACTGTAGATAAATTTGAGGAGATACAATCATTCAGCAAACTTCACCACATGGTCTCTACCGTTAGAGGCACGGCCCCCGAGGGCACTGACCCTTTTATGATACTGAAAAACATCTTTCCCGGAGGCTCCATAACAGGGGCCCCAAAGATACGGGCCATGGAAATAATCGAGGAGCTTGAATCTGTGCCGAGAGAGGCCTACACCGGAGGCGCTGGTTTTATTGACTACAGCGGCGACATGGATCTATCCATACTCATCAGGACGGCCATCTTAAAGGGCGGGGAGCTCCACCTCCATGTGGGAGGCGGCATAGTAGCCGACTCAGACCCCGGGGCCGAGTACGATGAGACCATATTAAAGGCAATGGACTTTCTGACGCTACTTAAATTAAAGCCGGGAGTATTGGCCTGAATAGAGGAGTCTTATGAGTGAGTACGTATACATAAACAGAGCAATGGTGCCGGAAAAAATAGCGCGGGTATCTCCATCTGATAGAGGTTTTCTCCTTGGCGACGGTTTATTTGAGACCATACTCGCCCGCAGCGGCAACCCCGTCTTTTTAGAGGCACATCTGAAGAGGCTTCAAAAGGGATTACATGATCTCGGATTCGATAGCGCTTCTTTGCAGAAATTTTTTACCGATATTAAAGACGGCATTATCCCAAAGCTCATCAAGAAAAACGGTCTCTCCGCAAGAGACGCACGGGTACGTATTACCATCTCACGGGGCCCCTCATCTGGCGGGCTCGCCCCTTCCGCGGGCTCACCTCCAACGATAATAATCTCGGCAGGCCCGGTTGATACAAAAAAGATTCACGATAAAGTGACCATGGGCATTATGGCTATCACCATCAAAGGCCTCCGTCCGGCGCTTCCCGGGGTAAAGTCACTTAACTTTATGCCGAATATTTTAGGCGCAAGGCTTGCAAAAAAATCAGGAGCAGAAGAATGTTTCTTCCTCGCTGAAGATAATAAGACCCTCCTTGAGGGGACCTCTTCAAATATTTTTATTCTCAGAAATAAAGAACTTCAGACAACGCCTGCGGCAAAAAACATAGGCGGCCCCGGGGTGCTCGCAGGGGTTGTAAGAGAGACCGTACTGGATACGGCAGCAGAGGTAGGCCTCTCTGCAAGGGAGAACTGGTTTACGATGGAAGACCTTACAAGATCAGAAGAGGTCTTTATCACAAACTCAATCAGCGGTATTGTTCCGGTAATTATGGTAGACGGAAGGCCGGCAGGAAAAGGCGAAGCAGGGGAAATTACAAAGAAACTGCAAGGGATTTACAAAAATAAGACCTCTTACTTTCTTTTGGAAAAAAGAAAGTAAGATAAAGAAAACCATAAGGGAGCGGGGATTATTTTATTGAATCTACCTTTGGCCTCCCGCGAATCCCTGCGAAATAAAGATTAATCCTTTTTCTTCAAGACCCGCAGAGACAACTCCAGAAGCTGCCCGGTATCTACCCTTGACGGCGCCTCTGTCATAAGGCATACGGCCTTCTGAGTCTTTGGAAAGGCGATAACATCACGTATGGACTCGGCTCCCGTCATAATGGCTACGATTCTGTCAAGTCCGAAGGCAATGCCCCCGTGGGGCGGGGTACCGTATTTCAGTGCTTCGAGTAAAAAGCCGAAACGCTCATCGGCCTCTTCATCGGAGATGCCTAAAAGGGCGAAAATCCTGGACTGAACATTGGAGTCGTGTATCCTTATACTCCCGCCGCCTATCTCAACACCATTTAGGACAAGGTCGTAGGCCTTTGAACGCACCTTCAGAGGCTCGGTCTCAAGAAAGCCCAAGTCTTCGTCCATGGGCGAGGTAAAGGGATGATGAACAGCGGTATAACGCTTTGCGGCTCCGTCATAACCGAACATGGGGAACTCCGTAACCCAGACAAAGTTAAAAGTTCCCTCGGGGATAAGCCCCAGTTTTTTTCCAAGAAATAACCTGAGCCTGCCAAGGGCCGTAGAGGTTACGTCAAGGGAGTCGGCGACAAAGAGCAGCAGGTCCCCCTCACCGGCACCCGCGGCCTCGGCGATAGCGCTCTTCTCATCATCGGAGAGAAATTTTGCGATAGGAGACTGCCAGCCATCGGCGTTAAACTTTACCCAGGCCAGCCCCTTTGCCCCGTAGGTAGCGGCAACAGCGGTAAGCTCATCAATATCCTTTCGCGAGAGCGCCGCCCCTCCCTCTACTCTTATAGCCTTAACTACCCCGCCGCCTGCCACTACGGCGGCAAAGACCTTGAACCCCGAGCCGGCTACAAGAGGGCCTACGTCCACAAGCTCCATGGCAAAACGCGTATCAGGCGCGTCAAGACCAAAGCGGGAGATGGCCTCATCATAGGTAAGGCGGTTAAAGGGCGGGGCGGCCTTTATGCCGGCCTCCTTAAAAAGGGCAGCGATAAGGGACTCCATGACGGCCATTACATCTTCAGACTCAACAAAGCTCATCTCGGCATCTATCTGAGTAAACTCGGGCTGGCGGTCAGCGCGAAGGTCTTCATCGCGAAAGCATCTTACTACCTGAAAATACCTCTCAAGGCCGGCTATCATAAGAATCTGCTTAAAGAGCTGCGGGCTCTGCGGCAGGGCGTAAAAATCACCTCCGTTTAGACGGCTCGGCACAAGAAAATCCCTGGCCCCCTCGGGGGTGCTCTTTGTAAGCATGGGGGTCTCTACCTCTATAAAACCCTCATCAGATAAGAAATTTCTCGCGGCACGGGCCACACGGTGGCGAAGGATAAGGTTACTCTGAAGCGAGGGTCTCCTGAGGTCCAGATACCTGTATTTAAGGCGAAGCTCCTCGCTCACATCCGTATCGTTCTCGACGACAAATGGCAGCGGAGCGCAGGAGTTAAGCACGGTAAGGCTCACAGCAGTAACCTCCACCTCACCGGTCTTTAACTCAGGGTTCACAGTACCCTCGGGCCGAAGTCCCACGGTGCCGGTAACGGAAATAACATACTCGCTCCGAAGATCATGAGCACGCTTGAGGACATCTGCGCCGGAGTCGGGATTAAAGACTACCTGCACGATTCCTTTACTATCGCGGAGGTCTACAAATATAACCCCGCCGTGGTCTCTACGTTTCTGAACCCAGCCCGCGATGGTAACGGTCTTTCCTACAAAATCTTTTACTATATCAATGGAAAAGCATGTCCTTTTCCATGAGGAGAGATTCTCACTCAAAACAGACCTCCAAGTACAACAGACTTTTTTTCAGGTTAAGCGGAACAATCCTACAGTAATTCAGAGACATAATGAACCTGGGTTTATAACATAGCAAAGAGGTCTTTTCAAAACAAAAGTTTTGTTAAAAAATCTTAATTTTCCCTTGACTCTTATCTACTATCTATATATAGTAGCACTAATATAACTACATTCCAAAAGCTTCATACCACATTTACGAAGGAGGCCGTCTGATGAATAAGAAGATCTTCGTGATTCTTCTTGTGGCTTGTCTGGGCATCTCCGCAGGCATCTTTTATACAGGGACTGCTAACGCGGAGTGGGGGGACGTAGTCCTCAACAGCAAGTCAACGAGCATGAAAAAGGCTGGGGTAAAACCCGTGGTATTTCCCCACTGGTTTCACAGGATTAGATTTAAATGCAAGGTATGCCACGAGGACATATTTATCATCAAAAAAGGCGCCAACGACATAAACATGACCAGAATAATGAGCGGTGAGTTCTGCGGCAAATGCCACAACGGCCTTGTTGCCTGGGCCCCGCTGTACTGTGAGAGGTGTCACTCCTACACAGGCAGCAAGCCTAACGCACCGACAAACGAGAACTAATAGGAGGAACAAATGAAGATGTCTTCAATTAACAATAGATTGATCATCCTCTTCTCTCTCCTTGTGATTCTCGCCTTCTCCATTACGAGCTTTACAACGGAGGCAGAGGCCGCACCCAAGAAAAGCACAAAGAGAGTTAAGAAGGTAAACCCTGACGACCCTTCAAGTGTCATATATCTTGGCACCTCGGGCAAGCTCGCCGGCACGGGTGATGCAAGTAAACCGGCCGGTATCGGCTACCAGAAGGGCCGCGCCTGGCATCCGCAGGCACTTGAGGCCGCCGGACTGCCAAAAGATAAGTTCGGTCTCATCGACTGGGCAAAGATAGTCCGCAAAGGGTACATCAAGCCAAAACACAGCCTCACAAAGGGTGTTGACGAGTTCCCTCCCCTGCAGATGGATGTCATCATCAAGGCCAAGGGCGACTTTGTTAACGACGTACGCTACCCCCATGAGATTCACACATGGTGGCTTAAATGCGAGGTATGTCACCCGAAGATATTCATACCCGCCGCAGGGCAGAACAATATGAGCATGGTTGGGATAGTCAAGGGCAAATGGTGCGGCAGGTGTCACAACAAGGTAGCCTTCCCGCTCTCGAACTGCACAAGATGTCACACAGTGCCTAAGAAGAAGGCCTCAAAATAAGAGGTTAGGCTTATGAAAACTAAGATGCTTCTTGGTTCTGCGCTGCTGAGTTTATCAATTATTGTCATGCCCGCCATCTCCATCGGCGGGCCTGCCAGTAATATGATACTTAACAGCCAAAAAGCCAGTAAATCAAAGGTCAAGGGTGTGGGAGCCGTTAAATTTACTCACGGCACTCACGCGAAACGCGCTAAATGCAGCGTATGTCACCCCAAGATCTTCAAGCAAAAGATAGGCGCAAGCGGCATTAATATGAAGGGCAATATGGAAGGCAAGTTCTGCGGCTCCACAAATTGTCACAACAGCCAGAAGGCATTTCCCCTTTACGAATGTAATAAATGCCACCAGAAAAAATAGTCTTCCTTTATAAAGTTTAAAAGTAGAATAAAAATAAGCGGCCCTCGGGGGCCG
>JBHHUP010000025.1:0-21719 GCA_046753845.1 Thermodesulfobacteriota bacterium
GGGTTCGTTGGGATAGCGGCGAGGATGAGTGAGAGATGGGTATGGAGGCAGGCGGATAGGTGTCTATTATAAGGGATAACTCCAGAATTAGCAGGCTGGGGCATGGGCAGGAGAAAACCTCTCTCGGTGCGGATAAACGCAGAGTGAAGGATAATGCCTCTTCGGAGAAGGCTGCTATAGTTTTTGCGCGCGGGTTCCGAGAGCTGCGGAGAGTGCCGCCGGAAACGCCTCTCTCAACGTGGTCCAATATGCTCATTCAGGGCGATAATCTTCACGTATTAGAGGCCCTTATAGCCGAAAAAGAGAAGGGGCGGATAAAGAACGCCGATAATACAGAGGGCGTAAGGCTTATTTATATCGACCCGCCCTTTGCCTCGGGACAGACCTACCGCGGTGCCGATGGACGCCTTGCCTATGGAGATAAGCGCAGCGGTGATGATTTTATCGCCTTTATCACCGCAAGACTCAGGCCCTTAAGGGAGCTGCTCTCAGAGGACGGCTCCATATATCTGCACCTTGACTGGCGCATGGCCCATTATCTTAAGGTAGTCATGGACGAGGTCTTTGGCGCGGAGAATTTTCTTAACGAGATTATCTGGAGTTACGGCGGGCGGGGGGCCAAGAGTGTGGCGCGCCAGTTCTCAAGAAACCACGATACTATACTGCTTTACAGAAAAAAAGAGCATATATTTAACCCTGTTATGATAGAGAAGCGGGTCGCAAAGGGGAGTAATGGCTTTCGTTGTGATAGCGAGGGGCGCTGGTTCAAGACCGCTCCGCGAGGCGATTATACCGATAGATCCATAGAGCGCCTTGAAAAACAAGGGCGTATATACAGAACGAGGACGGGTAGTATACGAATAAAATATTTTCTTAGAGAAGAGGGCGGGTCCCTTATTGAGGAAAAACGCCTTGGCGATGTATGGGATGATATACCTGACGCCATGCATATAGGGGCGGCGGAAAAAACAGGCTACCCCACGCAAAAACCCGAGGCCCTGTTATCTCGTATTATCTCTGCTTCGAGCGGGACCGGTGATATAGTCCTTGACGCCTTTGCCGGCTCCGGTACGACGCTTGTTGCGGCGGCGCGCTCGGGCAGGCGCTGGATTGGCGTTGATTCAAGCGCCCTTGCGCTCGAGACAATAGAGAGCCGGCTGGGACGAAGCCCGGCAGAGGGCGCAGGGGCCTGTTCGGGAAAAGAAGGGCAGAAGAAGTGCCCTTTGTCACCCTATATTCTCTTTCATCTGGATTAAGAGTCCTATGGGGCCGCGGACCGCTGCAGGTAAAGGGATTAAGGGGCTTGCCTCATACTCTGCAAAAGGATACAATCGCTTTTACTATAAATGGGAGAGGTTATAAATGGCAGGTGATTTTAGAAAAACTCTTAAAAACAGGCCCATTGTCTTTGACGGCTCCATGGGCACCATGCTGCAAAAACTTGGGCTAAAATCCGGGGGCTGCCCCGATGAGCTTGTCCTCACGGACCCGGAGATGATACTTAAGGTGCACCGTGGTTACCGTGAGGCGGGCGCTGATGTTATTACCACCAATACCTTCGGGGGCAACAGGCTTAAGTTAAGGGAATACGGTCTCGGGGAAAGAGTCTCGGAGATAAACGAGAAAGCCGCGCTTCTTGCGAGAAAGGCCGCGGGAAGTGATGGTTTTGTAGCAGGAGACCTGGCGCCCACAGGGGCCTTTTTAGAGCCTGTCGGGGACCTCTCCTTTGATGAGGCCCTGGAAATTTTTACCGAGCAGGCCGGGGCCCTTGCCGAGGGCGGGGCAGACCTTGTTATTATAGAGACCATGATGGATATTCGCGAGGTCAAGGCCGCCATAATGGCTGCAAAGGACGTGGGGATGCCCGTTGCCGTTACCATGACCTTTGACGAGACCATGCGCACGGTCCTCGGCACCTCTCCTGAGGCCTTTGCCGTCACGGCAGGCGCCCTTGGCGCGGACCTTATCGGCGCGAACTGCTCACTTGGCTCCGAGGGAATTCTGAAGGCCGTTACCGCCATGTCCGCTCTTACGGATACTCCTCTGATGGCTCAGCCCAACGCAGGGATTCCATTTTTAAATGACAAGGGTGAGACTCTCTTTCCCGACTCCCCCGAGGAGATGGCGGCTTTTGTACCTGAGTTTATAAAGAAGGGTGTAAGGGCTTACGGCGGCTGCTGCGGTACCACCCCTGCTCATATCAAAGCTATCGGAGAGGTCTTCAGGGCAGGAAAACCCGTGGTTAGAGATAAAAAATCATTCGGCGCCCTATCGAGCAGGACCGACCTTACACTCTTTGGAGGCGGGGAGCCCCCCGTGATAATCGGAGAGAGGATAAACCCCACGGGGAGAAAGTCCTTTGCCCGGGAGATAAGAGAGAGAAAAATCTCAAGGATACGTCAGGAGGCGCGCGAGCAGGCCGATGCCGGGGCCCATACCCTTGATGTTAACGTGGGGGTGCCCGGAGTGGACGAGGTAAAGTCCATGACCATGGCCGTATTTGCCGTTAATGAGAACTCTACCTTGCCCCTTGTAATAGACTCATCAGACCCCGCGGCAATGGAGGCGGGGCTTAAGGCCGTTGACGGCCGGGCCCTTGTAAACTCCATTAGCGGAGAGGCGAAAAAACTCGATATTATACTGCCCCTTGCGGCGCGTTACGGCGCTGCCGTACTGGGTCTTACCCTTGATGACAGCGGGATCCCCGATACGGCCGAGGGCCGCTTGAAGGTAGCCGAGACTATACTGAAGCGCGCCCTTGCCGCGGGGCTTAGAAGTGAGGACGTTATCATAGATTGCCTTGCCATGACCGTATCCGCCGTGCCTGAGAGCGCTCTAACCACCCTTAACGCCATAAGGCTCGTAAAAAAAGAGCTCGGCCTTGCTACCGTCCTTGGTGTGAGCAACATCTCATTCGGGCTCCCGGCCCGGGGGCTTATAAACTCACACTTTCTATCCATGGCCATCTCGGCGGGGCTTGACTGCGCCATTATAAACCCCAAGACCACGGCCATGATGGACGCATACTACTCGGCATCTGTCTTGATGAATAAGGATATCCGCGCGGAGAGGTTTATCAGCTACGCCGCCGCCCGCCCGGAATCTACACTAAAACCTCTCGGGGGCGGTCAAAAACCCGCCCCCGGCGCTGCGGCAGAGGCCCCGAGAGAGATTAAGGGAGTTAAGGATAAGCTGAAATACGCCATTATCGATGGTGACAGGGAAAACATTGTCGCCCTTGTGGATGAAGCCCTCGGCGAGGGCCTTGACGTCATGGATATCAGCAATAACGGCCTTATCGCAGGGCTTAACGAGGTGGGAAAGCTCTTTGCCTCGAACAGGTATTTTTTACCGCAGGTAATGTTATCGGCCGAGACCATGAAGCGGGCCTTCGCGAGGCTGAAAAAAGAGTTTAAGGAGAAGTCCGGCCCGAGCCTCGGCCGTGTGCTCCTTGCAACCGTTGAGGGTGATATTCACGACATAGGCAAGAACATCGTGGCCACCCTCCTTGAGAATCACGGTTTCGAGGTCATAGACCTTGGTAAAAACGTGCCCACAGAGCGTATCCTTGAGGAGGCCGTAAAGCGTAAGGTGGATATTGTCGGGCTCTCGGCCTTGATGACCACTACGGTAATGGAGATGGATAACATCATAAAGAAGTTACGGGAGAAGGGTATAAAGGTGACGACGATAGTAGGCGGGGCCGTTGTTACCGAGGAGTTCTCGAAAAACATAGGCGCCGATGAGTACGGCGGCGACGCCCTCTCGGCTGTAGAAAAACTTAAAAAACTTATGGAAGAGAAGGTTTGAGTGTGAAGGTGGAAAAGGCATGTTTTGCCGCAGGGTGCTTCTGGGGTGTTGAGTTGGCCTTCAGTAAGGTAAAGGGCGTGCTTGAGACAAAGGCCGGTTACACGGGCGGCTGGTCCGAGGACCCTTCGTACGAGGATGTCTGCTCGGGCGGGACAGAGCACGCGGAGGCTGTTCTTGTAACTTATGACCCCGATATAGTAGACTTTTCGGGGCTCTTGAAAACTTTCTGGGCCATCCATAACCCCACTACCCTTAACAGGCAGGGCCCCGATGTGGGCACGCAGTACAGGTCTGCGATATTTTATTTTGACGCCGGGCAGAAGGACCTTGCCGAGGCCTCAAAAAAGGCCCTCGGGGAGAGCGGAGACTTTGAAGACCTTGTTGTCACGGAAATAACCCCTGCGGGGCCCTTTTATCCGGCTGAGGAGTATCATCAGAAGTACCTTGAAAAACGCGGGGCCAAGAGTTGCCGATAGCACCGGTGAGCGGCTCCCGGCGGTACGGGGATGTTATCTTCTGATCCTTCATACTCTATGGTATAATAAAAAATTACAATGAATAGTACGTCCTTTTTATCTGGGCGTTAAATAATTTAACAGGTGGACTTTGATGAGAAAAGAGGGATTTAGAAATATCGCGATTATTGCCCATGTTGACCACGGCAAGACCACGCTCGTAGACGCCATGCTTGCTCAGAGCGGGACCTTCCACGTGCATCAGGAGGTGGCCGACCGTATCATGGACTCCATGGACCTTGAGCGCGAGCGCGGCATAACGATTACGGCAAAGAACACGGCCGTGTTCTATAAAGACGTTAAGATAAATATAGTGGATACACCGGGGCACGCCGACTTTGGCGGCGAGGTGGAGCGGTCCCTTAACCTCGTTGACGGTGTCATGCTCCTTGTAGACGCCAGCGAGGGCCCGCTGCCTCAGACGCGTTTTGTCCTGAAAAAAGCCCTTGCCAGAGACCTTCCCGTTATCCTTCTCATTAATAAGATAGACAGGTCTGATGCCCGTGTAGAAGAAGTCGTGAGCGAGGTCTACGACCTCTTTATAGACCTTGACGCCTCTGAGGAGCAGATAGAGTTTCCCATTCTCTATACAAATGCAAAGGCCGGTGTCTCTCACAGAGAACTTGGTGATGATTCCACGGACCTTACCCCTTTATTTGAGACCATCCTTGCCGAGGTCCCGGGCCCGGTGGCAGATGATAACGAGGTGGCGCAGTTTCTCGTAACAAGCCTCACCTATGACCCTTATGTGGGGCAGGTGGCTATCGGCAGGCTCGGCAGCGGCGTACTTGAGATGAACAGGGCTTACGCTCTTTGCGCAAAGGAGGGCATCAGGCGCGGTGTGAAGTTATCGGCCCTCTATACCTTTACGGGACTTAATAAGACGCAGGTAGAGCGTCTTGAGGCAGGCGATATAATAGCCATTGCCGGTGTGGATAACGTGAAGATAGGAGACACCATAAGCTCCAATGAAGATCCAAAACCGCTGCCCCGGATTATCGTGGACGAGCCCACGGTCTCCATGATTTTTTACGTAAATAACGGCCCCTTCGCGGGACGTGAGGGTAAGTTTCTTACCTCGAGGCACCTGCGTGACAGGCTTAATAAAGAGGTGCTCGGCAATGTCTCCATAGAGGTAAAGGATACGGAGCGCGCCGATGCCTTTGAGGTCTTCGGCCGCGGAGAGCTGCAGATGGCTGTACTCATAGAGACTATGCGAAGAGAGGGTTATGAGCTCATGGTCTCCAAACCCCGTGTTATTACTAAGGAAGATAATGGCAAGGTAACAGAGCCCCTGGAACGCGTCTTCATTGATACGCCTGAGGATACAACGGGTGTCATTATCGAGAAACTTGCCGCCCGCAAGGGCAGGATGACCAATATGGTGAATCACGGCCATGGCCGTGTGAATATGGAGTTTCTTATCCCATCGCGCGGGCTTATTGGTTTTCGCTCACAGTTTCTCACCGATACCAAGGGCGCGGGAATCATGAACAGGCTTTATGAGGGGTACGCCCCGTGGTTCGGTGCGATCCCGCAGCGCGTCAGCGGGGCCCTTGTTGCTGACCGCCCGGGAAAGGTGACGACTTACGCGAGCTTTGCCATGGTTGACAGAGGTGAGCTCTTTGTAAAGGTAACGACAGAGGTCTACGCCGGCATGGTCATAGGAGAGAGAAACCGCTCCGATGACCTTGTGGTAAATATTACCCGTGAAAAAAAGCTTACCAATATGCGCGCGGCAAGCTCTGACGCCACGATGACGCTTCTTCCGCCTCGCCTCTTGTCTCTTGACCAATCCATTGAGTTTATAGCCGAGGACGAGCTCGTGGAGGTTACGCCCGAGAGCGTACGTATCAGAAAACGCGAGCTTGACGCCGCCAAGAGGGCCTCGGCAAAGAAAAAAGCGCAGTACGCCTGAGGCGGCGGCAGGTTGGGGTAAGTTACATGCATGATAAAGAGCGCCTTTTTTTAAAGATGCCTTAACCCTGATAGACCGAGGAGGAGGCCGGCATGATAAAGAGACTGGATAGAGGCTCTGGTGCTGTAATAGGTTTTGAGCTCAGCGGTAAGCTTCATGACGATGACTACAAGGTCCTTGTCCCCGAGGTAGAGGCTGTTATCAAGGGCGAGGGTAAGGTTCGTATACTTCTTCATCTTGTGGATTTTAAGGGCTGGGACCTGCACGCGGCCTGGGATGATATGAAGTTCGGCGTAAAGCACTACAGCGATTTTGAACGTATAGCCATAGTCGGGGATAAGAGCTGGGAGGAGTGGATGGCAAGGCTCTCGGCCCCCTTTACCTCATCGGGCTCAAGGTTTTTTGAGACCCATGAGCTCGAAGACGCCTGGTCCTGGATAAGCAGTGAGTGAGGGACGGTGCAGGGGCCTTTGGTACGAGGCCGGTAATCTAAGGGGCGGGGATCACGGCAGAGGGCATCTATGCCTCTGCTGTATATGACCTTACCTCTTACTCTTTTGCTGGTGTGGTTTATATTTGTCAAGGAGGCTTTGAGGATATAAAAATGGCGATCCGTAATATCTCCATCCTCATAGGTACACGGCCTGAGGCCATAAAGTTGATGCCTCTCATTAAGACCCTGCAAAAGACTGAGATGAATACCAGGGTGCTTATCACCGGGCAGCATCGTGAACTTTTATTACCCATTCTCTCTGAGCTTGATGTAAGCTGGACCGAGAATATGGAGCTCATGCAGGAGAACCAATCCCTTACGGAGCTTTCGGCGAGGATACTGGTCTCCATGGCAGGAGTCTTGAAGAGGCATGAGACTGATCTGCTTATCGTCCAGGGTGATACTACCTCGGCGGCTATGAGCGCGCTGGCCTGTTTTTACGCGGGCGTAAAGGTCGCTCACGTAGAGGCGGGGCTCAGGACTTACTCCATGCGAAACCCGTTTCCCGAAGAAGCAAACCGCAGGATGCTCGCCTGTCTCGCTGATATTCATTTTCCCCCGACCACAGGAGCGAGAGATAACCTCTTAAATGAAGGCATAGATCCAGCACAAATCCATATGGTCGGCAATACAGTGGTGGACGCCCTTTACATGGCCCGCGACCTATTGCTGCCAGAGCTCACTCCCGACGCGGAGATAGAAAAAACCCTCTCCGAGGGACGTGAAATTATACTGGTCACGGGACACCGCCGGGAGAGTTTTGGGGCTGACTTTGAGTCAATATGCAGGGGGCTGCGCGACATCGCCGAGGCCTTCTCCGGTAAGGTCGAGATTATCTACCCCATGCACCTTAACCCCAATGTACGCGAGAAGGTCGTACCGATGCTCTCATCGGTACCGAATATCCGCCTTATCGAGCCTTTATCTTATCTGAGATTTATCGAGGCCATGTTAAAGGCTAAATTTATCATAACCGATAGCGGAGGAGTGCAGGAAGAGGCCGCGGCCCTTGGTATACCCGTGCTGGTGACGCGCCGTACCTGCGAGAGGGCGGAGGCCGTGAAGGCCGGGGTATCACAGCTTGTGGGGCCTTGTCGGGATAAGATATTCAAGGCCGCAGATGAACTCCTTACAGATAGCGCTGCTTATGTCGGGAGGGCGCGCCCGACAGATGTCTTTGGCGACGGTCATGCCGCCGAGCGTATAGCGGAAGTACTGATGAAGTATGATAACGATAATTAATGCCTCTGTGTGAGTAATGTTATGAGACGGACAAAACGAAAAGTCTATGTGGTGCTGCCTGCCTATAATGAGGAGGCAAGGATAGGAAACTTGCTTGACTCAATAGATGAGGCGATGAGCGAGGCAATGCTCTCTCATGAGATTGTAATTGTTGAGGACGGCAGCTCCGATAATACCGCCGTTGTTGTGCAGGAACGCTCAGAGCATATGCCCATATTCATGAAGCAGCATGAGGTTAACATGGGGCTTGGCGCCACCATAAGGGACGGCCTTTATGCCGCTGTGGAGAAGGCAGGTCCCCGTGATATTATTATCACCATGGATGCCGATGATACCCATCTGCCGGGGCTTATTCTGCGCATGGTAAGGATGATCTCCGAGGGACACGACGTGGTGATAGCCTCAAGGTATCAGCCCGGGGCCAGAACAATAGGCGTGCCGCTTTTTCGCCGATTTCTTAGCTACGCCGCATCGGTGCTCTTTCGTATCTGTTATCCCACTCTCGGTGTTAAGGACTTTACATGCGGTTACCGCGCTTACCGCGCCGAGGTGCTAAAGGAGGCCATCTCAAGGTATGGTGATGAGTTTCTGAATCAAGACGGTTTTCAGTGCATGGTGGATATCCTCTTGAAACTTTCCAAGATGAACGTCGTCTTCGGTGAGGTTCCCATTATCCTCAGATACGACTTTAAGGAAGGCGAGAGCAAGATGGATATAACAAACACCTCAAGAAAGACACTTAGGCTGCTCTTTAAGAGAAGGTTTGGTATATAATATTGGAGAACCGGGGATTCTTCGAGGAAGAATATTTCAGAAAATTTTATAAGAACTACGAGTATCAGAACCCGCCTGCCAAGATGGAGTTTTACCGCTCTCTCGTACTGGCCGCTGTCAAGGGTAAGGCAAATCCGCGTCTCCTGGAGGCGGGCTGCGCCTTTGGAAGGTTTCTTTCCTCGCTGGGGCCAAGTTGGCAGAGGTATGGTTTTGATATTAGCGAGTTTGCCGTTGCCAGCGCCTTTAAGGCCGTTCCTGAGGCAAGACTTGCCGTATCCGCCCTGCCGGAGATACCTTTTGAGGGACCCTTTGATGTCATAGTCTCCTTTGATGTTCTCGAACACGTCCCCGATGTGGAAGAAGCCATACTCGCCGTAAGGTCAAAGCTTGCCCCCGGGGGGCACTTCATCTTTGTAGTCCCCGTTTACGACGGCCTCACGGGCCCTGTTATAAGGGCCCTTGATAAAGACACCTCACATCTACACAAAGAGTCCCGTTCTTTCTGGCTGAACCTCGCTGGCAGGCACTTTAAGGTTGAGTCCTGGTGGGGTATATACAGGTTCTTATTCCCGGGGGGATATTATTTTCACAGACCCACGCAGCTGTTAAGAGGTCTTACTCCGGCCATAGCCGTTGTGGCCCGCAGAACTAATTAATATCCCGCTGCCCCGGGCAACGGGTCCCGCGGCTGGATAAGAAGAGAGATTAGAGCATGATAGAAGGTTGGAAAACAATATCCATAAGCCGCAGGGCCGAGTGGGCCGCGGCGGTTATACTCACCGCGCTTATTGTTTATCTGCATTTTACTTTTTTGCGGTACGCGGGCCCCTTCTGGCGCGATGAGATTAACAGCATCAATCTGGCCTCGCTGCCCTCTCTTAAAAGCGTCTTGGGCACCCTTCATCTTGACTCATTTCCTGTCCTCTATACACTGGTGCTCCGTTTATGGTCACTCACAGGAGGGGGTGGGAGCGTGACGGGGCTGAGATTTCTGGGATTTCTCACGGGCCTTGCCATCACCGCCGTTATATGGCTTGACGCATGGTTTTTCGGCCGCCGCGTACCGCTTCTCTCTCTTGCCTTATTCGGCCTCAGCTCACTTCTTATTCGTGTCGGCGATTCCATTCGCCCTTACGGGCTGGGTATTGTTCTTATCCTCCTTGCCTTCGGGCTTATATGGAGGGTTGTTGAGTCTCCTGCTCCAAGGCGCGTACTTGCCGCCCTCGTTGTCTCTGTCTTAAGCGTACATTGCCTTTACACCAATGCCTTTCTCATATTCTCAATCCTCTTGGGCGGCGCGGTGGTCACTCTTCGCAGACGTCTCTGGAAGAGGACACTGCTCTTAATGGCGATGGGCGGTCTCTCCGCCCTTAGCCTTGTGCCATATATTGGAGTAATTCAAGAAGCAAGGGAATGGATTCCCATGCCTAAGTCCCCTATAACCTATGAACTTTTATGGAACGTCCTATTAAAAGACACCCTGGGTTTTATTAACGGGTATATAACACTTATCTGGGGTGTACTATTTTTATTTGGAATCATTATCGCTATCAGAAAAAGTTTTTTTCGAAGAAGTGTCTCCGGCATTGAGGCTGAGAGGGCCCTTTTTTGTGCAACGGTTATGACGGTAACAATTATAATATTCTTTATTTTTAATAAGACAATGCAGGTTACTCCATTTCCGCGGTATTTTCTCCTCCCCATGGCCGTAGTCGCCCTCTCTCTGAACGAGCTTTTAGGAGAAAAGAAAAAGATATGGGCTTTGGGACGTATTGGATTGAGTATACTTATTGTAGTAGTAACATTCAATGGTTTAATAACTGAAGTGCGTTTACGACAGACTGGTTTGGATATTGTTGCGGCCAAGATGGAGAGCGCGGCCTCAAAAGATGATATGATTTTTGTGGCCCCATGGTTCTATGGTATTACCTTTAATAGATATTACAGGGGAGAGGCGCCGTGGATGACCATACCGTCTATAAAGGATTTAACTATACACCGAGAGGATTTACTTAAGAAGAAGATGGAAGAATCTGAGCCCTTTAATGATGTTTTTGAAGAAATGAGTAGGACGCTGAAACGTGGTGGCGCAATCTGGCTGGTTATTGACAGGGGTCTTCCCCTATCCTTGTTTGATTTAAGGTTATTAGATGGTTCATCTTTCGTGGAGCGCCTTGATATGGTGCCATCAATGCCCATTAAGTTTTACGAGAGAACACGGGTTTTAGAGGTCAGGCGCCGCTCTAAGGAGTAAAGAGGCCTTACTCCTCCGTTTTTTTTAAAGGGCAGTGATTTTTTTCAAGAATCTCCTGCAGCAGATGATAGTTTTTCTCCCTTATCTTACCCCCCCCGCAGAGCCCTGCCCTTAATGAACTAAAGCTCAGCTCCCTTTTCTTTTTCTCGCGGGGCTCACCTTTACCTTTCTTCCGCCTACCATCATTTCGTTAATGGAGCTTATGACAAGCTCGGCCACGTTAGAGGGCACCTCTACGAAGCTGAACTTATCGAAGAGGGAAATCTTACCGATGTTTCTCCCCGGTATGCCTGTCTTCTCCGAGATGGTGCGAACCATGTCCCCAACTTGAATCTTGTCTTTTTTTCCTATGGTAAGAAAGAGGCGCGTAGTGCCCCGGCCCACTCCACCATCACGTTCGCGCGGAGCGTTAGGGGCGCTTATGTTCTCTACCTCCAGCTCTCCGGCGCTAAAGCGCAGGGCCGCCGCCGCAACCTCCATGGGGTCGTATTCATCCATTAATGTCTCTACAAGGGGTAAAAACTCTCTGTGTTTACCGGATTTAATCATATCCTCCACATCCCCTGCGATTACCTTTTCCCTTGCTTCGCGCACCTCCGCCTTTGTGGGAAGGCGGCCCTTTTCTATCTTTGTGCGGGCGCTCCTCTCGATGACCCGCAGCTGACGGTATTCTCTGGGGGTGACAAAGGTGATTGCGATGCCGCATCTGCCGGCCCGCCCGGTACGGCCTATCCTGTGCACATAGGCATCGGGGTTCTGCGGTATGCTGTAGTTTATGACATGGGTGACATCGTTGATATCAAGGCCGCGGGCCGCTACGTCTGTGGCCACGAGGATATCTATATCGCCGGACTTGAATTTGCGCATCATCTCGTCCCTGAAAGACTGAGTAAAGTCGCCGTGTATGGCCCCGGCCTCATAACCCATGCTCTTTAGTTTTCCCGACAACCCGTCTACCTCTCTCTTTGTGTGGCAGAATACCAAGGTGAGGGCGCTGTCCTGCACATCAAGGATACGTGTGAGGGCCTTTATCTTATCTGACTCTCGTACCTCGTAGAAGACCTGTTTTATCTTGGAGACTACAAGGTTTTTTGTCTCTACGCGGACCTTCTTCGGGTCCTTCATGTATTTTTTAGATATGCGTACTATCTGATCGGGCATGGTGGCGGAAAAGAGCAGGGTCTGCCGTGTCTCGGAGGTCTCCTGCAGGATTGTCTGCATGTCCTCAATAAAACCCATGTTGAGCATCTCATCGGCCTCGTCAAGTACAACGGTCTCTGTCTCCGAGAGGTTCAGTGTCTTTCGCCTTATGTGGTCTATTACCCTTCCCGGGGTGCCTACTACTATGTCGATGCCGCGGTTGAGGCTTCGAAACTGCCTGTCTATGGATTGGCCTCCGTATATGGGTACGGCCACGGTGCCGCTGAACTTTCCTATCTTATTGAGCTCCTCGGCTACCTGCATGGCGAGCTCGCGCGTGGGCACAAGGACGAGGGCCGCGGGGCGGCGGGATTTCCCCTTCAGGCCTTTTTCTATAATAGGTATGCCAAAGGCCGCGGTCTTACCGGTGCCGGTCTGGGCCACGCCTATGATGTCCTTTCCCTTTAGCACGGGGGGCAGGGCAATCTTCTGGATCTGAGAAGGCTCCTCAAAGCCCATCTCCGAAAGGGAGTTAAGTATATCGTCGGATAGGTTGAACTCAAAAAATTTCTTTATCATCATGCTCCTCTTCAAATTTTGTTTATATACAGACCGGCTTCCTCCCCGCGCCTTCGGGGTGGGGTGGGGTGAGCGGTCATTATATACCGATTTTACTATTGTACTCTCTTTAAATCATTTTATATATGGCTCAAAAACGAGGATGAGGGGGAGTCACGGCGCGGCCTTGCCCGTGACCGTACTTAATGGTGTGGTGAAAGGATGTGCGCCCTTGATGACTTTACTCTGTTATTACGAGGAACCTGTCTTATATTTTTTTATGAAAAGGCCTTTATTTTTTCGCCCAGCCGCCATTGGCGCCTTGAATCCACCAGCCCTTTTTCGCGTTCTTAATCCAGGACTTAGCGAAGAGTCCCTGAATGTCTTTGACGCGGTCAGGGCTAATGTTATTGGCGGCTGCTATCTCTCTGTAAAGGGCCAGCCGGTCTTTATTCTCTGCCTTTACAAGGCGTCTTGCAGCTGCCTTTTGCTTGAGGTTAAGGCCGCTCCCGGTGCGGAGCGCAAGCAGGCCGTCACTGCCGATGCCGATATTGCCCTTATCCATATAGGGCCTTATGGCGCCTGCGCGGGAGTGAATGGATTTTTTGAGTGTCCTTATGGCCGGTGTAGATACATTGATATCGGCCTTTTCAGCGGCCTCGGCGCTGCGGGCCCCGAGATGAAGCGCGGCGAGCCTCTCGTAAATATTAAGGCGGCCCTCTGTATCGGGCGCCCCGTCCTTAGCCGGTACCGCCGGAGTTTGTTCCTCTCCCGGATCTCCCCAGACATCATCAACGAGTTTATCGGCGGCCTTTTCTACGGCCGCGGCTGGAAAGTAGACGTTAATGGTTACACAGGATATTATTACAAAGACCAGCGGCAAAAATAAGGCCCCTCTCTTCCATTGTCCTCTCATTGCTTGCTCCCTTTTTTTAAAATTATTTTTATTCTTAGGGGATCTCAAAAGAGAAGACCCTCTATCTTTATTCTTTTAATATCCGCCTTATTGCAGATTCCCCTCTGCCACGGGTCTAATGTATTTAGGCTTTGGCTCTTATAGCCCTTCACCCGTCACAGGCCCCGGGCTTATTCCGCTGCGGCAGAGGAAAAATTCACACCCTCGAGCCTCTTTATCATCTCTTTAAAGGAGATGCGTTCAGTAAAGCTTACTACATCCACGCGCGGCGGGATTGCCGCTCCTTTTATAATATATCCTTTATCGCCTTGTGTCTCAATACCTAAAAGCAGTAATTCGTCATTTTTAAGCTGGCCCTGAAAGCCCATCTTCTTGTACCTGTATTCATTGAAGAGGCTGTAGATGCCGCGGTTAAGCACTGATGCCGCGGCGCCTGTGCCGAGTATGGATACGTTCTCCAGGGCCTTTGTGCTGATTCTCTGCGCCAGACCGCGTTTTTTAACGGTGTGTATGTCCACGAAAAAACTCTCGGGCTGGGACTGGACGATGACAAGGTCCTTGATGCGGCCGCGGAGCATGCCCGTAATGCTGCCGAACTCAAAGGCGCCGGTGAGCGCGCCGAGGTCAAGGTCCTCTATATCTATACTGGATTTCAGCGCTGTTACGGGGCTGAAGACATTGTCCACTGCCATATCCTTTATGCGTACCTCGCCGCCAAAGACTTTTAGACTCATCTCGCCTTCAGTTGCAAGGTGATTGCCGGCAAGTCTTATGCCGGGAATGCGGCCCGAGAGGGTTCCCTCAAAGGGCGGCAGCCCGAGGGCCGTACCTGCCTTGCCGAGCTCTATATCATCTACGTTCATCTTTAACGTAAGTACCCTCCGGCTGCTTAAGAGGTCTTTAAATACAACTTCGTCAAGGCTCACCGCACCGCCAAAGAGCGGTATCTTAATGGCCCCGGCAAAGCTCAGGGCATTGCCCTTTATAACGGGAGAGGCCTTTAAGCCGTATACCTCCATGGGCCCCAGTCTCATATATTCTATGCCGAGTGAGCCAAAGTCCATGTTCCCGGCTTTCTTCGGCCCCGGGTAGGCGAGCTCAAGGGGCAGTCTGAGGTTTACTCCCATAACTGATAATCCGTCTTCTTCTTCTTCATTATCTGCCTCAGCTGATTTTTCTTTTATACCTGCCCCCGTAAGTTTAAGCTCACCCTTAAGGGAAAGGGCCTCTGTGGTGCCCCTTATCTTCACGGAGAGCCCTGTCTCTCCATCTGTCTCGAGCCTCTCGAGCATGGGCATGGACTCCATAAAGGTCTGGCGTATAAAAAAGTCATAACTCTCTTTATTGGAGATATTCAAGGATGCGGCTGCGTCCTCAATGCGGGGCTTTGATCTAAGGGAAGAGAGAGTCGCCCTCATGGTGAGCTCTGCCATGGGGCTCAACTTCAGCGAGAGGGAGGGCAGGAGCAAGGTATCAGTAGCCGCCTCATAGCTGCCGTGTGCTCTTAGCCTGACGGGCCGGTCCTTAAAGTCGCCGTAAAAACTATTTGCCAGAAGCTCGAAGCCGCCTGCCTCTGCCTCCATGGAAAAATTGATTTTTCCCGGCGGCAGCTCCATATCGAGCTTTCCAGTACTATTAAGCCAAAGCCCCTCGGCGGCGAGATTGCCCTCTTCCGTACTGAAGGCGCCTTCTTTAAGTCCCATCTTTATCTTTGCCTCTGCTCTTGACCAATCCATTATTTTTATTTTAAGTCCTGTATCCAGAGCTCCCGCAGCCTCTGCAACCTCACCTAACCCCGCAAGTTTTAGTAACCGCGGCGTGAGTTTGTCTACAGGCAGGTCATGTATATTTACGGTAAGCCCCACACGGGCGGGGCTCGTAAGGTCAAGGAGTATATCAGATATCTGCCCCGTAATGGCGCGGTCCTCCCCTGCCGAGAAGGTAAACCTCTCTGCCTGAAAACGGTTTTTTAAGAGGTCGCCAGAGATGGCTCCCGAGAGAGTGAAGTCTTGTTCTGTAAAGAGGGGTCTTTTATCATCGAGGAGGAGTATTTTTTTTGCCTTGAGCTTAATATTTTTTATCTTGATACTCACACCGTCATAGGCGGCAGAGGGGATAAGCAGGGTAATGCCCTGAAGCTGCGGCTTCGGGCTTTCTGCGGCCGAGCCCCTTAGTGAGTCCGCCTTTGCCCTAAAGTCCTTGAGGTTCAGAATGCCCCTATCGTATGTAAATCCAAGGTCAGCCCCTGTGCTGAAAAGTTCAAGGCCGCGGCCCTTTAAAAAAACCTTCTTAGCCGAGACTCTGCCCTTTATTACAGGTGAGCCTGCAGTGCCTGTTAAGTGAAGCTTGCTCTCCAGAGTGCCTCTTAGCTCCATATCAGCGAGGCCGGCCAGTGGAATAAGCGATTTTACGGCGGTAAGGTCCAGGGTATTGCCCTGAAGGATGAGGTCTATATCAGGCTCTGCTACGGCGAGCCCCTTGATGCGGCCCTTCATGGTAAGAGGCCCGGTTTTACCTGCCTCGGCCCTTAAAAAATCAAGTTTTATCTCTCCACTGCCGGGGAGGTAGATTCCCTGGGAGTCTAAAAAGAGGGGGGTCTTTTCAAGAGCCATGAGATAGGGGCCGTAGGCGAGATTATCACTTAACCTGAGGGCCGCATCCCAGCGCAGCCCCACTTGCAGAACTCCCCTTATATGTACACTGCCGCTTACTCCTCTCTCTTCGCCCTTATCTGCGGCGGCGATGGAGAGGGGTTTTGGGATGAAGTTATTCAAGATGGAAAGAGAGAGCTTATCTGCCCTTAATCTTATATCAACACTTATCTCAGAGCCCGGCACTCCAAGAATCTCTCCCGTTATCCCCATGGTGCCTGAAGAGGCGGCCTCTCTGGCAGGGGGGGCAGGGAAGGTGAGGGAGGCCTCTTTTATCTTCAGGGTTTTTTTCCCCCTCTCATAGCAGGCATTTATAGAAGCAAGGCGCTGCTCCATTCTCCCGGTCTTTATTTTATTGATAAAGAGCCCGGCCTGTAACTCTCCTTTAGAAAAATTATTGCTCATGGTAAGCACGGCCTTGATCCTTGCTGGCCCCCACTCGGAGACCGCCAGAGTCGGCAGTGAGAGCCCCCTGAAGGCACCTTTAAGGGTTGCTTTTACTTTGCCCTCATCTTCTGTAAACTCTACCCTTGCCTTCACGGTTCCCGCGGCGCCGCGTATTATGGAGAGTCCTCCTGCATCGATGTCCTCTAACTTTATCTCTCCGAGATCAAGTCCTCCATTAAAGAGAGAGAGCTCCCCAAGGTCCAGCGTCCCCTCGATGGAGGCAGAGGTCTTAAGAAGCGGGAGGAATGAGTTTACCTTAAGGGCTGTTTTTTTATTCCTGGCTGCCATTAAGCTCAGGGTAAGGGGGCCTATGAGCGCGGGGTTTTCCTCCGGGGTTTTCACTGGTTTATCCCTTATGACAAGACCGGAGATAACGATGTCCTTAATAAACCAGGGTATTGATGGTCCCTCTGCTCCGTCCTCTCGTGCTTTGTTATCCTTGCTTTTTTCCGCCTCCTGCATCGGCGCTGTAGTTTTAAGCGCGGAGTAGTATAAGATAGGGTTCACGACGTATATGCTTACGAGACGGCCTGTGGCGAGCCCGGTGAGGTGAGCCCTTATCTGCAGTGAATCAAGTGCGGCAAGTCTCTCGTTGTCATGGCCTATTTGCAGCCCCTTAAGGGTCAACCCCTCACTGAGCCCCGCGCTGATCTTATCAATGAGTACGTCCCGGCCTGTAGCCCGTCCGGTAATGGCGGTGAAAACCGGGACCGCGTAGGTGGAGTTTAAAAAGAGATAAATGCACAGGAGCGAGAGAAGCGTGAAGGTAAGAAGCAGGGCCAGGGCTTTTGCCAAGATCTTGCCGCCTCGGCCGCTCTCTTTAACATTTGTATTCATGGAGTGATTATAGCATTAAAAAAGGGAGGTAAAAAGAGGCATTGCCCCTTATAATACCTCCCTGTCTAATCTCTCTAATCGGCCCTTACTAAAAGTCCATACGGTATCCTGTTACAATGAAGTAATCCCTTGAGTACTCGGTCTGGCTACCCGTCGTACGGTCGTATATCCACTCAAGTCCGCCCTCGAACTCAAGGTGCGTGCTCTTTTTCCAGCTATACTCCGTCCTCATGCTTGGTCTTATCTTGAACTGAGAGCCGCTGCTCTTGTTGTTCTTGCTGTAATCAAGCTGGATTCTCGGGTTGAGACGCCAGTTTTTTTTCAGGCTGAAGCGTGAGTTAAGGCTGGCCGTAGTAGTATTCGATGTATCGGCATCGGAGTAGCGGAGCCCGGCTATGAGAAGGTCGTTCTTGATTAAGATGTTGTTGGCGATGAGCTGCAGGGAGTAAAAGTACTCAAGGCCCGTACCCTGCACAGCGGCCACGCCTCCCGAGGCATCTGTACCCGTAAGCTCGGAGACGGTAACACTGCCGCTGAGCTGGAACTTTGTATTAATGGGCTGCGAGCCTCCGATGCTCACGGACCAGTTGCTGGCCGTGCGGTCAAGGGCCAGTGAATGTACCTCATCCTCGCTTCTTGCGAGGAGCAGATCGGCTACAGAGGTCTCGGTCTGACCCTGAAGGGCGTTAGTAGTGCTGAGCGAGGGGCTCTGCCTGTAATCCATGGATATGTTTATTGTCCTGTCCTTTGGCAGCATCCAGTTGGCCACGAGGAGAAATGTATTTAACCTGTTGAAGAATATATCGTAATCAACAAGAGAGAAGTACGAGGCCTTTGCGTCGTTGTACCGCGCCTCGCCGCCAACGGCCCTTCTGTCTGTTGTGCCGTCTACGCGCTGGTTTATTGCGTAGACGTTAAAGTCCCAGCGCTCCCAGAAGGTGCCGAGGTCAAGGTTTATGCCAAGGAGGCTCTTATCTGTATTAACGCTGGACAGCGTGCTTGATTCCGCGGGAAAGCCCGCTACGAGGTTAATCTTTATGCGCGGTATACTGCCGAAGCTTAAGAGCGCCCCGTCAAAACGCCCGAGCACGCCTCCTGTGCTGTACCACTGGCGCCCCACACGGCCTGAGACATTATTGTTGCGGTTAAGAACATCAAGGTACAGCCTGTTTATCCGCCCCTCGCTCTCGCCAAGAAAATCGTGCTCATAACCGCCTATGAATACGGCGCGTGTCTCGTAATCAGCGGTGCGTTTTCTGTAAGATAGATCAAGGTCCGTGGAGAAGGACGAGCGGTTAAGCACGCTGCCGTCAATGTCCGTGTAGCTGGCGTCACGGTTATAGAACTGTGATAGCGTCCCGTATAACTCCCTTATATCTTTTGAGCGTCTCTTTCGCGTAAAGCTCTTTTTCGGCGTATCGCGGGCAGTGCTGAGCCCCGCAAGGCGCTGTGTTACGCGCCGCCTTCCCTCGCCTGAGGGGTAGATAGTCATATACTCTCTGTAGATCTCTGTGGCTTTGGCAGTCTTGCCGTCACGCTCGTAAGCGAGCCCCAGTAGTTCGAGGGCCTCGGGGCTGTATTTATTTTCCTTGGTCTTGAGGGCCTTTTTCAGAAGCCTTATTGCTTCTTTATTCCTGCTCCGCGTCATGGCTTTTTTCGCATCCTTCAGCTGTCCCTTTAAACGCGTCTCCTGCCTCTTGGATAGCTTTATCTGCGTTCTGCCTACAGGCGCGCCTAGGGCGGGAGAACCCGTTGGTTTGATGATATGTTTTTTGGATTCTGTCTTCTCATTGGCCTCGATCTTTGTCACCATAGCCGCGGGGAATGTAGAGTTAAGCTCGTTTTTTACCTTAAGTGCCTCGCTCTCAGATGGGAAAAAACCCATACGCAGGATATGCCAACGCTTATCCTTGCCGCTATAATCCACTGTGTAGAGGCGGTATTCGTCAAAGAGCTCAAGGTTTGGTATGGTCTTGGCCTTGATGGAGCTCGTCGAGAGATAGAGCGTTACTATCCAGAGCCCCTTCTCGGGCGAGGTTTTTTTCCTCTTATGACGGTTTTTTCCCGATTTTGTAATAAACTCCGGCAAGTTTAGTTTGTTTTTTTTCGGCGCGAGAAGGTCTACAGAGTCTTTTTGTTCTTCTTTTGTTACCTTGACCACACGGGCGCGGGGGTATTTATCCTTAAGCTCTTTTAGCTTAAGGGCGGCGGCTTTTTTGGTTGGAAAGAAACCCAGGCGGAGCCTGTGCCAGAGTTTGCCGCGCTCGGTATGCTCCGTGGTGTACAGGCGATACCCCTTGAAGAGCTCAGCGGGAGGTAGTTTGTCTCTGTTAACAGGTTTACTCGAAGAAGAGAGATGGAGCGCATATGGTCTCTCAGGCTCTGCCTTTAGCTTATCCGTACCGCTAAAAATGCCGCCGCGTACGACCCTTCCCGTAAATATCGTTGTAAGAATAATCAACAGGCCAGTCAGTAATAAGATACGTCTGCCTTGCGTCCATGTCTTTGTCATTAAGTTAACCTTTACTCTCTCTAGTTTAATGTCTTGTGGCCAGCTTTAAATGTTTTACAGAAGTTCTTAATGCTACTCAGCCCTGCCCTGCGGCTTGGCCGAGAGTAGTTCGTGTATGTGGAGCGCTTTTACCGTGCTCTGAGTACGGGTTGTATCGTATATCGGCCTATCGATACGCCTCTATTTAATCCCCTTATCTTAATGCCTGCCGCTTAATCTCAACCTGAAGCCGGGCTTAGCGTGTTGGCTCGCAGGGCGGCTCTCCCTCTTCGGAGAGGGCTATGACAAGGCTTCTGAAGTTATTACCCTGCGCAACCTTGAAGTTCTGGGTATTGTGAAAGAAGATGGCCAGAAAAGGACCTCCTTCCACCTCTCCCTCGAAGACCACATCGGCGAGCTCGGAGAGCTCATTGGATAAAGACCCGGGGTACTCGCGCTGGAACTGGGCAGAGCGGTCCGTGGGGTGTATGTTCAGGGTCTCGAGCTTAATGCGAAGGTCTTCACCGCTCTGGTAGGGGAAGTGCTTGATGTAGCGCATGGGAATATTAAAACCCACCTCTATGAACCTGCACCCGTTATCCTCTATAAGCTCCACCTCGTCAAGAATCTGAAATCGCCTTGCAAAGGCTCCTGACGGGGCCCCCAGCATGGAAAGTATTGTCAGAGAGACAAAAAGAGTTGTTACTTTTTTCATCATCTTACCAACCTCCGTCATTTGCGTCATGATGACCGCTTTTGTGTTTCGATATTGTCGTAAAGGTATTGTCTGAATAGCGGTGACAGGCGCCCGAGCAGTCCCGTAGTTCGCTTACGGTATAGTAGATGGTTGATGGGTTCTTGGTCTTCTTGTGCGGACCTTTTTTGTACCTGTTAGAGTGGCAGGCGGCGCAGTCCGGCTTGTAGCCTCCGTACTTCCATGTAATGGTCTGGGTGTTGGAGGTATGGCAGTCAAGGCATACTACCCTTGACTTGTGGTCGCCGGGATAGTTCGCCGAGTTATGGTTATAGCTTGTCGTCGGTATCCAGCCACTTGTGCGGTGGCAGGCATCGCAATTTTCAGAAGTAACAAAATGGTTACCTGGTTTACCCGTGGCTTTAGTGCCGTTATGGCATGTGGAGCATGAGCCCGTTACGCCGGAGTGATCAAAACTCGCCGGTATCCACGCGTTAGTGGAGTGGCAGTCATCGCAGGTGTTGCTGCTCTGAATATGCCCGGGATTTTTTCCCGTAGCCGTGGTGCCGTTATGACAGTTGGCACATGGCGAGGTTATGGCCGAGTGGTCAAAGCCCGCCGGTATCCAGGCGTTAGTGGAGTGACAGGCATCACAGATGTTGCTGCTCTGTACATGGCCGCCGGGTTTCCCCGTAGCCGTAGTTCCGTTATGACAGTTGGCGCATGGCGAGGTTATGCCCGAGTGGTCAAAGCCCGCCGGTATCCAGGCGTTAGTGGAGTGACAGGCATCGCAGGTATTGCTGCTCTGTACATGGCCGCCGGGTTTCCCTGTAGCCGTAGTTCCGTTATGGCAGTTTGCGCATGGGGAGCTTATGCCCGCGTGGTCAAAGCTTGCCGGTACCCAGGCGTTAGTGGAGTGGCAGTCATCGCAGGTATTGCTGCTCTGTACATGGCCGCCGGGTTTCCCTGTAGCCGTAGT